>JAEWSD010000204.1 GCA_023398615.1 Bacillota bacterium
GATATCGCCCGGTTTTTAAAATTGGTATTCCATTTTATTAAAAAAAAGGGTATAATACAAATGTATGGAAATAACGACGTTTAACGTCTTATGCGAATAAATTGAAGAATTGGAGGGTTCCTATGAAAGGGCACGTGAGTACACAAATAGGAGAAGTGTTAATTGATAATGACGTGTTGGCCAAGTATGCAGGCTCATCTGCGATTGAATGCTTCGGTGTTGTCGGTATGGCGTCAATTAATGTAAAAGATGGACTAGTTAAGCTCCTGAAACGTGAAAGTCTGAGTCATGGCGTAAATATAACGGTAGAAGATAATAAAATTATCATTGGTCTGCATATTATCGTTTCTTATGGTGTCAGTATTTCTGCTGTAGCTGAGAATTTAATCAGCAACGTTAAGTATAAGGTTGAGGAATTTACCGGTATGGAAGTAGTCAAAATTAATATTTTTGTCGAAGGTGTAAGAGTTATTGATTAAAGATGTAACAATTAAGGAGGAACAAACCTGTGGTTATAAAGACAATAGATGCTGTAACTCTTAAGAAGATGTTTCTGGCCGGAGCAAAAAGCATTGAAGGTAAAAAAGAATATATTAACGAGTTAAATGTATTTCCTGTTCCGGACGGAGACACCGGTACGAATATGACGCTGACGATTATGTCCGCCGCTAAGGAAGTAAGTCAGATGGCAGAACCTACGATAGAAGGCCTGTCTAAAGCAATTTCAAGCGGTTCGCTCCGTGGTGCCAGAGGGAATTCCGGTGTCATATTATCCCAGCTGTTTCGCGGGTTTACAAAAGAAATTAAGGATTATAATGAAATAAATGTTACGATCATGGCAAATGCATTTCAAAAGGCTGTTGAAACTGCCTATAAGGCTGTTATGAAGCCGAAGGAAGGAACCATATTGACCGTTGCGCGGGGTGCTGCCGAGAAAGCCGCCCAGCTGGTATCCGAAACGGATGATCTGGTGTATTTCGGAAGAGAAGTAATCAAACATATGGAAGAAGTTCTGGCATATACTCCTGAGCTGCTTCCGGTATTAAAGGAAGCCGGTGTGGTGGATTCCGGCGGCCAGGGCCTGCTTGAAGTGGTTAAGGGTGCATACGATGCATTGCTTGGAAAAGTAGTTGATTTTGATTCCGTACCGACGGAAGGTACAGGCAGCGGGCTTGCTATCCCAAAGCAGAATATAGCTACCGCAGATATAAAGTTCGGTTACTGTACGGAATTTATTATTATGCTGTCGAAGGAATTCAATATGGATTCTGAGACAGACTTTAAAAAGTATCTGGAATCTATCGGAGATTCCCTTGTAGTTGTTGCAGATGATGACATTGTCAAGGTTCATGTACATACGAATGACCCGGGACTTGCCATTCAGCGTGCATTGACTTATGGAGCTTTATCAAAAATTAAAATAGACAATATGAGGGAGGAGCATAATGAGAAGCTGATCAAGGATGCTTCCAGGATTGCCGCTTCCAACAAGGAGAAAGAGAAGAATACGCAAGGGAAAGCAAAGCAGGAGATAAAGAAAACCCCCAGAAAACAGGTAGGCTTCATTACCGTTTCAACCGGTGAAGGGATCAATGAGATCTTTAGCGGTTTGGGTGTGGATTACATCATAGCCGGCGGACAGACGATGAATCCGAGTACGGAGGATATGCTTAATGCAATCGAGCAGGTAAATGCGGATGCTATCTTCATATTCCCGAATAACAGCAATATTATATTGGCCGCCCAACAGGCGAAGGATCTGACAGAGGATAAGAAAATCATTGTAATCCCTTCCAAGACGGTTCCTCAGGGAATAACGGCCATCATCAACTACGTTCATGACAAAACGGTGGAAGAAAATGAAGCAAGAATGAATGCGGAGATGAAAAAGGTTAAGAGCGGTCAGGTAACCTATGCGGTCAGAGATACCAATATTGATGGAAAAGAGATCAAGCAGGGCAATATAATGGGATTGGATGAAAAGACAATCCTGGCTGTCGGTACCGAGGTTGCGGATACCACAATCGCGTTGATAAAGAGATTGGTAGATGAGAATTCGGAGCTGATCAGTTTATACTACGGATCAGATGTTACGGCGGAAACTGCCGAAGAGCTTGCAAACCAGGTAACGGAAGAGTATCCGGATCTGGATATCGAGGTTCATTACGGCGGGCAGCCCATTTACTATTATGTTCTTTCAGTGGAATAAAGTCATGATGTTACTATGCGGTACCATAGGCTGAATACTAACGTTATGTTTCTCCGATTGTTAGTCGGGAACGTTTAAAATAATTATAAAGATTCTTCGGGCCGGAGGGCCCTCATAGAAGCGGAAGAATTCTATGAGCCATCAGTCAAAAGACGGTGCGGAGAATCTTTTATGATATCAAAATTGGACTAGATGTCAAAGGGTCATTGATTCAGAACACTAAATTGCTCCTTTGACACTTGAATCCTAAATAGAAAGGGGGGGACGGTATGGCGGAAAAGAATCGCTTAAGCCTGACGGACAGGGTTTCGGCTATCAAAGGAGTCGGAGAAAAGACCGAGAAAGCCTTTAACAGGATGGGGATCTTTACGGTGGATGATATTATCCGGCATTATCCGAGAGGCTACGACTTATTTGAAGCGCCGACCGCCATAAACAGCATTGCGGAAGGAAGCCTAGTCACGATAGAAGCTTCCGTTATGACGCTTGCACAGACGAAGCAGATTAGAAATCTTAAGATTATAAGCTGCCGTGTAAAGGATTCGACCGGGATGATGTATCTTAACTGGTTTAATATGCCCTTTCTTAAGAATAAGCTTCGTATGGGCTACCATTACCTGTTCCGCGGCAAGGTGGTGCGAAAGAACGGCATCCTGGTGATAGAACAGCCGGGTATCTATACGCGTGAGGAATACCGTGCCAAAATGAATGTGCTGCAGCCTGTCTACGCGCTTACCTCCGGCATTACGAATCATGCCGTGTCAAAGGCAGTCCGGGCGGTGTTTGAAGAATTGGAGCTTTCAAAGGATTACCTTCCCAAAAGAATTCTGAAGGAAAATGATCTGATTGCATATAAATATGCCATAAGCGAGGTTCATTTCCCCAAATGCCGGGAGAATATGCTGGAAGCCAGAAACAGGCTGGTCTTTGACGAATTCTTTCAATTTACTCTTGCGCTTCAGGCTTTAAAGGAAAATAAAACGGTATGGACAAACCGTTACGATATCAGGGAGAAAGAGGAATGCAACCAATTGCTTGACCGTCTTCCCTACCGCTTAACGAAAGCACAGTTAAGGGTCTGGAAGGAAATCAAAGGTGATCTTACCGGACAAAAAACGATGAACCGCCTGATACAGGGTGACGTAGGCTCGGGAAAAACGATTCTGGCGGCGTTAGCCTTGTTTCTTATAGCCTTAAACGGCTACCAGGGCAGTCTGATGGTGCCGACCGAGGTACTTGCAAAGCAGCATTTCGAGTATCTAGGCAAGCTGTTTGAAGGCTTTGGAATCCGTGTTATTCTGCTTGTCGGGTCAATGACTTCCTCTGAAAAGAAAAAAGCATACGAAAGCATAAGCTCCCAGGAAGCCGATATCATTATCGGAACGCATGCACTGATTCAGGAAAAGGTGGAATACGCAAGGCTTGCGCTTGCCATTACGGACGAGCAGCACCGGTTCGGGGTTAGGCAGAGGGAATCCCTTTCGGAAAAGGGAATCCATCCTCATGTGCTAGTCATGAGCGCGACACCGATACCCAGAACCCTGGCTATTATTCTTTATGGAGATTTGGATATTTCGGTGATTGATGAGCTGCCGGCAAACCGGCTGAAGGTTAAAAATTGTGTGGTGGACACCGGTTATCGGTCGAAGGCCTACCAGTTCATTGCAAAACAGGTTTCGGAAGGAAGGCAGACTTATGTCATCTGCCCAATGGTTGAGGAAAGTGAAGCGATTGAAGCAGAAAATGTGATCGAATACACGGAAAGGCTGAAGGAAGCCTTGCCCGTATCCATTAATGTGGAATACCTTCACGGGCAGATGAAGGCAAAGGAAAAGAATGATATCATGGAACGGTTTTCCGGCGGTGACATACAGGTATTGGTTTCTACTACTGTAGTAGAAGTAGGAGTTAACGTACCGAATGCAACCGTTATGATGATTGAGAATGCGGAACGGTTCGGACTTGCACAGCTGCACCAGCTGCGCGGCCGGGTGGGTAGAGGGGAACATCAGTCTTACTGTATTCTGGTAAGCGGTTCCGAAAGCAAGGAGACGAAGAAGCGCCTGGAAATCCTGAATCAGTCCAATGACGGTTTTTACATAGCAGGAGAAGACTTAAAGCTGAGAGGGCCGGGGGATATGTTTGGAATCAGGCAAAGCGGCATTATGGAATTCAAAATAGGGGATATCTACACGGATGCCGCGGTGCTGATGAAGGCAAATGCGGCGGCGAAATCCGTCAGCACTTCGGAATTAGACGAAATCCTGAACAGTAATCCTGCTCTGGCGGAAAGAATTCGGCATTTTGATTTGGGGACTTTATAAAACATTTTGACTTTCCATTTCCGGAAAATTATAGTATAATTATTGTTGATTAATTGTAGTAATAAATTTTATGCAACGTCAAAAAAGAAAAGTAACATTTCAGGTTTATAGGTTTTCCCGGTTAATAACCTAAATATTATACTTGGATGTGTCATAATGAGCCAGGGTTATTCAAAAAACAAACTTTTTCAGATTGGTAAGGATAATTACAGAGCCTTATCCGGCTATTGTGACGTCTTATTGCAGGAAGGGTATTGGGAAAAGCCGGAGAGCATATTGAAGCATACCATATTTGATATGCTTGACCTGTATATTCAGTCGGTGCTTATCGAGCTGGCGGATGCCTGTAACTGCTTTCATACGGAAGAACGCAGATACATCACCGAAATACCCCTTCACAATATGATAGGAATGAACGAAGAGGTATTGCAGGAGGAATTAGTTTCCCAGGCGCAGAAGGTATTAAAGGCGCCGCCCATATTGCTGCAGCTGTGCAGTCTCAGGGATATCGAGCATTCATCCAGCATTGCCGGTATGTTCTTTGACGCCTTGCTCAATATTCTTCTGGCAATGGCTTACCTGAACGATTCCAAGAATGTAAAACTGACCGGGTTTATTCTGGGCTATTATAAGCAGGTCGGCGCTTTCTTTAAAACCTGCTGTAAGCTTAACTACACCATTGATGAGAGATACGTATTCCGTAAGATAAGCAGTGATGTATTGGATTTAAACAGCGAATTGCCTGCGGCTGCAAGTCTGACCTCGGAAGGTGATTTTGAACGCAGCAAGGATAAATTTTTCTTATATAAGGATAGAGGAAAAAGGGCGGATACGGAAGCAGACGACTCCGGGAGGCAACAGCAGGAAGATACGGCGGATGCAGAAACGGGATTACAGGATGAACAAGACGGGGGCGGCAGGCTGGAAGCCCTTCTTGAGGAGTTAAACGGACTGATAGGACTGGATTCCGTTAAGACAGAGATAAATTCACTCATTAATATGATTAAAGTACGCAAACTGCGTGAAGAATATAATATGCCTGCGATGGATTTCTCCTACCATATGGTATATACGGGCAATCCGGGTACCGGCAAGACGACGGTGGCCAGGCTGGTGGCTCAGATATATAAGGAATTGGGAATATTGACGGAAGGCAATCTGGTAGAGACGGACAGGTCCGGCCTTGTTGCGGGTTACGTAGGACAGACCGCCCTGAAAGTGAAGGAGGTCGCGGAAAGCGCGATCGGCGGAATCCTGTTTATTGACGAAGCGTATTCGCTGGCGAATAATGCGGGCAACAATGATTTTGGCGCGGAGGCCATCGATACTCTGGTAAAAATAATGGAAGATAACAGGGATAACCTTGTCATTATTGTGGCAGGCTACCGGGATGAGATGCAGCGGTTTCTGAAATCGAATACCGGCCTGATATCAAGATTTAATAAATTTATTGATTTTCCGGATTATACGGAGAAGGAATTACTGTTAATATTGGATTCTATGGCCGGAAAGGCCGGTTATACCATAGAGAAGAAAGCCATGAGAGCGCTTAAAGGCAAACTGTCCGGGATTTACGGCAGTTCACCGCATGGAATGAGTGAGGAGAAAAGCAGGGAATTCGGAAATGCCAGAGGAATACGCAATATCTTTGAGAAAATGGTAGTGAATCAGGCAAACCGTGTTGTTGCTTATGAAAAACCGACGAAGGAACAGCTTACGGAGATCCTGACGGTGGACACCGTAAATATATTGTAAATGATAAGTAAGAGCAAGACGATACCATTCAGGAAGGAAATACGGTAATGGAGAATCAGAACGGCCGGCCGGAACAGGCAGTCTTATCCGTAGTGATACCTGTTTACCAGGAGGGAAGTCATATACAAAATTCCATTCGCATGATAGACGATGTTTTAAACCGGCATCAGATAAAGCATGAATTTGTCCTGGTGGATGACGGTTCCAGGGATAATACCTGGGAGCAGCTGAAACAGCTTGCGGAAGCCTTAGGGAACGTGAATGCGATCCGTTTCAGCCGGAATTTCGGTAAGGAATCTGCCTTGTGTGCCGGGCTTGAATATGCACAAGGTGACATGGTAGCGGTAATGGATTCCGATCTCCAGCATCCGCCGGAACTGCTTCCGGAAATGGTCCGTATCTGGAGAGAAGAGGGCTATGACGTTGTGGAAGGTATTAAGAATACAAGGGGAAAGGAAAAATATCTTTACAAGCTCTGTGCAAATACGTTCTATCAATTCATTTATAAAACCTCTAATATTGATTTAAGCAATGCATCCGATTATAAAATCCTTGATCGAAAAGTAGTTGAAGCATGGAAACAGATGCCAGAGAAGACTACTTTTTTTCGTGGCATGTCCGCATGGGTAGGTTTTTCCAGAAAGCAGATCGGATTCAACGTACACGACCGGGTGGACGGCGACAGCAAATGGTCGCTCATCCGTCTGTTCAAACTGGCGGTGAATGCGATCACGTCATTTACCACGGTGCCGCTGCATTTTATCACAATACTGGGAACGGTGCTTTTTGTCGTATCCGTCGGACTTGGCATCCAGACCCTGTATATGAAGCTTTCGGGCAAAGCCCTGGACGGATTTACTACCGTAATACTTCTGCAGCTGCTGATCGGAAGTTGCATTATGATAAGCCTTGGAATCATAGGAATCTATCTGACAAAGATCTATCATGAGGTAAAAGCCAGACCGAGATATCTGATATCACAATGTATTAAGAAAGGGGAAGAGCAATGCCAGGAATGATCTACATAATTGTTTGCTTTCTTGCCGGCTGCGCAATATGTACGGCTGCCTTTCCCGATCTGAAACGTCTTGCTTTGAGGGCATATGACGGGAGTCCGCTGGCAATAACCCCGTATTTTGTTATGCTTCCGGCATGGTTCCTGACCGGCACGCTGGCGGTGACCTGGCTGACCTATTTTGCGGCTTATTTTTTCCGCGGCAATGAAGCTCCCTTAAAGTATGCCAACCTGATCGTCATGCCGCTTGCCCTGCTTCTGTCGTCCGTTTTTTTATATAAGAAAAGGGCGGTATTGCGTGAGGAGAAGGAAAACGGCACGGTACCGTGGGACAATATACTCTTTCTTCTTACCGTTACCTTGCTTGCCGCTTCCCTGATGTGGGCCACCTTTTTCGTAAGCGGCAGTAACCTGTACGTCGGGCCGTCGGTATATAGTGATTTCTCTCCCCACTTGGGAATGATACGTTCCTTCTCAAAGGGAAATAATTTCCCGACACAGTATCCTTTCTTTGCCGGAGAAGATATCAAGTACCATTTCATGTTCCAGTTCCTGGCGGGAAACCTGGAGTTCCTTGGATTACGGCTGGACTATGCGTTTAACCTTCCCAGCATACTAAGCCTTATTTCCGCCTTTCTTCTGCTGTTTGTAATGGCGGCAAAGATCACCGGGAAGAGGGCGGCGGGATATCTGGCCTGCCTGTTTTTTGCATTCCGCAGCTCGGAAAGCCTCTTTACCTATCTGTCGGAGCTTCCGAAGGGGACGAATATTCTGCGGGCATTATCGGAAAATACGGAATTCATCGGTTACACCACGCATGAGGAGTGGGGACTGTGGAATCTTAACGTATACTGCAACCAGCGTCATCTTGCTTTCTCCCTGTCGGTTATCCTGCTGGCAATCATGCTGTTCCTTCCGCACCTGTATGCGGTGTTTGAAAGGGCTGAGGTCAGTAAACTGTCATTTCGCTCGTTGTTTCTGACGAAGGACGGCTGGCGGGTAAAGGATTGGCGGACCCCGGTTATGACGGGCCTGTTTCTGGGAGCCATTGCTTTCTGGAACGGAGCCGCCCTGATTGCCGCCCTGTCGGTTTTATTTATCCTGGCGATATGCTCGGAACGCAGGCTGGAATTTTTAATTATAGCGGTAATAGCCGTTATCCTGTCCGTATTACAGGCAAAATTTTTTATCCGCGGTTCGGCTGTCACCGCAAAGCTTTATTTCGGTTTCATTGCCGAGAATCCGACCTTGTTCGGGGTAGCCGATTATCTTAAACGGCTTCTGGGAATCCTGCCGGTTGTATTATTTGCGGCCTTCCTGGCTGCAAACGGTGTGAAGCGCTATCTGATGCTTGCATTCAGCGCGCCGCTTGTACTGGCCTTTTCCTTATCCTTAACGGCCGATGTTACGGTAAATCATAAATATATCATGATCGCGGTCATGTTTCTTGGAATATTTGCCGCAGATTTTTTAATCCGTTTGTTTATAAAGCATGATATCTGGGTAAAAATTGGAGGTACGGTAATTGTTATTGCGTTAACGGCAACCGGATTCTATGATTATTTAACTGTCCTGCACAGGAATCAGAGTTCTTCGGCAGTCGTGCTTGATCTGAATGACAAATTAACGGAATGGATACAGGATAATTCAGATTCCAGAGACATCTTCCTGACCTCCAATTATGCACTGAACCGGGTGGTGCTGGGCGGTGCCATGCTTTACCAGGGCTGGACCTATTATGCATGGTCGGCCGGTTACGATACGGCTGCCAGGGATGTCCAGGTGAAGCTGATGTACGAAACGGATTCCGCCGGGGAGCTTAAGGCACTGGTAAAAAAGAACCATATACGTTATATTATCGTGGACAATGATAACCGCAGCAGCGAAGCTTATAAGCTGGATGAAGATAATATTAAGAATACTTATTCCTGTGTATATCGTGACGGGGAAGGCGAATGGGCCGCTTCCGTATATGATACGCGGAAAGAAAAATAAATAATGGAGAAAACAAGGAGGTTTACGGAATTATGGATTATAAATATGTCGTGGCGGGAGCGGGTCTTGCCGGCCTTACGGTAGCGGAAAGAATTGCAAATGAGCTGGATGAAAGAGTACTGGTTATTGAAAAAAGAAGCCATATCGGCGGGAATGTCTATGACTCTTATAATGAGGAAGGAATCCTGATCCATAATTACGGGCCTCATATCTTCCATACCAATGACGGGGAGGTATACCGTTATCTGAGCAGGTTTACTCCCTGGAACGATTTCTGGCACAGGGTGCTGACTTATGTGGACGGTAACCTGATTCCTATGCCGATTACGGTTGAGACGGTAAATAAGCTGTATAACCTGAATCTATCCTGTGATGAGGTGGAGGCTTTCCTTAAGAGCAGGTCGGAAGTAATTCCGGAGATAAAAACGAGCCGGGATGTTGCCCTCAGCAAGGTGGGAAAAGACCTGTATGAGAAGATCTTCGAGAATTATACCAGAAAGCAGTGGGGTATCGATCCTGCCGAGCTGGACACCTCGGTCATATCCAGGATACCGATAAGGCTGAACAGGGATACCAGATATTTTAATGACCGGTATCAGGGAATGCCGAAGTACGGTTACACGAAACTGTGTGAAAAGATGATTGCCAATAAAAATATTAAGATACTGCTTAATACGGATTATAAAGAGGTAATTGACAGAATTCAATATAAAAAGCTGATCTATACCGGCCCGGCGGATTATTTCTATAACTATAAGCACGGCAGGCTGGCATACCGCAGTATTGATTTCGTTTTTGAAACGTATCGCAGGGAGGAATACCAGGCAGCACCGGTGGTTAACTATCCGAATGACTATGATTTTACCCGGATAACGGAATTCAAGAAACTGACGGGGCAGGAACACAGGATGACAACCATATTAAAGGAATATCCTACCGCGGAGGGGGAACCCTACTATCCGTTCCCTACCAGGGAGTACAAGGAACAGTTCGCCCTGTATAAAAAGGAGATGGAGAAAGAGAAAAATGTGATATTCCTTGGCCGGCTGGCGGAATACCGTTATTATAACATGGATGCCGCCGTGAGACGTGCGCTTGATATATTTAAAGGAGAACTCAATGGATAAGCTTTATATTGTGATTCCCGCCTATAATGAAGAGGAAACGATCGATACGGTCATAAATGACTGGTATCCCGTTGTTGAGAGGCTCGGCGGCGGCAGCAGACTGGTTATTATCGACGACGGGAGCAGGGATTCCACCTATTCCAGAATGAAGGCGGCAGCCGGAGCAAGACCGGCCTTCGAACCTTTAACAAAGCCGAACGGCGGGCATGGCGCCACCGTTTTGTACGGATACGATTATGCGATTAAGCAGGGTGCCGATTTCATATTCCAGACCGACTCCGACGGACAGACAATGCCGGAGGAATTCTGGAGGTTCTGGGAGCTGCGGGAGGAATACGCTATGATTATCGGCCACCGGAAAGGGCGGCAGGACGGCTTCTCAAGAATTATTGTAACGAAAACCTTAAAATTCGTCCTGAGACTTCTGTTCCATGTAAGCATAACCGATGCCAACACGCCTTTCCGGTTAATGCGGGCGGGAGTGCTGAAAGAGAATATTAAACTGATACCAAAGGATTATAATTTATCGAATGTGATAGTTTCCGTAATCTATGCAAAGAAAAAACTGCCGGTGAGATATCTGCCGATTACCTTCCGGCCGAGGCAGGGCGGAGTCAATTCGATTAATATGAAAAAAATAGTTAAGATAGGGAAACAGGCCCTGAAGGATTTTTCCGCCATCAACCGGTATATCGGCTGATGCGCCGTCCGCCGGGAAACCTGTTGACCGGAAGCAGGAGTATGTCATGAGAAACAGGGTACGTTTTATCATTCAGATTATCATTGCGGTTGTATTGGTAATATCCGCCAGGCTTTGCTTAAGGAAGGACTTCCTTCCCTTTATGCATTGGTGGCTGGTATTATTCGTGCTTGGTGTGATATTCCTTCCGTTTGCCCATAAGCTGTTCTCACGTTCCCATGATAATGGCTTTCTGTTCTCGAAGGTAATCGGGATAGCTTTAAGCGGTTATCTGATGTGGCTTTTGTCCTCATTAAGGCTCATGAAATTCTCGGGAGCTTCCTGTGTAATCATCGTACTGTTTTGTTTTGCTGCAAATCTTATCCTGTTCGGCAAAAGCTCCGGGGAAGACAGGCTTTCCATATTTAACAGGAGAAAAATAAATGCGATCGTTACGGAGGAGCTGGTTTTCTTTGCGATCTTCCTGATATGGACCTATATCAGAGGCTTTAAACCGGAAGCCTACGGAACGGAGAAATTCATGGATTACGGCTTCATGACTTCCATGATGCGGGCGGATTATATGCCCCCGCAGGACCTGTGGTTTGCCGGACATACGATCAATTATTATTATGTCGGACAGTTTATAGCTACGTATATGACAAAGCTGTCCTTTGTACCGGTTAATGCCGGCTATAACCTGATGCTGATGACACTGGCGGCCTTTACCTTCGTGTTACCCTGCTCCCTGGTATATAATATTACAAAGAACCATTATGAGTATCAGGGCATGCCAGGAAGGAAAGCTCCGCTTTTTGCCGGAATCCTTTCCGGTGCCGGGGTATCTCTGGCAGGAAATATGCATTTTTCACTGTTCTACTGGATAATACCCGGTATAAAAAAGTTTATTGGTACCTATACCGAAAAGGACAAGTATTGGTTTCCTGATTCGACCAGGTATATCGGTTACAATCCGGATACCGCGGATAAGACGATTCATGAGTTTCCCGCGTACTCATTTGTACTAGGGGATCTGCATGCGCACGTCATCAATATCATGTTTGTTATCACACTTCTTGCGATACTTTATGCCTGGCTGCAATACCGCAGGGAACTGATAGCTTCGAACCGCCGGTTTAAGCTTACGGATGCGCTGCTTGTGAAAGAGCTGTATAATCCGTACATTATAATGTCAGGTTTTCTCATCGGATTATTCCATACCACGAATTTCTGGGATTTTCCGATCTATTATGTGGTAGCCGGAGCGGTTATCTTATTCTGCAATGCGATTGTTTACCGCTTCGAAATTCGGACGATCTGGATCACGACGCTTCAGGGGATTGTGGTGATGGCTGTCGCAAAGCTTACCGCATTGCCGTTTACTTTGAACTTTGATCAGATTTCGACGGAGGTTTATCTTGCCGTCGACCATACCCCGTTTTACCAGCTGGTTATCCTGTGGGGACTGCCGGTTACCGTCATTACCGGCTTCTTCATGGAACGGATACTTGCTTACCGGGTAAGGCGCAGAGAAGGCACGAACCGAGTACCGGAAGGGTTAAAAACAGAGAAACCGGTGGGAAGACTGCGAGGGTTCCTGTATGATCTCTCCATTACCGACCTGTTTGTCCTGACGATCGGTTTATGTGCAATCGGTTTAGTACTGATTCCTGAGGTGATCTATGTCAAGGATATCTACTCCGGGGATTACAAAAGGGCCAACACCATGTTTAAGCTTACCTATCAGGCATTTATTATGTTTGGCATCGCAAGCGGCTACATCTTTGTAAAATTCTTAAAGGGCAGAAGGGGGTACCGGAGGAAGATATTTGCCGGTATCACGTTACTGTTCTTCTTAAGCAGCCTATGGTATACCAAGGTAGCGGTGGCGGCCTGGTACGGCAACATCTTCAACAGCCATAACTATAAAGGCCTGGATGCCGCTGCTTTCATGCAGACCGTCATGCCGGACGATTATCTGGCGGTAGAATGGTTAAACAATAATATACAAGGCACTCCGGTAATTCTGGAAGCAAACGGTGAGAGCTATACGGACTACGAACGTATCTCCGTTATGACAGGTTTGCCGACGGTTGCAGGCTGGTATGTCCATGAATGGCTGTGGCGGGGCAGTCACGAGGTCGTTGACGGCAGGGCCGCGGATATTGAGACGATCTATACGTCGGCGGACAGGGAACAGGTATTGAAGCTGATTGACCGGTACCGGGTAGAATATATCTGCGTCGGAAAGCTGGAATATGAAAAATATACGGATGTTAATACGAAATTGCTTAAAAACCTGGGTGATGTGGTATTCAGCAGTCCTGCCAGCGCGGAAAAGGATTATGAGACCTATATTATACATGTGGAGCCGAAAGGATGATCGGGCAGGATTATGCCGGAAATAGTTATAAGTGAAAAGTTTTAATTATCAAAATAAAAATTTAGAACTATATAGAAACTCTAATATATATATAATTTTCAATAAATTACCTGTTTATTATCATTATTACCGCACATAATAATAGCGTAACAAACAACAACACAGAATTATTTTGAACCGGATAGTTGGTTCGGAATAAGAAAATGGAGGAGTTTATTATGGCAAGCAGAAACAGAGTAGAAGTACCCGAGGCAAAGGAAGCAATGAATCGATTCAAATACGAGGTAGCAGGAGAAATCGGTGTACCGTTGAAACAGGGTTATAACGGGGACTTAACTTCGTATCAGAACGGCAGTGTCGGCGGTATGATGGTTAAGAAAATGATAGCGGAACAGGAAAAGAAAATGTCCGGTTCAAGTCTATAAATAGGAATAATATAATAAGAAAAATACGAAAATGAAGGCTGGCTCGATAATGAAGTGCCATCCATCAAGCACACAGATGAATAAATAAAGATTTATTAAGAAGACCGCCATTTTCTCAACAGAAGATGGCGGTCTTTTTATTATGAATAAGCTGTGTTATAAAATTTTCTATATTGTCACTAATATTTCAATATGCCTTGTTCCACCCATACCGGTAATTGCAATATCGCATTCTGATAGTACATATGGTCCAAGCCAGCTATTATATCCATATGGAGTTGAATCTGTAGTATATGACCATGAATTTGTAGTTGGTGTCGCCTGTCCACCAGCATTATGATTGGTATTTGCCCAATATACTTTTCTATTTGTTGGATAATATATTCCGTTTACTCCATAATTGCCGAATACTTGTAAAAGAGCAATTGTATTATTTGCAGCATTACTTATATATTTTATTGACGCTGTTATTGTAATATCGCTCGTTTGCGATCCGGATTTTGTCAAGGTTTCGTTATACGCACTTACATATGCACGTTCTTCAGGTGTTAATGTATCTTCTATTGCTTTTGTAAGATTAATATTTGCAAAAGTTGTCTCGGAAAGTTCTTCTTTATTTACATTTGAGAGTGTAAAACCGTCACTTTTACGATTAGTACTTAAGCTTTCAGCAGGCAATGTTGTGATCCAAACTTCATCAGTTACAGGGTTTGTTATTTTTATTTTTACGTTAGCAGCGTCATTTTCTGCATTTACCACAGAAGCTTTACTAACATTACTTAAAAATAGCAATGAGAATATCGTTGCCATTATTATTAGAGTACTTAATTTTCTTTTCTTCATACTTTTTACTCTCCTTTACTTAATTTTTGTATTTTAGCATATGAAATAAATATTTACTTTTAAACTTTCTTAATCTTTATGTGCTCCCAAAGAAAATATTAGGCCAAAGATTATAAACAATATATTATATATGCTTATAATATTTATATTTAATATTTCTTTTGATATAAATGTAAATATTAAAAATCCTGCGTATATTAAAATTAAAATAATAGAAATAAACTTAAAGACTCTCTTTTTTGACTTACTTATTGTTATTGAAAAAATATCCCTTATTACTACTGTAACAAATCCTGCAATAGAAAAAAATAAAAGTGGAATTGCAACTAAACAGTAAATGTTATAATATAAAGAATAATATTCTAGATTTGGACTGTAATAGATGTTTTTAATAAAATAAAAATTATATATGACACATATTACACCCAATATAACGTACAAAAGAGAAGACAATCTAATTCTTTTCATAAACATCACCTTTCGCTTTAACAATTTTAAAATTCTTTCTAATTTCCAATGGAATCACCCACTTTCATAATTATGTTTGAAAGAGATATTAAGTATTACTAGTATTTTAATAGGATTAATATGTTTATATTATAGCATGTGTTCCATAATATGTAAAGTATTAACAATATTTATAAAAAATATGTAATTCTTTGCATGGACACAATTAATTTCATATTGACGCAGTCGTGACTGAATGATATGATTATACTAAAAGGTCCGCAGTTTGAATTGATTATATTTGCTTTAGTAGAGGTAAGAGAATGATGTCCTATAAAGAGATCCATACGCTTTTTTCCGCACATAATGGTATAATGACTACTGCTGAGCTTCGGCAATCAAAGCTCTATTATGCAGATATTCAGAAACTTTTAAATAACGGTACTATTGAAAAGCTGAAACGCGGATATTATTATTTTGTGGATGCCGATAATCTGAGCGAAGCTGCGCTGATCAGCAAACTTTTCCCGGATACCGTTATCTGTCTGGAGAATGCTCTATTCTACTATGGCTATTCAGACAGAACGCCGGGAGAATGGAACCTCGCTGTAGACAGGAACTGCAAAAAGTCCCGTTTTCACATAGATTATCCATTTGTAAAGCCTCACTATGTACAAAGGCATATTTTGATGCTTGGTGTGGTAACAGGCGATATTGACGGTGTTTCCATTCAGATATACGATAAGGAACGCACGATTTGTGATTGTCTGAAACTCATCAACAAGATGGATAAAGAGATTTTTAATAAAGCAATTCAGGGATATATCAATGATTCAACTAAATATATTCCGAATCTTATGCAGTATGCCAAGGAGCTGCATGTAACGAGAAAAGTGAAAGATTTGATAGGAGTGTGGCTATAATGTCTGATACGGGTGCATCTATTCTCGCAAAACTGAAAAACCGTGCAAAAGAAAAAGGCATTACTTATCAGCAATGCCTGCAGCTATTTTTTCAGGAAGAGTTCCTTCGAAAGCTGTCCAAGTCGGACTATGTGGACAATCTTGTTCTTAAGGGAGGATTGTTCATTTATATGCTGACAAATTTTGAAAGCCGAGTAACGATTGATATAGATTTTCTTTTGCTCAGACAATCTAATACGCTTCAGGATGTAGAGGAAATGATTCAGCGGATTCTCGCAATTCCTACAGGAAATGATTATATTACAATGACTTCGAATAGTTTTGAAAAAATATCGCCTCAGCGTAAATATAACGGCATCAGTGCACAGATCATTGGAAAAATCAAGAACGTTCGAGTGCCTTTTAACGTTGATATTGGTGTGGGCGATGTGATTGTTCCAAAATCGGAGTTTCGACGTATCAATACACAGCTTCCGAATTTTGAGGTTCCAAAGATCACGACTTATTCCTTAGAAAGTACAATTGCGGAAAAGTTCGATGCGATATTGCAAAGATATGAATTGACAGGCCGCATGAAGGATTTTTATGATATATATTATTTGGCCCAGACGTTTGATTTTGATGGTCTTAAAATTCAGACCGCAATGTACGAAACGCTTCAAAATCGTGGAACACCGTATGAAGTAGACAGTTTTTCCCGTGTGATGACATTGAAAAATGACTTGGATATGCAAACCAAGTGGAGCTACTTCCTCAGAACTATCAAAAATGATTTACTGGATTTTGGAGAAGTAATGAGGGTACTGCAATGCTTTTTAGAACCTGTATTTAGTACTATTCTTACTGAGTGCGAATGGCAAAAGCATTGGAATGCAAAAATGATGAAGTGGGACTCAAAAAAGTAATTTAAAACAACATGTTGAATTATGTTAAATTATAGAGTAAAATTAATAGATAATAATTAGTAATAATGCTCTATTCCAAGAAAAATGAGTTGACAAAACTATTTATTATTATACAATAATATTATGAATTTTTTTATGGGGTATCAGTATGAGAGTAATTGCCGGTAAAGCAAGAAGAATACTGTTAAAAACGATCGATGGCTTGGAAACCAGACCCACTACGGATAGAATCAAGGAAACTTTATTTAACATAATAAATTCGAGACTTGCTGATTGTGATTTTCTGGATCTGTTCAGCGGAAGCGGTGCGATTGGCATTGAAGCGCTGAGCCGCGGAGCAAAGTCGGCAGTTTTTGTTGAAAATAACCGAACAGTGGCAGAATGCATCAAAACAAACCTGAAGAATACAAGATTGGATTCATCGGCACAGATTATGATACAGGACGCAGTATCTTCTGTAAAGGCTCTGGAGCTGCAAGGAAAGGTTTTTGATGTGGTATTCATGGATCCGCCCTATAATCAACAGCTGGAGAAAACGGTGTTAGAGGTGTTGCAAAACTCTAACATCATATACTGTAATACCATGATTATTGTAGAAGCGTCTTCGACGACATCCTTTGATTATTTGGATGATACTAAGTTTCGGATAATAAAGCAGAAAGAATATAAGACCAATAAGCATGTGTTTATTGAATTAAATAACGGGAGTTTAAGATGAGAACAGGTATTTACCCAGGCAGCTTTGACCCGGTAACTTTGGGTCATTTAGACATCATAAAACGCGCTTCGAAATTAGTTGACAGGCTGATAATCGGAGTATTGATAAACAGTACGAAGGTTCCGTTGTTTACGATTGACGAACGAGTAGGATTATTAAAGAAAGTAACTATTGATATACCCAACGTGACGATAGAGGCATATCAGGGTTTACTGGTTGACTTTGCGGCTAAGAAAGAGGCGGACGTTATCGTCAGAGGTTTGCGTGCTATCACAGATTTCGAATATGAATTGCAGTTGGCCCAGACGAACCATAAGTTAAACCCCAGCGTAGACACTGTGTTTCTTACAACCAGCGTAGAGTATGCATATTTGAGTTCAAGTACGGTTCGTGAAATCGCAAGATACGGCGGATGTATAGAACAGTTTGTACCTGCATGTGTTACGCAGTCTGTTTACAATAAATACAACATAACAAGGAGAGTTTAACATGGGCGCCAGTAGAATAGAGCAGTTAATTGAAGATATTTATGAATTCGTGGAAAGCTGCAGGATGCAACCTCTGTCAACAACGAAGGTCATCGTACCTAAGGATGAATTGTATGATTTATTGGATGAGCTGAGACTGCGTACGCCGGATGAAATCAAGAGGTATCAGAAGATTATTGCCAACAGGGATGCAATCATTGCCGATGCGGAGGAGAAGGCGGCGGTAATCATTGCCGAAGCTGGTGAGAAGGCACGCTCCCTTGTGAATGAGCATGAGATCATGCAATTAGCTTATGATCAGGCAAATGAAATGGTCAGCAAGGCTTCCGCCGACGCGGAAAGAATTCTCACTGATGCAAACAGGGATGCCGATCAGATCCGTACCGGAGCTTTCGTTTATACGGAAGAGATGCTATCCGACCTGGAGAACATACTGGCAAATGCTTACGACAGCACAAAAGCAAAATATGAGAACCTTTTAAATGCCATTAGAGGAAATCTTGATATTGTAATAAATAATAAAAAGGAACTGCTGGATCAACAGGATTCCGGGAAAGGAAATCCTGCTGATGAAAAGGCCGGAGAGGAAGACTATCCGGATGATGGCTTTGATTTTGATGAGAATACCTTTTTAGAGGATATCGATTAATATATAATTAATATAAATATGTTACATATAGAATGGCCATCAGAAAGGCAATGAGCATATGTAAGAGCTTGACCTTAAGATAGGTTATGATAGATAGTCCTGAATTACCGATTACACTGTTGGTCTGCGCCAGTCCGGACAGTCCGCCGAAAGCCGTAATCATGGTAATCAGGGCTATTTTTGTATTAATGTCCAGCCTGGAATTACCGACCTGGCTGATGCCGGTCGTTATCTCCAGAAAGCCGATACATAAAAGGCTGAACAGGCTGCCGCGGCTGTTTAAGCTGATGATGATCTCGGCAGGTATCGAGAACATAATGATATACCCTCCGACTTTTGTAATTACCTCAAAACCGTCCATAATTGCAGCGTCAAGCAGGGCAAAATCGAGTTTTGTGCCCGGTCCGGTCAGGAAATCGTCATATTGTGCCGCAGAAACAGCCTGCGGCCTGTTTCCGTGCCGTCTTGCCAGAACTCTGAAATAGAGCAGGGAAGCCAACACCGCAGAAAGATAAATGATAGAAAGAAGTACGGTGCGCAGGTTGATTTGCTTTAGCTGCGTGATTGCCACAAAGCTCATGATGAACATGGGGCTTGCATTATTACAAAAGCCAAGCAGGAACTGTCCCTCTTCCTGTTTTATGCTGCCGTTGCGGACTAAATCGGCGGTAGATTTGGCGCCTACCGGAATTCCGGACAGAAAGCCCATAAGCACAGGGTAACAGCCTCCTCTGCTCACACGGAACAGGAAATGGAAGAGCGGATAAAGCAGTTTGCTTAACGGCCTGGTAATCTGAAGACGTATGATCAGATTGGAGAGGATGATAAACGGCAGCAGGGTCGGCAGAACGGAATTAAACCACAAGAGAAGTCCGTTCTTGGCACCGTTATAGGAGGAATCGGGAAAAATCAGTATCAGTATAAGGAATAGGACAATAAGGAATTTTATCATTAGCTTTCTGTTTGAATTTCTTGCCGCAGTTGCAGAGTTCTTTTCCATACGGGATTCTCCGGTAAATGATTAGTATAGTCTATTTATGTAATGTCCCATATATGCAACTAAATTTGGACATCATTATCTTAAGCGAATGAATTCTTTGATTTTGCTTAAAATATGATATAATGAGGAGGAATTACAAGCTTGCTTGTGAATTCCGATTGGAGCAACAAGATCATGAACAAGCTTTATGTTCATGATATAATAGTACCAGTCTATTGGTAAAAACAGGTTTCAGAAAAGAGGTAACGGTATGGGCAAGAGCAGCCAAATGAAAAGAAATGAGATTGATGACAGGTTCAAATGGGCAATCGGGGATCTGTTTGAAAATGATGAAGCTTGGAAGAAGGAGTATGCGCTTACGAAGCAGCTGATAGCAAGGGTATCGGATTATCAGAACCGGTTGTCGGAATCGCCGGAGACATTACTTGAATTCTGCAAGCTGGAGGATGAATTATCCTACCGGTTTGAGCAGGTATATGTCTATGCAAATCAGAAATACCATGAGGATACCTCAGCAAGCACCTATCAGGGCTTTTCCGACCAGGCGGGTACCCTGTCGGTTGAGATGGGCAGTGCGTTATCCTTTGTGATACCGGAAATCCTATCGGTTCCGGAGACGGTGTTAAACCATTTCATCGATTCAAATGAAGGACTGAAAATGTATGAATTTGCGATAAGAGAAATCCTGAGGCATAAGCCACATGTTCTATCGGCCGAAATGGAGGAATTGATTGCAAATACGGGTGAGATGGCGGAGGCCCCCGGGAACATATTTTCCATGTTCAACAATGCGGATATCAGATTCCCCGAGATCAGGGATGAACACGGGGATACGGTTGAAATCACACATGGCAGGTACGGCACCTTTATGGAAAGCGCCGACCGCAGAGTCAGGAAGGAAGCATTCCAGGGCCTGTATTCCGTGTACGGCAGATTCCGGAATACCCTGGCAGCAGCCTATACCGCCAATGTTAAGCAGGAAGCCTTTCTGGCAAAGACAAGAAAATATGCTTCTTCCCTTGAGATGCATCTGGACGGCAGCAATATACCGGTTGAGGTTTACACCAATCTGATCCGTGCCGTTCATGAGAATATGCACCATATGCACCGCTATGTATCGCTGCGCAAGCGTTTGCTGGGACTGGAGGAGCTGCATATGTATGATATTTCTACATCTGTAGTAAAGGATCTCGATATCAAAATCGGTTATGAGGAAGCAAAGGAAATGGTCTATGAAGGTCTGGCACCGTTGGGTGAGGAGTATCGCGCCATTCTGAAGGAAGGCTTTGAAAGAAAATGGATCGATGTCTATGAAAATGAAGGCAAGAGAAGCGGCGCCTATTCCTGGGGCGCATACGGGACGCATCCGTATGTACTGCTAAACTATCAGGATAACTTACGGAATGTATTTACGCTTGCACATGAAATGGGCCATGCGATCCATAGCTATTATTCGGACAGGGCACTGCCTGTCCGGTATGCCGGATATAAGATTTTTGTGGCGGAGGTGGCTTCTACCTGCAATGAGGCCCTGCTGATGGAATATCTGCTGAATAAAACCAAGGACAGGAAGGAACGTGCCTACCTGATCAATTATTTCCTGGAGCAGTTCCGGTCAACCCTTTACCGGCAAACCATGTTTGCCGAATTTGAGATGATCACACATCAGAAATCTATGGAAGGAGAAGCACTGACCGCAGAAAGCCTGTGCCGGATCTACCATGACCTGAATGTAGAATATTTTGGGAACGATATCGTCATAGACCCTGAAATTGACCTGGAATGGGCGAGAATACCGCACTTTTACACCGCTTTCTACGTTTACCAGTACGCTACCGGCTATTCGGCCGCAATCGCATTGTCAAGGAGAATTCTGAAAGAAGGGCAGCCGGCGGTAGAGAATTATATCGGTAAATTTTTAAGCGGCGGCAGTTCGGATTATCCGATCGAGCTGTTAAAGAAAGCCGGGGTGGATATGAGTACAAGAGAGCCCGTAAACCAGGCTCTTGCTTTATTCGGAAAGCTGCTTGACGAAATGGAAGAGCTGATGGCTTAGAAAGACTGTATAAGGAACGTTAAAACAGTACGATCCCCTGCCGGAATTCGTCCTTTGATACGGTTCCGTATTTACTGAATACCACCTGATTATATAGCTGTGCCGCAAACAGATCCTCGTTCAGCATATTCAGGCCCTCCTCGGAAAGGTCATTTGCGGCGTCGGCAAGCTTTGTAATTACAGGTATCCTGTTCTTGTCGATCTGTCGGAGGATAGAAGAGCAGGATGTCCTAAGTCCGAGCAGGCGGGCATACTGCACATAGCCGGACCGGTTATATGACTTGAAATTCCGGGCAGTCAGGTTCAGCAGGATATGGGTCAGGGCTCTGTTGACTCTGGTTAACGTCCATTGCCTGGATTTTATCTGCTGCGCCAGTTTAGAGAAAGACAAACCGGATTTATCCATGCGGTAAATCCGGTTTGCCATGTCTGTCCGGACATCCGTATAGGAAGCAAGTGATTCCATGCTTTCCTGCATCAGTTTATAATTTAACAAAAGGGAATAATCATCCTCAAAGATCGGAAAGGTTTTGCCGTATCCGGCTTCAAGGATATCATATGCCGGCTTTGGAACGTGCTGTTTTACATTTTTCAGAGAATATCCGTTACGGAGTATTTTCCGTATCGAGGTAGCGGAACTGATTGCGTCATCCTTTGCCGGAGTAAGCTCTTCGGCATGGTAATGGGCGTCCCTGCGCCGGATGGTGACAGGCCGGATCGGGCTTTCAAGCCGCTTCAGGGCTTTTATATATTCTATCCCCAGTATATTATTCGGAGAGGAGAATACGGAATCCGCCAGCTCCGGAACGAAGTGTCTGACCGCTTCCATCCTGGCGGCAGGATAGGTCTTCCCTTCCCTTAGCAGTGAATTTAATATCAGTCCGTATTCTTCGGGTTCTTCTGTCAGGATCTCCGCTAATGAATTCAGATTTGCAATTTCTCCGCATTCACTTCCAAAACACAAATAATCTACGATTCCAAGCTTATCCAACAGGGATACCGCACCCAGCGCAAAATATTCGGCGCTGCCCGTCGCATAGCATACCGGCAATTCAAATACGATGTCGGCGCCACAGGAAAGCGCCATTTCCGTACGGCTGTATTTGTCTATGAAAGCAGGTGCGCCTCTCTGAACGAAGTCTCCGCTCATCACCGCGACGGCAATATCCGCCCCGGTGATTCTTTTTGCTTCCTCTATATGATACCGATGGCCGTTATGGAACGGATTATATTCTGTTATGCAACCGACTATCTTCACAGCCTTTGTGACCTCCGTTTTTCGTTATAGGATATTGTAACACAGTATTGGCGGGAATACTATAAAATCTTCCGGGATTCAATTTTGGCTGTGCTGTTCCAGGGCCGCTATCCTCTCTTTGATCTGTTTTTTCAATATTTATACAATAAAGTAAATGATTTTATACAATATAAAAAATAATAATTATGTAATAATTTGGTAAGAAATATGATAAACGGCTATAATAATTAAGGTAAAAAACAATAATTTACATTTTCATACAAAATGTGAAAATCTTCCCAATAATGTATTGTTTTAACAAAAATTAAAGTTATAATAGAAAGTGTAGATTATGGGGGTGTTTGCAGTGATTAATATAGCTATTTGTGATGATGACCGAGGCATTACGGAGCAGGTTAAGAACATTGTATCCGTATATGAGGTTGAAAAAACAGAAAATTTTTTCTGCGACGTGTTTTTTGATGGAAACAGTCTTATTAGGGCTGAGCAGAAGTATGACATTATTTTCTTGGATGTTTATATGCCTGGGATCAACGGAATTGAAACGGCAAAGAAAATAAGGAAGGAGGATAAGATTGTAGAAATTATTTTTCTGACAAGCTTTAGCGGGCACACCAGGGAAGCATTGTCTGTCCATGCGTTTGAATATTTGGTAAAACCAATCAATAAAGCTGATATATACCGGCAGCTTGATGAAGTGATATCCAGAATATTACACAGGAGAGAGAATCAGGACAGCAGGCATGTCATAATGGAATTTAATGCAGGAAGGAACCAGTTGAAATTAGCTCTTGAGGACATCTACTATTTTGAGCGGGAGGACAGAAAGATCAAGGTGGTAACGAAGAAGGGGAATTATACCTTGTATGAAACCCTGTCATCCATTGATAAGAGGGTGAACCCGTATGATTTCATATTGTCACATCAAAGTTTTATTATAAATATCAATCATATTAAGGATTACATAAAGGATGAAATAGTTATGATGAATAATGACATTATTCCGTTAGCACAAAAGAGAGCGGCGGAATTTAAGCTGGCGATGCGTACCTTTTTGCAGAAGAAGATTAGTCAAAATAATTAACGGGGGAGAAACATGAACAATGTAATTTACATAGTTGGATTATTGCTATCAAGTCTGGTATCTGTAAGTATAGGGTTTGATTTTATG
>JAEWSD010000042.1 GCA_023398615.1 Bacillota bacterium
ATACTCAATTACAGTTATATTTTACCCATAAAATAAGTATTGTAGAATTAGCATTTGCGCAGAAAGTGATATTTTCTCTGGCAATCATAAATATTTCTGAAAGTGGAATTTACTTTTTCATTTAACCTAGCGCTAAGCCATAAGCTCGGAGATTGCTTCCTCCATACTGTAGATACACCTTTCTTTTCCCATAATCCATTTTGCGGCATATAAGGCACCTTGTCCGAAAGCAGCCCGGCTTAAAGATTCGTGTTTGATTCTTATTGTCTGGCTGGGAAGTCCGAATATAACCTCATGGGTACCTACGATTCCGCCTACACGGATGGATTTGATGTGCTCATTCTGATCCAAATCAAGATCTTCGGCAATCTTTAAGGCGGTTCCCGATATACTTTTCTTGTTACTGAAATGTTCCTCGACGATATCGATATCGGCATTCGGAATCACCTTTTTAAGAAGCTTTGACGCTTCGATCAGGATATTGACTCCCAGCGTAATATTGGGTGAATACAAAACTGCGGTATCCCTGCTGATCTTTAACAGCTGATTAAATTCCTTTTCATTATAATTTGAAATTGCGGATACGATCCGGATGCCGTATTCCGCTGCCTGCATGTATTCGTTTACCGAGCAGGAATCTGAGAAATCAATTATGATATCTACCATATTATCCTTATAAAATTTTTCAAAGTTCAAGTGCTCTATCGAAAATATTCTGCCTTCCTCATGAGGAAAGCCAAGCAGCCGGCTTGCATATGCCCCTTCATTCGTTAAGGATTTTCTGATTACCCAGCGAAGTTCAAATTCCGTATCTTTAATGATCTCCTGTGCAACGACCGAACCGGTACGGCCAAAACCAAATAAACCGACTGCTATTCTTCCCATAATAAGTTCCTCCTTCTCGGTGATAAATTAATTAGTTAAAATAAGAAAGAGTTTCACATACGAAACTCTCGCACCGCCGCTTGCGGCTAACCTCCAATAAGGCGGCGTGCGCATCCTGCACGGAGTGCTTTTTTACATTATTGGAATTTGCTCCTGACGGAGTAATTTCCTCGTAAAGCAAAAAAACTACAGAGAAATCTCTGTAGCTCAATCTAGATCGAATACAATAATAGAAAAGTACATTCCTATGTAGTATAGTATAATTGTACATTCTTCAATTTCTCTTCTAACACTTACGAGATTAGCTGACGGGTTCGGGTTGAAAAGATAACCCTACACAAAATTGTGATTCACCCCAAAAGAATTGGTTCTCCCGTTCCGGTGACGGACTCAGTGTGCATTCCAATATTTAATTTATTAAGAATAATCTGAAATAATTTAATTTAAATTAATGATAACATAAAAATTCATATAGTTCAAGGAATTTTATGAATTTAAGCATTAACAGGTAAATCTTTGTTACAGTTCACATCACTGCTGCTTTTGGCAGGGGTGTGAACCAATGTCAATTAGTTAACCTACATGGTTAGATTCTTAAAAGGGGTCTAACCATTTTTTTTACGAAATTACTTGACACAAATTCAAAAATGTGCGGCCGCTCTCGCTACTGATTGTTTTCCAGAGGTAGCGAGAGCGGCCCTTGTAATTAGAAATAGATCGTTTTTATTTACAAGGAGGTTTCACATGAATTATGCCAATCAAGTAAAAAATAATCAAATTCCGCATTCTACCAACAACGAAGCAAACTTCTTCCAGAAACCTTTCCGTTCTTATTTCAGCAGTTTGATTCCCATTACCAGTTCCCTTTGTACAAAGGAAAGTATCAGTTGTCCATATCTGTATACAATGCCGGGTATGCCAACGGCTTCAATATAGGTTTTTAGTATTGAGGGAAAACCAAAGTCCCAATAAGGCGCGGCAATTACGATACAGTCTGCTTCCTTAAATTGGTTTACATAATAATCGGCGTGTCAAATAATATCTGTTGACCTCATTTGCATTTCACGCAAAATCCATGTCCTACTGCTATAAAATTGGGGTCTAGCTCATGCAAACTTTTTTGTAATATTGGAAGTTTTTCAGCATGGGGGATACGCTCTAAATCAATAGCATTTACTTCATCTTTCCAGCAATTTTCTATTGTTTCTCCGACAGCATCGCCAAAGCGTAACATTAAATCACTGCTGAAAAAAATCTTGCGGGTTTCCTCATAAAAAGCAAGGCCGTCCTGCAAATGAACTTCGGATGGGTAGTCAATAAACCTTAGTGAAAATCCTTTACCCGAAATAACATCACCTTGTTTTTGCGCCGCTATCCTGCCATTATAACCGAATCCCGGAAGTTCTCTTGCGCTAAGATTTGAGCAAACCGCAATCACATCGGGAAATTCTTTTTGGAAAACTGATAGGCCGCCGCACTCATCAGATTCCATATGCGAAACCAAAATATACTTTAGCTCTTTTCCGTTTAATAATTCTTTTACCGCCGGTAAAATCTGTTCTGCCTGTTGCGCCGTACCTGTAGAAATCAGTATCGGTTCTTCCGACAGTAGCAGATACTGATGGATTGTAAAGTGCATAGGTGGGATGTGGATAGAAAATTGGTACAAATCAGTATAAATCTTTGTCATTTCTTTTACCTCCATTGACTTTAATATAGTTTGTGCTACACTGATATTAAGCGACATTTGTTGCTTAATATCAATGTAGCATTGCGCTTAGAGTTTTACAAGGTATAAACGGCAGATACACATTATCTGCAACATAACATGGGGGTCTGTTGCATAATGAGAAGAAAAAATATCACGACGCAAATGATGAAAGAATACATTTCCGAAAGCCTAATGATACTGATGGCAAAAAAGGATTATTCGGATATCTCAATAAATGAAATTACAGATAAGGCTGGAGTAAATCGCTCAACCTATTACCGTAATTTTTTTTCCAAAGAGGAAATTATCAAATTTTATTTTTCAAACATTATGCAAATATATTTGAATGATTACCATAAGTTAGCTATTCGTTCTTTTGAAAATTATATGTATACTCTTTTCAAGCATTTTTACAACCACAAAACAGAGCTTTTGCTTATTTACAAAAATGGTTTAGCTTATCTGATATTGGAGGAACTAAATCGAATTTTTGAAGAGAGCAAGGCTGGAAAAAATATTAACATTGCAGAACAATACAATATGTATTTCCATACTGGCGGCATATATAATTTTTATATTTTGTGGTTTTCCCACAATATGAAAGAAACGCCGGAAGAACTCACAAAAATAGCATTGTCTTTTTTTCCCGATAACTATAAGCCAATGCTTATGACATAATGAAAAGGGATGCCATAATGCAAGCATCCCTTTTCACATACATTCCCGTCTGTTGGCACGTTTATCTCACTTTTTGTATTCGGTATTTGCTTCTCTATGCACCCTGCGCATTTCGGCAGGGGTGTTAACAGTAACGGATTGTTATTTATTCTATTTTGTGCTAATATTTGTTAGAAGCTACTCTAACTCTAGTACATCGTTTGCAAATAACCGGACTGAGGGTCCGGAGGTTAGGGATTATGATGAAGATCGCCATTATAGAAGATAATAATAAAATAAGAACCGAACTGTGCGAATTCTTAAGAAGATATAATTATGAAACCGTTGAAATCACAGACTATCAAAATGCGGCAAGAGAGGTCCTGGTGCAGAAACCGCATCTTGTCCTGCTGGATCTCAATCTGCCGGTTTACGACGGTTACTATGTGTGCAGGGAGATCCGGGCAAAATCAAATATACCGATCATTATTGTAACCAGCCGGGACAGCGAGACGGACGAACTCCTGAGCATGAATCTGGGTGCGGATGATTATATAACGAAGCCTTTTAACACGCAGATCCTGCTTGCACATATCTCCGCCATACTGAAACGTACCTGTCAGCAGGAAATCAACGACGAAATCGTCTGTAATAATATTACTTTGAATCTGTCCAAAAGTCTTGCCGCCTGCGGAGGACAGGAAGTCCTGTTAACGAAGAACGAGCTGCGTATACTGCATCTTCTGATTAAAAACAAGGGTGCTATCCTGTCGCGGGACACTATAATGGAGGCACTCTGGCAATCCAACGAGTTTGTTGACGATAATACGTTAACCGTTAACATCAATAGACTGCGAAAAAAGCTGGAAGGGATCGGCGCGGCGGATTATATCAAAACCAGGCGCGGGCAAGGGTATCAGGTAGTTATATGAATATACTAACCTTTTTAAAAGATAAAATCGGATATCTGTTGATCCATGCGGCGGTAATCCTCTTTACGGGGATGTTCCTGCCGATATTTGATATCAATCTTTATGCGGTCTCATTTCTGATTACAATCTACTGCATATCGGTAATCATATCGCTGCTGCTGGAATATTTCCCGAAGAAAGCATATTACAATCAAGCCTTGAAAGCGCTTCGTTATCTGGACCGGAAGTACCTCCTGTCGGAATTAATTGACGAACCCTCCTTTACGGAAGGGCAGATACTGTATGAATGCCTGAAAGCATCAAATAAAGCCATGAATGATGAGATAGCAAAATATTCCGTTGCCTCCAAGGAATACCGTGAATATATCGAGCTTTGGATTCATGAGATAAAAACGCCGATTGCCTCCTCACGCCTTATTATTGAGAATAATCCTTCCGAGGTTACGGACAGCCTGTCCGAGGAGCTTGATATTGTGGATTACTATCTGGAGCAGGCCTTGTTTTATTCCCGAAGCAATGGGGTGGAGAAGGATTACATCATTCGGGAAATCCGGCTTAAAGAGCTTGTAAATCAGGTCATCAGGAGGAATTCCAAAGCATTTATACGTGACAGAGTAAAGCTGATTATGGAGAATCTGGATCACGTTGTATATACCGATTCAAAGTGGCTGGAGTTCATCCTGAACCAGATCGTCACAAATGCTCTGAAATACAGGCAGGATAATCCCTGTATCGAAATCTCCGCTAAAAAAAATGAGAATAGTATTTCACTGTTTATTAAAGATAACGGGATCGGAATCTTAGAAAAGGATCTTCCGATGATCTTTGAGAAAGGCTTTACCGGCAGAACCGGCAGGCAATATGCCAAATCAACCGGGATCGGGCTGTATCTGTGCCGTAAGCTTTGCGACAGGCTGGGGTTATCCATACGCATATCTTCCGGGAAAAATTGCGGTACAAAGGCGGAGGTAATATTTCCTGCAACGGTCCTTTCCGATCTCTACAAGTCTTAATATCCGGCAATCTTAAACTTACATTATTGTAAGTTTCATGTAAGACAGTTCTATGGCAGCAGGGCATACGGAGCATTATAATATTTCCATAATAAACTTACAATTATTTCTATGGAGGGATACAGCCGCTTGCAATCATTTTCACAGCACAAGTAGGCTCACTCAGAACAGGAGGGAAATTATGGAATGTATTTTACAGGTGCAGCATATCGAAAAATATTACGGAAATAAAGGAAACGTAACGAAAGCAGTCAACGATATCAGCTTTCAGGTTGAAAACGGAGAATATATCGGGATCATGGGGGCTTCCGGAAGCGGGAAGACCACCATATTAAACTGTATATCCACCATCGACACCGTTACCTCCGGTCATATCTTTATTAACGGCAAGGACATTACCGCATTAAACTCTAAGAGTCTGGCTAAATTCCGAAGGGAAGAGCTCGGCTTTATCTTCCAGGATTTCAACCTGTTAGATACCCTTACGGCCTTTGAAAATATTGCGCTCGCCTTAACCATTATCAAGGGTCCCGTTAACGAAATACACAGCCGTGTCAGGGAGGTTTCGGAGAAGCTGATGATTTCGGAGGTCCTGGACAAGTATCCTTACCAGATGTCCGGCGGAGAGAAACAAAGAGTGGCATGCGCAAGGGCAATCATAACCAGGCCCTCCCTGATACTCGCAGATGAGCCGACCGGCGCCCTGGACAGCAAATCCTCCCGAATGCTGCTGGAGAGCTTCGATACTCTTAACCGGGAAATGAATGCTGCCATATTGATGGTTACCCACGATGCCTTCACCGCCAGTTACTGCAAACGGATTATCTTTATCAAGGACGGTAAAATATTTAACGAGTTTTTGCGCGGGAAGGATTCCAGAAAGGAATTCTTTAACCGCATCATTGAAGTCGTAACGCTGCTTGGAGGTGACAATAGCAATGTTCTCTAAGCTTGCAATGAGTAATGTAAAGAAAAGCATGAAAGATTATACCATTTACTTTTTGACCTTAACCTTCGGAGTCTGCCTGTTCTATGTATTCAATTCAATCCATAGCCAGCGGGCAATGCTGGTATTGTCATCCACACAAAACCGCATGCTGGAGGAGCTTCAGGAGATGATAGGGATGGTTTCCGTATTCATCTCGGTTATCCTGGGCTTTCTGATTGTTTATGCGAACCGCTTTCTGATCAAACGGCGGAAAAAAGAGCTTGGAATCTATATGCTTTTAGGTATGGAAAAGCAAAAAATATCCCATATTCTGATTCTGGAAACCTTTCAAATCGGGATCTTTTCCCTGGCTGCCGGTCTGTTGATCGGTATCTTTGCTTCGCAGGGGCTTGCCGTATTCACCGCCAGGATGTTTCATGCGAAAATGAAGGAATTTACTTTTATATTTTCACCAGGTGCCTGTGTAAAGTCACTTATTTATTTCGGCATTATTTTTATTGTGGTGATGATATTTAATACCGTAACTGTCTCGCACTATAAGCTTATTGATTTACTAACCGCAGCCAGAAAGAACGAAACCTTACGGGTCAAGAATCTGTGGGTTTCCGTGCTCCTGTTTCTCCTGTCCGTAATCTCACTTGGAATTGCCTACTACCTTATTGTCAGGAACGGCCTGCTGTCAATCAATATGGCCTTTAAGGCATCCATTATACTGGGTATTCTAGGCACCTTTTTATTTTTCCTTTCCCTGTCAGGCTTTCTGTTAAGGGTAGTGCAAACGAACAAAAAGCTGTACTTCAAAGGATTAAATATGTTTGTGCTAAGACAGATTAACTCGAAAATTACCACAACCTTTGTGTCCATGACATTAATCTGTCTGATGCTGTTCCTGTCTATCGGAATACTTTCAACCGGTGCGGGTATTGCCAGAACCATGAATGCCGAAATCGAAAGAGTCACTCCCTACGACCTGACCTTTAGGAATTACGAATCAATCGGTAAAATCGACAGATACAATCAGGATTACGTATTGGATCAGATGCGTGAAGACGGCATTAAGATTGACAGGTATATCAGCGATTATGCGGTGTTGTATACCTATGACCTGAATATCCCGGCAGACCGGTTAATGAAGTATTATATCTTAAGCAATCCGAACTTCAAGGAAATGTGGGGGGATTCGGAGGAATACAAGATAGACTGCATTCCGCTGTCCGAATTTAACAAAAGCCTTGAATTGCAGGGCAAGAACCCTATTGTCTTAAAGGACAATGAATTTGCTATTAATTGCAACTACAGCGACATCCTTTGGTGCTACCGGAAATTCATTGACAACAAGGATACTTTAACCATTAACGGAAAAGAATTCACGGTACACCCTCAGCTGTTTGAGTACAGCTACTATTCCTCCGTTACCGCACAAGACAGCGGTACGATAATCGTTCCGGATGCGGAGGTTGCGGGTGCAAAGCCCCTTATATGCTATTACAACATCCAGTTTAAAGGAGATAAGGAAAAGAGCAGTAAAATTGTTAAGGAAGCTATTGACCGGGTTTATCAGGATAAGGAGAAGCCCTTCCACAACTGGATGTTTAGAACAGAAATGTACGAACAAAGCGCCGGTTTGTCAGCATTGGTATCCTACCTTGCAATTTATATCGGCTTCATATTCCTTATTACCAGCTCCGCAGTACTCGGCCTGCAGCAGCTGAGCGAAAGTTCCGACAATATTGAACGTTACAGACTGCTTCGTAAAATCGGTGCGGAAAAGAAAGAAATTAACAAATCATTATTCCTGCAGATTCTTATCTGCTTTATGATGCCTTTGTTTCTGGCGGTCATTCATTCGTTCGTAGGGGTACGCGTCGCCAATGATGTAATAAAAATCATCGGACATATGGATGCCTCTGCGGGTATTATTGCTTCTGCCGCAGGCATCCTGGTAATTTACGGCGGTTATATGATTGTGACCTATTTCGGCTGCAAATCCATGATTAACGGGAAACCGTAATATTATTTATGAAAAACATTGTAAAAGCTGTACCGTATGTGGTACTATTTAAAAATAGTACAGGCGCTTGCAAATGCCTGATAACAATTATGTAATTTAGGAGATTACTGACGATGATTGAAATTATTAAGGCTATTATCTTAGGGATTGTAGAAGGCATAACGGAATGGCTACCGATAAGCAGTACCGGACATATGATATTGGTGGACGAATTCCTGCCGTTAAATATGTCGGAGGCATTTAAGGAAATGTTCCTTGTAATTATCCAACTGGGAGCAATTATGGCCGTTGTGATACTATATTGGAATAAGCTGTTTCCCTTCTCCGCACAGGAAAAGTATTTTATAAAGAAAAAAACCTTTATCATGTGGTTTAAAATTGCAGTGGCTTCCATTCCTGCGGCAATTGTAGGAATATTATTCGAGGACCAGCTGGACGCTTTGTTTTATAACTATGTCTCCGTCTCCCTGGCGTTAATTGTCTTTGGTATCCTGTTTATTGTAATAGAAAACCGGAATGCGGGAAAGACGGCCCGGATCAGAACCATTGCCGACATTACCTATAAAACGGCCATTATTATCGGGGTATTCCAGCTGCTTGCCGCGGTATTCCCGGGAACCTCCCGCTCCGGTGCTACCATACTGGGAGCTATCCTGATCGGTGTTTCCAGAAAAGCCGCAACCGAATTTACTTTCTTCCTGGCAGTACCTGCCATGCTCGGAGCAAGCCTGATCAAGCTTTTAAAGTTCGGCTTTGCTTTCACTCCGCTTGAAATTGCGGTACTGATTACCGGTATGCTGGTTGCGTTTATTGTTTCCGTGATCGTTATTAAGTTCTTTACCGGCTATATCAAGAAGCATGACTTTAAGGTATTCGGATGGTACCGGATCGTACTTGGCTGTATTGTGCTGCTGTACTTTTTTGTTAAGACTTTGGTCGCTTAGATTTTAATTTGACGCTTTGCCTTGG
>JAEWSD010000046.1 GCA_023398615.1 Bacillota bacterium
ATCCTGTTAAAACAGTATATTTAATTTGCCTTCTTCATATTTTGCGCTTTTTATTTCTTTATTCTTAAGTTTACCCGGTAGGATAAATTTTCTCCGCTCATTTTTAATTATTAATGTCAGTTCATCACCTTTTTGCAGCATCTCCATGTCTTGTATTTCGAAGAAGGGGAGAGCAATAGAAAAATACTCCCTGTCTCCGATTTTGTTGATGGAAAAAATGGTATCCTTAAACAAGATATCTTCCGGATTTGTATTTTCATAAAGTGTATTGGCTACACTTTGTAAACGTTCCACCGTTCTCAATTCATGTTTTAGAAGCTCCAAATGAAAAACAGGAATTCCGGAAAAGCTTTCGTTAATATCTTTCAGCGCTTCCTCCTGATTCTGTATCCACTTATGGAAATAGCCGGACAGAGCTTCCTCCGGGTATACCTTATTAACAATAATTGCATCCACATTGTAATCGTATAAATGAAGGTAGGAGAAATTACGCTTTGCTTCCTTTACAACGATTTTCTCCGGAGTGGTAACAATTCGAACACTGACCACTTCTTTATTTACCATAAGTTCCTTGAGACTTTTCAGCTTTTCATACAATCCTTCTATCTCATCAAAGATTTTGTCCTCCGGCATTGGGATCTTCGTGATTTTTTCAACGGCAGGCCCTGCCACTTTTACCGCCTTTCGTTTTATGGGAATCAGCTTATTAATCCACTCCCCGAACATCTCCGGATACTTAAGCAATGATAAGGTTTCACCTGTTGGGGCACAATCCACAATCAGGACATCATAAACGGCCTGGTCATAGATTTCTTTTATTTTGAATAATGAAGTCAGCTCTTCAAAGCCCGGAAATACAAGTAATTCTTCCACCTCAATACTCTCACCGCCTTTGTGGGTTAAAAGCTTCTTAATATATTCCTTCAGACTCCCCCAGACGCGTTCACACTCTTCGATCGCATCAATCTCCATAGCATATAGATTATCTGCCACTTTCATCGGTTCATAAGTCAGTTCCTGATTCACGGAGTCTCCCAGGCTGTGAGCCTGATCGGTACTCATAACTAAAACCTTTTTGCCCGAACGGGCTATCTTGCAGGCTGTTGCCGCCGCCACGCTGGTCTTTCCGACTCCGCCTTTTCCTGTATATAATATAATCCGCATACACTATTCTCCTTTATTATTGATTAGGAGGTCAAAAGGCCACTCAAAGTATATTTTATGAATACAGTGTATATATATTCAATTTTGCGTCGACCGGCCGAGAGTACTGCTTATATTTTGTCAAGACTCTGATCAAAAATCGAGACAGCTGGCTTGATTTTTGAGCCGACAGAGGCTTGTAAAAAATACAGTGCTCGAGGGTAAGGCAGCTAAATTAAATATATATACGCTGATATTCATTCAGAACACTAAATTGGCCTTTTGACACTCTAATCATTATTCGATGTTTACCTTTTTTGTTTTCTTTACGCCCGGCTCATTTGATTCTCTCTTACCGGCCGCATGATCTGAGAAGCCGGTCATAACGCATTGTTTCACAATATCTATCATTTCTGCTTCCATTTTATCCATCCGGTTTACCACCTTTTCCGGCAAGATTTCTTTTAATGCCTCATATTCGAGCTTTTTAGCCCGTATCATTTTCACTGCGAATTCACGTTTCATCAGCGGTATCTCCTTCCTGTAAAGCAAATTGTATGGCAATCGATTCCTCTTTCATTTTTGCAGAGGACACAACATATTTTCTTAAACTATCCGGTAACGGAATACAACGTTTGAAATTACCGATACGAATGATAACATCACTTCCTGTTTCGTACATTTTAATGTCTTCCTTATTCACGAAAGGTAAATTTACCGTAAGCAGATACCCCTCCGTATTTTTTTCATATACCTCATTCGGTTTATTCCTCCTCACTTCAAAAAGAGTATCTTCTGTCATCACATCCTCCACCAGCCGGTCCACCGCCTCCAATCCATTGATATCTGTGGCATACCACTTGATATATCCAATCGGAATATTATCAAAGACATTTTCAAGCTCTTCTATATAAGAAGCCTGGATATCCACCCATTCATTGAAGAAAGCGGTATCAATTTTATCCGGCAGAATCCGGTTAATAAAAAGCCCGTCGATATTGAAATTATACAGATTAAGATACATATAGTTACGCTTCGTCTCTTCAACAACCATCTTCTCCGGCATGGTGACCAATCGGATGCTGCAGACCTCCCTGTCTTTAAAAAGTTGCTGTAACCCAACTAGTTTCACATAGAGCTTCTCAATATCATTCATCGCCCTGCTGTCTGGCAGTTCAATCTGAAAGAATTTCTTTCCTATCGGGCGAAGCACTTTCATCGCGACTTTTTCAATCGGGAACAGCTTCTCCATATACCAGGAAAACAACTCGGGAAATTTAAGTAAGGATAAAGTTTCACCCGTTGGCGCACAATCCACAATGATAACATCATATTGCCGGCTTTCATAAAGCTCCTGAATCTTAAGCAGGGAGAACAATTCTTCCATTCCGGGAAACATAGACATATCGCCAAAATCTCCATCCTCTTGTTCCGTCCGCTTGTTAGGAAATAATTTGTCAAAAGCATTCAACATGGAACTGAAATCATGCTCCATCTCATAATTCGGGTCAATCTCCAGTGCATATAGCTTTTCTGCGATTTTTGTCACTTCTTTACCGATCGGCATTTCAAACAAATCACCCAGATTGTGTGCCATATCCGCGCTGACAATCAGTGTGTTCTTGCCCATAAGCGCCGCTTTTCTTGCGTGTGCCGCAGCAACACTTGTTTTGCCGACGCCGCCTTTTCCTGTGAATATAATGATTCTTCTCATATTTTTTCTTACCTCCCATTTTATATACTTCTTCGTTCGAATACTTCTTCTCTCGAACTATTTGATTAAAAGTTAGAGAAACACGCTTCTACGCATTTCTCTTTCTTATTCTATCGGAATTCGTCTGACTTTATTCACAGTACTTTTTTCAACTTTAGCCGGATTGTTATCTTCGAATATATGAAAGATTTTATCAGCCAGCTTTATTGCAAACTCCATTTCCTCGGCTGTAAGCTGTGTCACAACCAGTTCGAAATAGTGTCCCATCTCTTTTATCTGTTCTTTAATAAACTGCTTGCCAAATGAGCTCATATTAACAACGACAATTCTCTTGTCTGTTTCATCTCTTTCCCGCTTGATCACCTCCCGCTTTTCCAAACGGCTTACAATCCCGGTTACCGTATTAAGCGGAACACCAAGGTAATCTGCAATCTCCGTCATATTAACCGGGCCTTTGCGATAAACCAGAAAAAGGGCGAATGCCTCATTCTTTGAATAATCCAAAAATGTATGATTCCACTGTTCCGGAAAAAATAACAGCTTGCATCGGTCTATAATTTCAAAGAGAAGTTCTTCTACTGACATGTCTTTCCTATCCACATTATCCACTCCATAATTACTTCGTCGCTCGAACTATATTTTATGTTATCACATAAAGAACTGATTGTCAAATAAAAAAATGATTCCTGATTAAAGTTAGTTACAGTTCAGCCTATGACCGCGAGGTGTTTTCTTAACTGTAACTAAAGTTAAGAGTGAACTCAAAATAGGTTTTTTATTAAATTCGTTCCCGCAATAAATGTACCGATAGAACCGCCGATGTTAGCCATGAATACAACTAAGACCGTTTTTAAAAACCGATTTTTAAAGACACCCTTAATACTGAGTATATCGGTTTGAATATTTTGAATATCCTTCACGGCAGGCTTTTTTATTGTAGCTTCCACCAGCCCGGCAAACCATCCGCATGCCAGCAGCGGATGCAGCGTAGTAAAAGGAGCCGCCACAAAGGAAGTCAGTATGCTCAATGGATGCCCCAGCGATAAAGCGGTAAATAAAGCCGCTAAAGCACCGGTCCAAAGTACCCAGGTCGATAATTGGCGCAAACCGGTCTGCAGATTAAGGACAAAGGAATAGACAATTATGATTGTAATAATAGCAGGGATAATCCAGCCTGCCAGCTTAGAAAAAAGGCTTTTCTTCGGAACTTCGGATATGCTCTCCATATCCTGATCCCTGAATATTTCCTCCGTAATTCCCGGAACATGCGCTCCTCCAAGAATAGCAATGATCTTTTTGCCGGGAGCATTCTTGATATTGCAGGCCAGATATTGATCTCTCTCGCTGATCAGTATTTTCCCTATTTGAGGAAATTCTTTACGCAGATTAGCGGTTGCCGACTCCAGCATGTCTTCTTTTAATAAGTTCTGTAAATCTTCATCTGTAATGTCAGTGTCATCATCCGAGGAAAATATTAAACTGGCGAATAGTTTCGTCTTTTCCCAAAAACTTAAGCTCCGCCATATCCGTAAAAAGGTTGTCTGAATATTTCGATCCGCCAGTACTAATTCAGCCCCGATTTCCTTTGAGCTCTCAATGCCCTGCAGCATTTCCCCGCCAACGGTGGTATTCAGCTTCTTTGCAATCTTCTTTTGATAAGAACTGAGAAATAAATTAGCAATCAAGAATCCGATTTTCTTTGACTTTATCACCTTAACAATGTCTGTATTTTCCCATGCTTTGGGGTTTTGCAAGTTTTGATAGCGATCCGCGTCCAATTCGATACAAATGCTATCCGGATGCTCCTCTTCAATTACCCGTTTTACAAGCTCAGCACTTTCCTTTGATACATGTGCCGTTGCAATTAAGATAATTTCTTTATCCTGATATTTCAATCTTTTCACATTATCTTCACTCACTATGACTTCCTCCAATAGTTGTAAAAGCCGACCTGCTATAAGTCCGCTCTTTTTCGCATTTTATCCATACTGTATCTCAGTATAACCTCACGGAATAACTTAGTCAAGAAGCAGACCTGCATAAGTATTCGATTGATTGGCAGGATCGCCGCTTAATAAAAAGTGATAATTTATCCGTATATACTTTTTGATTCCCTTATGCTATAGTGAACATAGATTAACCGGGGTTGATGTAAAGATGCGCAAAAAGAAGCGCAGGAATGGGGTGAATTATGAAAAAGTCGTATTTTATAGGTATCGCGGGCGGGAGTGCCAGCGGTAAGTCGACTTTTTGCAGTATTCTTGAGAAGGGTCTTGATGAATTTCAGTTAAAGGTTTTTCACATGGACGATTATTTCAAAGCGGAGGAAGACAGGCCTTTCAGTAAATCCCCGGTCACAGATAAGTGGTATGTTGACGATAACCATCCGGAGACGATTCATTCGGCACAATTACATAAGGATATCGGGGAAGCTTTGGAAAGCGGCACCGATGCCGTCATTTTGGAAGGCTTGTTTGTCTTAATGGACGAAGTAATCTGCCCTCAATTGGATTTGAAGCTGTTTGTCGACTGCAGAGCCGATGAGAGGATCGTCAGGCGCCTGCGCCGTAACATGGCCTGGGGCCTTACGTTTGATGAGATTGCCGGGGTGTATGTCGATCTTGTAAGGTTCCGGCATGACGAATATGTTGAGCCTACCAAATGGAAGGCCGATTACATAATAAACGGTTCCGTTCCGTCTAAGCCTGCGGCCGACGGCATTGTAGAATTAATCAGGCGCAATATTATCAAAGCACAGTAAGAAGGAGTTCCCTGTGAGAAAATATATGGATGTCGGGTAAAATTGACCGATACGGTACCGATTAGCCGGGGTCAGCTTCTTTAACCCTTAATAAATCATAGACCTCAAGCTCCTGTCCGAAATCCACGAATATTTTCTGCTTTGGATGAGGACAGCTTTCCATTTCCCTGCCTTCCTCATCTGTAATCCTTCTTACGGTTACCGGGATATTTCTGCCGTCAGGCTTCATTACTTCAAGGACATCACCTGTCGAAAATTTATTCCTTTGTTCCAGCTCGTAAAGACCGGCTTCATTTTGTCCGCGGATTATGCCCAAATAAGTGTATTCCTTGACATAGGTATTGCTGTCGTATATCTGCGCCTCTTCGCTTGGCTTGCCGAAGAAGAATCCGGTCGTAAACTGCCTGTAGGTACATTTTGCGATCTCTTCTTTATAATACGGGATATTCTGCTCGTACCGGGAAAGTGACGTGAAGAAATCATCAATTGCCTTCCGGTATGTTCTTGTTACCGCCGCAACATAAAGGGCAGTCTTCATCCTGCCTTCCACCTTAAAGCTGTCGATTCCGGCATCAATCAGCTCCGGAATATACTCTATCATGCACAGGTCCTTGGAGTTAAAGATATAGGTGCCGCGTTCGTTCTCTTCAACCGGCAGGTATTCGCCCGGACGTGTTTCCTCCGAAATATAGTATTTCCACCTGCAGGGATGGGTGCATGCGCCGCGGTTTGCATCCCTTCCGGTGAAATAGTTGCTTAAGAGGCATCTGCCGGAATGGGCGATACACATGGCTCCATGCACAAAGGTTTCTATCTCCAAATCATCCGGAATATTTTCACGGATTCCTTTAATCTCCTCCATAGACAGCTCCCTTGCGGAAACCACCCTTTTTGCACCCATTCTGTACCAGAAACGGTAGGTGCCATAGTTGACGTTGTTCGCCTGTGTACTGATATGGATATCAATCTCGGGAACGATATCCTTTGCTATCTCAAATACTCCCGGATCCGATATGATCAATGCATCCGGTTTCAAATCTTTCAGCTCACGGAAATATTCGGTGATCCCCGCCAGGTCCTCATTATGTGCCGTGATATTGGCGGTTACATAGACCTTCCTGCCATAGGCATGCGCAAATTCGATGCCTTCCTTCATATCTTCCTTACTGAAATTCTTTGCCTTTGCCCTTAGACCGTACATCTCTCCGCCGATATATACGGCATCCGCGCCGAATATTACGGCGGTTTTTAAAACCTCTAAGCTGCTTGCCGGTATCAATAGCTCCGGTTTTTTAAACTCTCGCATACTCATTACCACTACCACAAAGAATAAAGAGTTTGCCCTTGGCAAACTCTCACGCCGCCGCGTAGCCGCTTGCGGCTAACTTCCAATAAAGCGGCGTGCGCATCCATAGCGGAGCGCTTTTTATCATATAGGACGAGCTTTCCAATATGATAAAAGAGTCGAAAAAATCCAATGTGGCTTCCTTTCTCTTATATTATCCTCTCAGGTATTACCCTGGTACTGACCGTCACACCATCTCCAACCGGCAGCACGGCCGTCTCCAGCTCCTCCATGTGGGTCAGTGCATAAAGGTATTCTCTCATCCTGGAGTGGATTGTCCTGTCCCTTCTTGTAATACTGTAACGGGATTCCGCTACCGTTCCGTCCTGCAATACATTATCCGTTACCAGCAATCCGCCGGCCGGGAGCAGCTTCATGAGCTGGGGAAGGAAATTCATATATTGAGCTTTTGCCGCATCCAGAAAGATGAAATCAAAGCGGTTATTCTCCCGGGATGCCAGCTGCTTTAATACCGCCAGGGCGTCCCCTTCCAGTAAGGTAATCCGGGATGCCTTCGGTGCGGCCGCAAGGTTCTTTCTGGCCTTCACCAGCCGCATTTCCACCTTCTCAATTGTCGTTACCGTACAGTCTTCCGGAGCATATTCACTCATGAGGATTGCCGAAAAACCTATGGCAGTCCCTATTTCCAGAATGCGCTGCGGTTTCTTTAAGGCCAGGAGAAACTTAAGAAAAGTCTGCGTCTCCTTCCGGATGATCGGAACTCCTTCCAGCAGCGCTGTTTTCTCCAGCTCCTTCAAATGCAACGGCAGCTCTTGTTCCAGGGAATTAATGTATGCCGCAATTCTTTCGTCTACTATCATTCGGTATTCTCCCATTAAGATATGAGTATTCTGTCAGCAAAGAGCGAACCGAGAACGGTTTACGTCACGGTTCGCCTGGATTGCTTGATCTTATTTAAAGATTCAGAATATCATAATACATATCACTATAAACAAACGGTTTCACGCTACTCCGCGGTATCGCCGTCCTCCGGTCCCTCATCCTGCGAATCCTCATCGCCATCCTGCGAATCCGTATCCTGGTCCTTAGTATCGGTGTTTACCGAAGCACCCGTGCCGTCCGTCTTACTATCCTCTTCCGTCTCTTCCGTTAACGGAACCGTTATAATTGCAAAAATCTCATCATAAGTCATGGAAGTATTTACGATAAAGGTACCCGGCATGATATTATACTTTTTCAGTTTTGCCTTAAGATAAAAGGAATATTTATTTACGATAACCTTGTTCAACTCCAGCTTGCTGGCTACGTTCATGGTAGATTCGCCCTGTTTGACCTGAATCTCAATATCACGTCCCGGTGCCTCGGATGCAGTCACCTGACCGAAGATCTGGTAACAGAATTGATACGTCTGTCTGCTTACACTTATAATCAGCATAACAACAACCGTATAAAAAATAATATTCAACAGTAAACGTAATATAAAACTGGTTATTTTTAAAACTAGTTTTGTAGTAGCAGGCCTTGAAGTCATATCGGCTTTCTCCTTTTATACAATCAATTCACTTCCATGATGATCGGCAGTATCATAGGATTTCTCTTGGTTCGTTTCCATAAGTAATCACTTAAGGAATCCTTAATTTCCGTCTTCATCTTACCCCAATCCGTAGTGTTCTTATTCAGGCATTTATCCAGGGCATCGCTTACAACAATCTTAGCCTCATCGATAAGGTTCTCGGATTCTCTTACATATACAAAACCTCTTGAGACAATATCCGGACCGGATAAAACCTGGTTCGTATATTTCTCCAGGGTAATCACTACGATCAGCAAACCGTTTTCCGACAGATGCTGCCTGTCACGAAGTACGATATTTCCGACATCACCGACACCAAGCCCATCCACAAGGATTCCCTGTGCCGGCACCTTGCCGGTAACCGCAGCGCGCTCAGAGGATATCTCCATGACATCACCGGAAGAAAGTACAAATACATTCTCCTTCGGAATACCCATACTCTGCGCCAGTTCCGAATGCTTCATCAAATGCCTGTATTCACCGTGAAGCGGAATCGCATATTTGGGTTTGGTCAAGGCATAAATTAGCTTGATTTCCTCCTGACATGCATGCCCGGACACATGCGTATCCTGATAGATTACCTTAGCGCCCTTCATGGACAGTTCGTTTATTACCTTAGACACTGCCTTTTCATTGCCGGGAATCGGGGTGGAGCTTAATATTATGGTATCTCCCGGTTTGATGGAAACCTTTTTATGAATGGAAGCCGCCATCCTGGGCAGAGCAGCCATCGTTTCTCCCTGGCTTCCGGTTGTTATCAGTACGGTTTTCTCATCCGGATAATTCTTCATCTGTTCTATATCAATGAGCATGTTATCGGGTATGCTGATATAACCAAGCTCCGAGGCCGTAGTAACGATATTTACCATACTCCTGCCCTCGATTACTACTTTTCTTCCGAATTTCTGTGCGGAATTGACGATCTGCTGAACCCTGTCGACATTTGATGCAAAGGTGGCCACAATGATCCGGTTTCTGGCATTTTCCGCAAATATATTGTCAAAGGTCTTGCCCACCGTTTTTTCCGACATCGTGTATCCGGGCCTTTCCACATTGGTACTGTCCGACAGTAACGCCAGCACGCCCTTTTTGCCCAGCTCGCCGAAACGCTGTAAATCAATTGTCTCTCCGAATACCGGTGTGTAATCCACCTTAAAGTCACCGGTATGCACGATAACACCGGCCGGCGTAAAGATTGCCAGAGCCGCCGCATCCGCAATACTGTGATTGATCCGGATAAATTCTATCCGGAAGCATCCGAGATTAATCGATTGTCCGTATTTAATTACTTTTCTCTTTGTTGTTTTTAATAAATTATGTTCCTTTAATTTGTTCTCAATGATACCGATTGTTAACTTTGTCGCATAAATGGGGACGTTAATATCCTTTAATATATATGGAAGCGAACCGATATGATCCTCATGGCCGTGTGTTATAACAAAGCCCTTGACCTTGCTGATATTCTCCTTAAGATAAGTCACATCCGGTATCACCAGGTCAATTCCCAGCATTTCATCATCCGGAAAGGATAACCCGCAGTCTACAACGATAATGCTGTCCTCATATTCATATGCGGTTATATTCATTCCGATTTGCTCAAGTCCTCCAAGGGGTATAATTTTTACACCCTTCTGTTCTGTTAAATTTTCTTTCAAAAAATGCACCTCCAATGGTTAGTTTATGTAGTATTATCCATTATATTTCAAGTGCACTAAGTATTAAATCAAATCCCTGTTTCAATTTGGTGACAGTTTCTTATTATGTTCCTCGTCCCGGCAATCCTTACAGTAACCGAACAGTTTAACCTCGTGGTCCACCACTTCAAAATCCATAGCCTTCTGTATACTGTCCTCTAAAGTCTCAAGTAAATCGCCCTGAAAAGTAAATACATTGCCGCAGCCTAAGCATATTAAATGATGATGATGATGCGAGCTGTCATGGCAGCCTTTCCTGCCAATCTCATAACGCGCATACCCATCACCAAGATCCAGCTTATCAATAAGGTTTAACTCTGCTAATAATTGAATCGTTCTGTAAACCGTTGCCAACCCGATATCCGGGTTCTTCTTCTTTACACATTCATATATTTCTTCAGCAGTTAAATGCTTATCCGGTCTGCTTTCCAATGCTTCCAAAATCGTTATCCTCTGCATGGTAACCTTAAGCCCGTTCTGTTTCAATAACGTTTTAAACCGTTCCTGCTTGTCCGGCATACTCATATCACCTTCCTGATTACACGGTACTGTCCGTAATCATTGAAATCTTAAAATCTGATCAAATAATCCGCACTTATTATAATCCTTTTCACTCTTTCTTTTTATTCTGTTTCAAATTCAATATCATCCATCAATTCTTCAAATATTTTTGCTATTAATTCCAACTCCTGTTCATTTTCTATCATTTCATATAAAGCCGAATCATCCGTATCCTTCGATACGTCCTTTAAAATATACGCGTTTCCTTCCTCAGTATCTTCATAGGAGTCGGAAACCAGAAGATAGGTAAAACCGTTCACTTTCGTCTGTTCCAGGACATAAAATTCCACATTCTCATTATCGTCTGTCGTAAATATTACCTTACTGTCACTGTTCTTCATGATATCCGCTCCCATCCGTCAGATTCTGCCTGCTCCTCATTTCAAGATAGCCCTGCAGAATCAATACGGCCGCTAATTTATCCACTACCGCTTCCCTGTCACGCCGTCGTACCTCTCCGAGGATCAGCGTCCGGGTAGCAGCCACCGTTGTAAGTCTCTCATCCCAAAGTATTACCTCAAGCCCGGTCCTTCTTCTTAACATATCTGCAAACTCTTCCGATATCAAAGCACGTTCGCCAATCGTATTATTCATATTCTTGGGATATCCCAACACAATGAGCCCAACCTCATATTCCTTTATCAGCTCTTCTATCCTGGCTAAAGTCTGGCGCAGCTTTGTCTCCTGTTTTCTTCGTATTGTCTCAATTCCCTGAGCAGTAATCATCAATTCGTCACTGATTGCCACACCGACAGTGACAGAACCGTAATCCAATCCCATTACACGCATATTGGCTCCTTAGTCTACTTAAGATTACGGTTAATATAGTCTGTCAGCAACTCTTCCAGAATCTCATCTCTCTCAACCTTCATAATTAAACTTCTCGCATTGTTATGGCTCGTTATGTAGGTTGGATCCCCTGACATGACGTATCCAACGATTTGGTTTACCGGATTATATCCCTTCTCTGTCATAGCTGTAAAAACAGTGGAAATAATATCCTTCACTGAAATTTCATTTTCTTTCTGTACCTTAAAATATTGCGTATTGTTGAATTCCTGCATACCATCACGTCCTTCTCTTACTTTAAACCTGCCAATCAGTAACCTGTGTTCCTGAGATTATCTGTTTAATTAATCACGCCCAAAGTGCTTATTATTATATATTAATATAAATCTTTAGAAATTTCAATCCATTATTTCACAGAACATAATTTCTTTCGTGAGATAGCCTGTAACCGTACCGGCTGTAATCCGGTTGCCAAGCTCTTCTTCCGATTCCACGGCCAGCTTCAGATACCGCTCGTTATGTCCGACCTGGTAGTCCCTGCCCTCAACCGTTATATGCTCCTCGATAAGGATTTTCTCCGTCTTTCCTATAAACGATGCCTGATATTCCTTCCTCATTTCAGCCTCCAGAGCTAACAGAAGTTCGCTTCTTTCCGCTTTCACGGCTTCCGTGACCTGGCCGGACATCGCTTGCGCTTTTGTACCCTTTCGTGCCGAATACTTAAAGATATGCATCTGCGCAAAGGCAACTTTCTTAAGAAAATCCACGGTTTTATCGAATTCCTCCCGGGTTTCTCCCGGGAAACCGGCGATTACGTCGGTGGTAATAGCCGGATTATCGAAATATCTTCGAAGAAGCACACATTTCTCATAGTATTCCCCAGAAGTGTACCTCCGATTCATCCGTTTCAGTGTTTCGTCGCATCCGCTTTGCAGGGAAAGATGGAAATGCGGACATATTTTTCTGTTACCAGATAAAGTCTTGGCAAATTTCTCAGTGATTATTCCTGGCTCCAGGGAACCAAGCCGAATTCTTTCCAAACCGTCAATCGTACTTAAGCCCACTATGAGTTTAAGCAGGTACGGCTGTTTATCCGTATTGCCCTCGAAATCAATGCCATAGGAAGACAGGTGAATTCCGGTGAGTACAATCTCCTTGTAGCCCTTGCCAACCAATAATTCCACTTCCCGGAAGACCTCTTTCTCCGCCCTGCTCCTTACCCTGCCCCTGGCATAAGGTATGATACAGTAGGAACAGAATTGATTGCAGCCGTCCTGTATCTTGATATAAGCTCTCGTCTTCTCGGAAACCGAATCAATGCTGAGTGCTTCATAACCGGCTTCCTTACCGATATCCAGAATGGCATTCTTAACAATACCGTTTTGTTCATAATATTCATCCAGGATTTGAATGATATCCTTTTTCTTGTTATTCCCGATTACAATATCGACGGAACCGTCCTGCTCCAGCACGTCCCCGGCCGCCTGTACATAGCAGCCGACGGCCACAACGACCGCGTTCTTATTCATTTTTCTTGCTTTATGCAGCATTTGACGCGATTTGCGGTCTGCGATATTAGTTACGGTGCAGGTATTCACCACATAGATATCGGCATGTTCCGCAAAATCAACAATCCGATAGCCGGAATCCTCAAATAACTTCTGCATGGCATCCGTTTCATAGGAATTCACCTTGCACCCCAGTGTAAGGAACGCAGCTGTTTTTCCCGTGTCCATTGCTCTATCCATTCCAATGATTGCCTTTCCTTTATATCCTAAAAATACTCTATCCTTCCGTTATACCGGCTTATTGTTGCCTCTTCCCCATCCTTAATCCTTCCGTCTCTGTTTAAAAATTTCGTTAAAATTTGCCTGTATCATCCATTTTTTTATCTACTTTGTATATTGACTTTTAATTTGCTAAATTGTAGTATAGACTTGTAGCAAAGATAAGAAAAAAGTGTTCTTATTATAACCAAAAAAGGAGGAGTTATCATGAAAACAGTAAAAATCTCTCTTAATTCCATTGATAAGGTGAAATCCTTCGTAAATGACGTTACTAAATTCGATTCTGATTTTGATTTAGTATCCGGAAGATACGTTATCGATGCCAAATCTATTATGGGTATTTTTAGTCTGGATTTATCAAAACCGATTGATTTAAACATCCACAGTGAAGACAACGTTGATCAAATTCTTACTATTCTCAAACCATATATCGTTTAATCATTAACTTTTTAATAATTAGGAGGATACGCCGTATCCTCTTTTTTATTTCATAGGAAAGACCTTGTTACGGTGACGTTCTACAATAATCCTATGAAATAAAAAGCGCTCCGCTATGGGTGCGCACTCGCGCGTATGGAATTTTACCGGCAAAGCCGGCCGCGCTCGGCGAGAGAGTTTGCCTTTGGCAAACTCTTTGTTCTCGTATAGAATTCTTCTATACGATAAAATTCTCAGCGCACAAATATCATTTCCTTTGTCTCCAGGGCGGTATTTACCATCCCGTCAATCTTTTCCTCCAGGCTTCTTTCCGAATGGCGGATCACCTTCAGATTCGGCTTTGTCACCGGATGCTTTGCCACAAAGATTGTACAGCAGTCTTCGAACGGCAGTATGGAGGTCTCATACGTATTGATTCTCTCCGCAATATCAACAATATCCTGCTTGTCAAAAGCAATTAACGGGCGGTATACCGGCATCGTGCATACCTCATTCGTTGCGGCCAGGCTTTGCATGGTCTGGCTCGCTACCTGTCCGATGCTTTCCCCGGTAATCAAACCGAGACAGCCCGTATCCTCCGCAATCTTCTGCGCTATCCGCATCATGTACCGCCTCATGATAATAGTCAGCTCCTCATGAGGACACTTCTCATAAATGTACAGCTGGATCTCCGTAAAATTAACCACATGAAGCAGGATCGGCCCGGTATATACCGATACCAGCTTTGCCAGATCAACTACCTTTTGTTTTGCCCTTTCGCTTGTATACGGCGGAGCATGGAAGTAAACGGCATCTATGGTAACTCCTCTTTTAGAAATCATATAGCCTGCCACAGGGCTGTCGATCCCGCCGGAAAGTAAAAGCATGGCTTTTCCGTTACTGCCTACCGGCAAGCCCCCGGGACCCGGTATCACTTCCGAATAGACATAGGATTTATTGCGCACCTCAACCATAATACGAACGGACGGATTATGGACATCCACCTTCAACTCAGGAAAACGGTGCAGAAGATAGGCTCCCATTTCCACGCAAATCTCCGGCGAGGTCAAGGGGTAAGCCTTATCGGAACGCTTTGCCTCCATCTTAAAGGTAAAAGCCTTATCCTGATATCGCGCCTCCACGTAATCGCCCACAGCTTTTGTTAACGGTTCCCACTCGATGGTGTCTATAATCATAACCGGGCAGATCTGGGCTATCCCGAATACCCGCTGCAAGGCTTCCACCGTTTCCTCATAATCATAGCCTTCCGGACATTCTATATAGATTCTGCCCTGTTCCTTCGTCACAAGATAATCCCCTAGATTCCGCAGGGAATTTTTAATCTGGTCACGCAGCGCATTCTCGAACACATACCTGTTCTTTCCTTTTATGCCAATTTCCGCATATTTAATTAGAAATGCTTTATACATAGAAACCTCTTTCCGAATATACGGCCTTACGCAGGCCGACACTGTGTATATTTAATGCCTTGTAAACCTCCTTAGCTGCGGTGCAAGCTTCCTTAGCATATCGACGGCATACCGTATCTCATCCGCAGTGGTGAATACGGAAAAACTGAACCGGAGGGTGGAATTAAGAAGGTCCTCCCTGACCCCGATTGCCTTAAGTGTCCCGCTTAACTGAGGATGGTTGGAAGCACAGGCGGAGCCTGAGGAGACATAAACCTGCCTCTCCTCCAATGCATGCAGCAGTACCTCACTGCGGATTCCCTCAAAGCTGACACTTACAATATGAGGTGCGGTCTCCGTTAACGGCAGCCCTGCAGCATTCACGGTTACCCCGTCCATTCCGGCTACTTCCCGGATAAACAACTGCTTTAATTCATACAGGCGTGCTACCTTTCCTTCATGATCCGCATAAATTTCCTTCACTGCCTGTCCGATCCCTGCAATGCCCGGTACATTTTCCGTTCCGGAGCGCATTCCCTTCTGCTGTCCTCCGCCGAAGAGAATCGGTTTTATCCTGACCTTGTCACGCACGTAGAGTACACCGCTTCCCTTAGGGCCGTGAATCTTATGGCCGCTTATGGAAAGAAGGTCAATCCCTTCCCTCTTCGGATATATATTATATTTGCCGAATGCCTGTATCGCATCCACATGGAATACCAGGTTCGGATTCTTTTCCTTCAGCCGTCTTGATATTTCGCTTATTCTTTGTACGGAACCGATCTCATTGTTAACATACATTACGGATACCAGTATCGTATCCGGCCCCACCGCATCCAAAAGCTCATCGATCAGTATCCGGCCGTTCCTGTCAACGGGGATATAGGTAACACGGAACCCGTTCTCCTCCAGAAAGAGTAACGGATTATGTACCGAAGGATGCTCAATCCTTGTGGTAATGATATGGTTCCCGCCGCGCCTGTTTGCCAAAGCGGTTCCGATTAAGGCCATATTGTTGGACTCCGTGCCTCCGGACGTGAACAGGATCTCCTTAGGGTCCGCTTTTAAACGAGCGGCAAGGATATCCTTTGCCGTTCTGATATATTGTTCCGCTTCTATCCCCTTCGTATGCATCGAGGAAGGATTGCCGTAATCCGTACTGAGTGTCTCCACCATAATATTCCTGACAGAATCAAATGCCCTTGTTGTCGCGGCATTATCCAAATATGCTTCCATTCTACTCCCGTACCTTTTTTCAGTGTATCGGCTGCCAACATCACAGCCGGTATGGTTACGGCATCATTGACAGCTTTCCTATTGTTCCATATGCAGCATAATCATTGACAAAGCCGCAAGGCCTGCCGTTTCTGTCCGGAGTATTCTCCTGCCCAGGGTAACCGGCAGGATGCCGGACATCACGGCAAGCTCTGCTTCACTTTCATCAAAACCACCCTCCGGGCCGATAAAAATCCCGACCGATTGGTTTTTCTTTATGCTTTGAAGGATCTCTCTCGTTTTTATTATATTATCGGCTTTCTCGTAGGGTATCAGCTTGCAGTCCAGGTTTCCCGCATATTCAACGGCCGCCTTGAATGACATTGCTTCCTTCACCGCCGGAATAATCCCGCGATTGGACTGCTTTGCCGCACTTGCGGAGATTGCCTGCCAACGTTCCAGTTTCTTTAATTCCTTCTTACGGTCCTCTAATTTTACGACCGTCCTTCTTGTCATTACCGGTATGATTTCATGCACACCTAATTCCACAGCCTTTTGTATGATCAGTTCCATCTTATCCTTTTTCGGAAGGCCCTGAAAAAGATACAGTCTGCCCGCAAGCTCCGTATCCGTATCCCTGATTTCCTCAATACCGGCAGTAACCGTACCTTCGGACTCGCTCTCTATTATACAATAAAAGTCTTTCCCCTGTCCATTACAAATAATAATTTTGTCTCCGGGCCTCATCCGCAGCACATTTTTAATATGATTCACATCAGAACCGGCAATCGTAATCCTGTCTTCCTTTATCTGATCCTGTTCCACATAGAAACGGTACATTTCCTTCCCAGCCTTTCATTACCGGTTATTTCTGTGCTACCACGGACGACCAGTCACCCATATCATTCACTTCAAGGATTTTAAACCCGTTTCTGAGAATGGCGGCCTTTACCTCTTCCTTCTTGGTATCAATAATACCGGAGGTTATAAAGACCCCGCCCGGCTTCATATGCTGCCCGATCACACCGGATAATGGAACAAGGACATCCGCAAGTATATTGGCAACCACGGTGTCATAGCAGCCCAGTCCGATTCTGGCCTGAAAATCTTTATCCGTTATGATATCCCCGTCCAGGATAGTCAGGACCTCGGATGAAATATGATTGACCTCGGCATTTTCACAGGCCGCTCTTACGGCGTTAGGATCGATATCCGTTCCCATAATTTTTACAGCCCCCAATTTGGCACCGGCAATGGACAGAATACCGCTGCCGCTGCCGATGTCTAACAGTGCCGAACCCGGAGCCACATATTTCTTCATAGCAATAATACATAGTTTCGTAGTTTCATGGGTTCCTGTCCCAAAGGCAGAACCCGGGTCAATCTCTATTACAATGTCATGGTCGGAAACCTGTTCCAGTTTCTCCCAGGTCGGTTTTATTACAATGGTATCATCAATGCGAAACGGCTTAAAAAATGCTTTCCAGTTATTGATCCAATCCAGATCCTCCGTCTCCGACACCTCAATATTTCTGCTGCCCACATCGATAAACTCAGATAATTCCTCAAGTCCTTTCTGGATATTATCAATTATATCCCGAACCTTATCTCCTTCCTCCAGATAAAAGCAGACCACGGCAGTCTTGTCATTTGCATCTGTGTCGGGCAGGATATCAATGAACATGGCTTTCCTGTCATGTTCGGATAACGGTACATGATCAATAATTTCGATTCCTTCTATTCCCAGGTCATTTAACATATTGCATACCAGATCCAGTGCATCCGCTACGGTCGATAAGGTAAGTTTCTTCCATTTCATAGATGAATATCCTCCGTTTTCTTCGAATAGTTATTTCCCAAAGAATTTCTTTTTCGTTTTCTCTTTCTCCGGTTCCGGCGAATCGGAATCACTTTTGGAATTCATGTCATCGTCGAATTTCTGCAATAAATCCTTCTGCTCGCTGCTAAGCTTTGTCGGTACCTGTACGACCAGGGTTACAAAATGGTCGCCCCTGATCTGCTTATTACGCAAAGTAGGAACACCCTTTCCCCTGAGTCTGACCTTCGTATCGGTCTGTGTTCCCGGTTTTACCGTATAGATTACGTCACCGTCCACCGTGCTGATCCTTACATCCCCGCCCAGGGCCGCCTGTGCAAAGGAAATCGGTGCCGTGGAATAAATATCATAATCCTGGCGCTGGAAGATCGGATGCCTGCTGACATTCACCTCTACCAAAAGATCGCCTCTTTCGCCTCCGTTCATACCGGGTTCACCCATATCACGGATACGTATGCTTTGCCCGTTATCGATTCCGGCCGGTACGGATACCTGTATCTTCTTCTTTTTCGTAACATATCCGGTGCCGTAGCAGTCGGCGCATTTTTCTTTAATGATTTTACCGGTACCGCGGCAATCCGGACAGGTCTGGACATTCCGGACCATTCCGAACAAAGACTGCTGCGTATATACCACCTGTCCTTTGCCGCCGCATTTCGAACAGGTCACCGAACTAGTTCCCGGCTTGGCCCCGCTTCCGTGACAAGTGCCGCACTGCTCCTTAAGGTTCAGCTCGAGCTCTTTCTCCACGCCGGTTACGGACTCCTGGAAAGTAATTCTTACGGCGGCACGGACATTCGGCCCCTTCATAGGCCCGTTACTGCTTCTTCTCGTCCTTGCACCGCCGAACAGATCTCCGAAGATATCTCCAAAGATATCTCCCATGTCTCCCATATTGGTGAAATCAAAGCCTCCGCCTCCGGCGCCCTGATCAAATGCCGAATGGCCGAACTGATCATATTGCCTGCGCTTATCCGCATCGCTTAATACGGCGTAAGCTTCCGAAGCCTCCTTGAATTTAACCTCCGCATTCTTGTCGCCCGGATTCATGTCAGGGTGATACTGCTTGGCTAATTTCCTGTATGCTTTCTTTATCTCATCCTCAGAAGCCGACTTAGGCACCCCCAAGACTTCGTAGTAATCACGTTTATCTGCCATATCATCTATCCTCCTTGTGTAAATGTTCCGGTGAGGCAGCCGCCGAAGCCGCTGTCTATATCGACAAATAGGCAGTCGTCAGACCGCCTATTTGTCTTACCGTTACGGAACAACCCATAACTTGTATTCATTGTAATATAAATGACAAATCAAAACATATTGTAAAGAAAAATTATTCATTCGTCAAGTGAAACTCTTTCCTGACTCAGACTTCTTTATAATCCCCGTCTACCACATCATCGTTATAGGTACCGTCGGATTCGCCTTGTGCGCCGGACATATCAGGTGCCGGACCGCCCTGTGCACCCTGAGCCTGCTCATAAACCTTTGCAAATAATGCCTGTGCACTTTCCATTAATTTTTCTTTCGCCGCTTTAATGTCAGCCACTTCACCATCAGACATAACCTCCGGATTGGATTTTTCAATTAATTCTTTCAGATGCTGTAAATCAGCCTCTACCTTAGACTTGTCGTCCGCGTTAATCTTGTCGCCGACTTCATTTAAAGCCTTCTCCGTCTGGAATACCATAGAGTCCGCATCATTCCTGGTTTCCACAGCTTCCTTACGCTTCTTGTCCTGCGCTTCGTACTGAGCTGCTTCCTTAACCGCCCTGTCGATATCGCTGTCGGAAAGGTTGGAACCTGCCGTAATGGTAATGTGCTGTTCTCTGCCTGTACCCAAATCCTTCGCGGAAACATTTACAATACCGTTGGCATCGATATCAAAGGTAACTTCAATCTGCGGAACTCCTCTTCTTGCCGGCGGAATACCATCCAGCCTGAACTGTCCGAGACTCTTGTTATCTTTTGCAAACTGCCTCTCACCCTGCACTACGTTAATATCAACGGCGCTCTGATTATCTGCCGCCGTAGAGAATATCTGGCTCTTTTTAGTAGGGATCGTCGTGTTCCTCTCAATTAATCTTGTAGCAACACCGCCCATTGTTTCGATACTTAAGGACAACGGAGTTACATCCAGAAGAAGGATATCGCCCGCGCCGGCATCTCCCGCCAGCTTGCCGCCCTGGATGGAAGCACCGATGGCAACACATTCATCCGGGTTTAATGTCTTGGACGGTTCATGGCCGGTTAACTGCCTTACTTTATCCTGTACGGACAGTGTACGGGTGGAACCGCCGACCAGTAATACCTTACTTAATTCAGACGCGGTAATTCCGGCATCCCTTAACGCATTCTGAACCGGAGCGGTAGTTCTTTCAACCAGATCATGAGTTAACTCATCGAATTTGGCTCTGGTCAGGTTCATATCGAAATGCTTTGGTCCTTCCGCCGTTGCCGTAATGAAAGGAAGATTGATGTTCGTAGTCGTTGCGGAGGATAATTCCTTCTTCGCCTTCTCGGCCGCTTCCTTTAATCTTTGAAGCGCCATCTTGTCAAGGGATAAGTCTACCCCTTCCGTCTTCTTGAATTCATCAATCATATATCTGGTAACTCTCTCATCGAAATCGTCGCCGCCTAAGCGGTTGTCGCCGGAGGTTGCAAGTACCTCGATAACACCGTCGCCGATTTCAATGATGGATACGTCGAAGGTACCGCCGCCCAGGTCATATACCATGATCTTCTGCTCATGTTCGTTATCAAGACCGTAAGCCAATGCCGCTGCGGTAGGCTCGTTGATAATCCTCTTAACATCAAGTCCTGCGATCTTACCCGCATCCTTGGTTGCCTGCCTTTGCGCATCGTTGAAATAAGCCGGAACCGTAATAACCGCTTCCGTAACCTTCTCACCAAGGTAGCTTTCGGCATCCGCTTTCAGCTTCTGAAGTACCATTGCGGAAATCTCCTGCGGTGAAAATTTCTTATCGTCGATGTTTACTCTATACTCGGTACCCATATGTCTTTTAATGGATGAGATCGTTTTATCAGAGTTGGTAACCGCCTGACGCTTTGCAGGCTCTCCTACCAACCGCTCTCCTGTTTTTGTAAATGCGACTACCGACGGGGTCGTTCTGGAGCCTTCCGTATTGGCAATAACAACCGGCTTTCCACCTTCCATAACAGCTACGCATGAATTTGTCGTACCTAAATCGATTCCTATGATTTTACCCATATTTTATTCCTCCTATAATGAATTGATAGTTGTAATCTAATATATATGAAAGCGAGTATCCAATGCACGGATAAATCGTATCTGCAAGTTTATTTATCCCAACTGTGCCAAAGTCCGCTATTCGTTTCTTCGCGGTTAATTAACCACCTTAACCATACTGTGGCGTACCACCGAATCCTTATACATATAACCTCTCTGGAACTCTTCCGCCACTATGTTTTCGCCTAAGTCCGGGTCTTCCGCATGCATCACGGCGTTATGGAAATTCGGATTGAACTCCTTGCCGGCCGCTTCTATCGGCTTTAATCCGGCCTCTTCCAGCGAGCTGACCAGCTGCCTGTATATCTTCTCTATTCCCTGTGCAAATGCACCTTCCTTCTCCTCTTCTGAAATGGTGCCTAATCCTCTTTCAAAATTATCGATAACGGGAAGTATCTTCTCAATGATATCCCTTGCCCCGATTTCAAACATCTGAGTCTTCTCTTTCTCCGTACGTTTGCGGAAATTATCAAACTCGGCCATCGTTCTCATTAAGCGGTCATTTAATTCTTCAATCTTTAAATCCTTCTTATCCTTCTTCTCTTTCTTTTCTTTCTTAAAGAAAGATTTGCCGTTTTTCGTGTCTTCCTTGACGATATCGTTATCGCCTTCCTCATCACCTTCCTCCGCAGCCTCGGATTCTTCCGCCTTTTCCGATTCCTCCGTCATTTCATCTGCCGCTTCTCTGTCAATATCATAACCCTTCGCATTCTCCTCTGCAACCGGTTCCGTTTGCTCCGCATTATCCCGTACTAAATCTTCCGTTGATATATCCTTATCTTCCACTCTTGTAACCGCCTTTCATTTATTAGGTTTTATTTTTAAATATATCGTCCAGCTGCTTCATAAGGGTCTGCAGGGTGCCTACCACCCTCTCATAATCCATCCTCTTAGGACCGATTATACCTATCTTGCCATAAACCCCTTCCTCAATTTCATAGGTTGCCGTAACCAGTGAGCAATCCTTCATGGCTTCTACCGCCGTCTCACTGCCGATATATACCTGTATTGACCGATTTTCGGAACCGTCGCCTTCTACCTTTGTATTAATAATCTCAGTTAATTGCGTCTTTTCCTCAAAGGTGCCTATCAATTCCGTAACTTTGTCCAAATCATTTAATTCCGGATATTTCAGGATATTGGTTGCGCCGCTTGTATAAACCTCAACCTCTTCCTCTTCGCTGATAGCCTGTGCTATCACATCCAGAATAGAGCTTACGATACCGCCGTAATTGCCGGCCTGCTCCTTCATCTTCTGGATGACCGACATGTTGATCTCTGTCAGGTCCAGGCCTTGCAGAAACGTATTAAATACAATATTGAGCTTCAGGATAATTTCCTTATCCAAGCTTTCCTCAGTATCAATAATTTTATTCTTTACTATATTCCCTTCAATTACTATGACAGCCAGCAGCTGATTCGGATCCACATCCGTCAGCTGTATGAATTTTACCTTCCTGCTCCGGTAATGCGGCTTTGTAACTAAGGAAGCATAGTGGGTATTTGCGGCAAGCAGCTTTGCTACCTGCTTTAAGAGTACTTCGATCCGGTCCGTCTTCTCCGTAAGAAGCTCCTTCATATCTTCTATTTCCTGGACTTTATTTACAAGCATGGTATCCACATACAGACGATAACCTTTATCCGATGGGATACGTCCGGCAGATGTGTGGGGCTGTATAATAAAACCCAGCTCCTCTAAATCCGCCATTTCATTCCGAATGGTGGCAGAGCTGAGATTCAAATCAGTATATTTCGAAATTGTCCTGGAACCGACCGGTTCACCGGTTTCAAGGTAGTTACGGATGATTGCCTGTAAGATTTTTAGCTTTCTTTCATCCAGCTGCATCGAATCACTCCCACCATTTTTTAAGCTGTTAGCACTCACTGGAGAAGAGTGCTAATATCTTTATACATAAAATAGCACTATCAATTTCTTTTGTCAAGTGCTATTTTGTAATTTTTTTATCTTTTTGAAATAATTGGGCGGCAAGAATTAAGGCAGAAACCGTAACAAAAATGTCCCGATTTCTGCCTGCATCCGATTCACTGTCATGCTTTGCATATCATATTCTTTGTATAAATTCCAGCTCAAACCCGTTAGGTTCCTTCGCCAGAAAACCTATGAAAGAAAGCTCCTCCACTTTTTTTGCCGCTGATACGATTTCAAGTCCGTATTCCTCCATTTTTTTCTGCGCCAGAAAGGCATCTTCCACCTCAAAAGCAAAATGCCGTGCAGAACCCGGAGTATTCGACGGTGCTATAGCCATACCGCAACGGTCCTTCTCATAATAATCAATAAACTCTAACCGTACATTTCCCGGTAATTCAAAATAGATTAGCCTGTGGTCTCCCATATCTACGTCGGGAAGGCGTTTCAGTTCCAGCAGCTTCCCATAAAAATCTGCCGTTTTCTTTTCATCCTTTAAATTAATCGTGATATGATGAATACTTTTAATCTTCAATTCATTCACCTGCCGCCAAGAGCTTATTGCTCGTTCTTTCCTATATTAATATTCTCTCTGACCGTTTCTGCGATATCATCCGCCGTCAAGCCATACGCCTTCAATACATCCAAAGCCTTTCCGGAACGGCCGAAGGTATCCATTACGCCGTGCTTAACCACTCTTACATTCTGATACTCAGACAGGAATTCACACACTGCCGAACCCAGTCCGCCTATCACATTATGTTCTTCCGTTGTAACAATGAACCCCGTATCATCCGCCGCCTTTTTTATGATATCCGTATCGAGAGGCTTAATCGTATGCATATCGATCACCCTGACGGAAATACCTTCCTTCTCCAGTGTATCCGCTGCCTTCAGCGCTTCCTGAACCATCATGCCTGCGGCAATGATTGCGGCATCCTTACCATTCTTTAATTGGACACCCTTTCCGAGCTTAAAATGGTAATCCTTAATTCCAGGTGTTACGTTTTCGATCGCCAATCTTCCGGTTCTCATATAAACAGGCCCGTTATATTCTTCAATTGCCTTAACAGCCTGCTCCGTTTCGTAAGCATCGCAGGGACACACCACCGTCATTCCCGGTATCACCCTCATTAGGGCAAAATCCTCAATACATTGATGCGTGGCTCCGTCTTCCCCGATGCTAAGTCCTCCGTGTGAACCGGTAATCTTAACATTCAGTTTCGGATAGCATACCGAATTACGTATCTGATCATACGCCCGTCCTGCGGTAAACATCGCAAAGGAATTCACAAACGGTATTTTTCCGCAGGCAGCCATTCCCGCCGCAATTCCGACCATATTGCATTCTGCGATTCCCACATTATAGAATCTGTCGGGATAAGCCTCTGCAAAATCATTTGTCATGGTACAGCAGGAAAGATCCGCATCCAGCACAACGATATCCTTATTCTCCGCGCCGCACTTTTTAAGAGTCTTACCATAGGCTGCCCTTGTCGAAATCATCTCTTTCATTTAATCAAGCCTCCTGTTCCTTAAGTAAAGCTTCCAATTCATCCTTCGCCATAAGATATTGTTTCTTATCAGGGACCTTACCATGCCATGACACATTATTCTCCATAAAGGATACTCCTTTACCCTTGATCGTTTTGGCAAGAATGACGGTAGGTTTATTTTTGCATGCCGCCGCTTTCGCAAAGGCTTCGGAAATTTCTTCAAGATTATGTCCGTCAATCTTAATAACGTTCCAGCCGAAAGCCTCCCACTTTTTATCCATAGGCTCCGTCGGCATTACCTCCTCTGTGGTTCCGTCAATCTGTAATCCGTTTACATCCACAATACCACACAAATTATCCAGCTTGTACTTTGCAGCCGCCATCGCAGCTTCCCAAATCTGGCCCTCCGCTATCTCGCCGTCTCCCATGACGGCATAGATTCTGCAGTTCCTGCGGTCAAGCTTCCCTGCCAGGGCCATACCGACGGCAGCAGACAGTCCCTGCCCCAGAGAACCGGTTGACATGTCTACGCCGCTGACGTAATTCATTTCCGCATGGCCGGACATATGACCGTTTATATCTCTGAATTGCTTTAAGTCCTCCTTGGGGAAAAATCCGCGCAATGCCAGCGTCGGATATAATGCAGGCGTACAGTGGCCCTTGGACATCACAAGCCGGTCTCTCTCCGGATTTCTGCAGTCGTTGACATCAATCTTCATCACATCAAAATATAGTACGGTCAGAATATCTATGATGGAAAACGAACCTCCTATGTGTCCCGAAGAGCAGTGATATACGGCATCCAGTCCGTAAATCCTGATTTTTGCCGCTGCTGTTTTTAATTCCTTTAACCGTTCATTATTCATAATCTGCACCCTTTCTCATACTATGCAAACATGAGATTATCCTTTGCAGGAATTCTGCCGGGCTGCCCTGATTGAATTTGCTCAGAGCCTCCCGGCAGAATTCTATGTAAAGGCAATTATTTTGTTTACAAAAGTCCTTTTTTTAAAATAATGTTAGCAGCCAAAGCCTTCTCCGAGGTAGTTACCAGGCAGTATGCATTGCGTACTCTTCCCATGAAATCATCCGGCGGAAGCATCTCCAGACCATTGTTCAGTTTGCTGCCCTCTTCGCTCTCCTTAATAATATTCTCATAGGTCTTCCAGATATCAACGTCAGGACCGTCCCACCTGCATATTGCGGCAGGCTTATCCGTAGTTGCATCATCAAGCGGTATGAGCTTAAGCACTGCATCCAGGACCTCCGGAACACCGTGTCCGTCCAGCCGTACCACACGCCTGCCAAGTGTACAAGCCGGCATATTACCGTCACAGATTACAATCTCATCAGTATGTCCCATTTCGCATAATATTTTTATCAGCTCGGGACTGATCATACGTCCAACATTTTTAAGCATAAATTAATCTCACTTTCTTTTGTCTAGTCATCAATAAGCCGATTCATAAATTGTCAATACATCATCATACTTTAATGGCCGGAAACCTCCTACCGTACCGTGTGTCTTACTGAAGCATTTATCACAGATAACCTTAAGCTGGTCCTTGTTCTGTACACCAAGCTCACGCATCGTCACAGGAAGTCCGATATTCTTTACAAATTCCTTTAACCTGCGAATGCCCTCCTGTGCCGTCTTCTCCAGGTCGAACGGATCGATTTCCACTTCCATGACTCTGTTAGCGAATTGGGCGAATCTAGGAATATTGGTCTTATAAACATATTCCATCCATACAGGCATCAATACCGCCAAGCCTGCACCATGAGAGGAGTCCATTAGAACACTACCGACGTCCTCCTGAATCGCATGGCTTGTCCAGTCCTGGGCTCTGCCCACACCGACGGTTCCGTCCTGGGCCATTTTACAGCCCCACATAATCTCACTGCGGATATCGTAGTTCATCGGATTGTCCTTGACTTTTTTCATATTGTCAATCAGGGATTTCATAATTCCTTCACCGATTCTGTCCGTAACATCAACTGCCGGCGTATTGGTGAAATATCTTTCACACACATGCGCAATTGCATCAAAAGCGCCGGCCAGTGTATGGTACATCGGTACGGTGTATGTAAGCTCCGGATTTAATATAGAGAAGACCGGACGTGCATAATATAAATCCACTGCCCTCTTTAAACCCAGTTTCTCATCCGTGATTACAGTCCCTGAGCTTGATTCGCTGCCCGCACCCGGTATGGTAAGGATAGTTCCAACCTTCAGCGCACCCTTCGGCGTTGCCTTACCCAGATAAAAGTCATAGAAATCACCTTCATAAAGAACACCATAGGCAATTGCTTTTGCCGAGTCTATAACGCTGCCGCCCCCGACTGCAAGGATGAAATCAATTCCGTTCTTCCGGCAGATATCAATGCCCTGATATACAAGATCGGAACGTGGGTTTGACTTTACACCGCCTAATTCCTCAAAATCAACACCCGCATCCTTTAAGGATTTGACTACCGTATCGTATAAGCCTGATTTCTTAATACTTCCGCCGCCATAATGAAGCAGAACTTTTCCGGAATATTTCGCGGTCTCTGCTCCGACCTGGTTCTCGGTACCCTTTCCGAATATAATTTTTGTTGGATTGTAATAGATGTCATTAATCATAATTTCACCTTTTGAATTCAGCTTTCCCAGCCAATCGATGATCCGCGCAGTCACTGAATTTCCTTTCATTAAGTTTGCCCCGCATTATGTCATTATTCAAATCGTTTTAAATATTGGTCGACATTATCCTTTGTTACCAGCTGGAACGGTACATAAGTTGTCTTTTCAAAGGACTCGCCGTTAAGGATCTGCATGGCTACCGTAATAGCTCCTGCCGCCTGACCGTCTACATCCTGAAATACCGTTGCCGCCATTTCTCCGGACTTTACTGCGTTTAGTGCGTCAAAGATCGCATCTACACCAATGACCTGGATCTGCCCGTCCAAACCGGCTCCCTGAATGGCTTGTACAACACCCATTCCCATATCATCCGAATGGCAAACGACTGCGTTAATGTTGTTTCCTTCCTTCTGAATCCAGTTTTCCATCAAATCCATAGCCTGAGTACGGTCCCAGTTGGCAGTATCTTCATATAATATCTTGATATCCGGATATTTCTCCAGCACCTGCATGATTCCTTCGTTACGTGCAACCTCGGCAGAATGTCCGAAAGGCCCGTGTACAATACAGATATTTCCTTTTCCGCCAAGCTTCTCCGCCATAAACTCCATTTCCATGACTCCCGCTTCGATATCATTTGCACCGACATAGGCAGTAGCATCGTCAATATTGTCGGTAACATTGTTACAGCCAATGACCGGAATACCGGAAGCGTTACAGTTGTCAATGATAGGTGCCGCTCCGCTCTTATCTACCGGTATAAACATTAAGGCATCCACACCCATCTCTATCGCATTTTCACACTGGTCCAACTGTTTTGCTATATCGCCCTGCCCGTCAAATTCCACCAGTTCAACGCCTAACTCTTCCGATTTTACTTTCAGAGTATCCTGAAAATAAAGATTGAATTCCGTACTGAGGTCCTGATAAATCATCGCAATTTTATAGGATTTATCGCCATCGTCCTTTGAAGGCGCTTCTGCTGCGGCTGCTTCGTCTCCTTTCTGTGTATCACCCGTAACATCTTTATCTGCAGTCTCCTTACTGCAGCCAACCATTGATACCATTAACAGTACTGATAAAATCAATGTAAACCATCGCTTCATTTTTTCCTTCTCCTTCTCATTTTATTTATAATTAATCCCAGGTTAGCACTAATACCCCGCGACATACGCTTTCCTTGAACCTGCCACATGAAAACGGATCCAATTTTCAAGGTATTAAGGCTCTCGGAACCGGGCCGGCAACCCCCGATGACGCATCCTGCTTCTTACAGCAATCCCATAATTCTGTTTATAACAGGCCGCCTTCATCATGATATCAGGCTTATCTTGGAATATAATTATCAAACCTTATCTGTTTTCATTCTTTCGGTCAAGAATTACCGCAAACAGAATTACGATACCGGTTACAACCTTCTGATAATATCCCGATACATTCATCAGGTCCATTCCGTTATTCAGTACACCAATAATAAGCACACCCAGAATGGTTGAAATAATACCGCCGGAGCCGCCCATGTTGCTGGTTCCTCCGATTACTACCGCCGTAATGGCAAGTAAGTCATAGCTCTCACCTGAGGTCGGTGATCCGACTGCCACCCGAGCGGATAAAACAATGCCTGCAACCGCCGCAATAGCCCCGTTAATCACATAGGTGCTGAATTTAAGACGCTTCACCTTGAGTCCTGATACCAGAGCCGCATTTTCATTCCCGCCGATAGCATACAGATAACGCCCATACTTTGTTTTTGACAGGATAAACCATGCAATAGCGGCTAATACCAGAAAAATAATAACCGGTATCGGCAATCCCAGAAAAAAGGATTTACCTATGGATACATATTGATCCGTCAAAGCATTGACCGGCCGGCCCGCGGTGTACACCAGTGTCAGGCCGCGTACCGCAGTCTGTGTACCGAGTGTCGCAATAAATGGATTTATATTTAAATAAGAAACAAGATAACCATTGACACAACCCACCAGAATTCCGATTACGATTCCTATCATCAATGCATAGGGCAAAGGAATGATCGTTCCAAAGGTTGTTGAAAAGCTTGCCGCCATACAGGCGGAAAATGCCATAATCGAACCCACCGATAAATCGATGCCCGCCGTAATAATTACATAGGTCATTCCCAAAGCCAGGATACCGATGATGGAGCTTTGGCGAAGTACGTTCTGGATATTTGCCACAGTCAGGAAATTATCACTGAAGCAGCTTAAGCCGATGAATGCAAAAACAAAGGCAATAACAATAATATTTTTTGACAAATAATCCTTATTCAAATATTTATTCTTCATTTCTTAAATCCTCCTTTTTCGTGCCTGTCGCACATGCCATCAGCTCTACCTGTGAGAACTCGTCTCTCTCGAATATTCCCATCTGCTGACCTTCATACATGACTAAAATTCTGTCGCACATACCGATTAATTCCGGCATTTCGGAGGAAATCATGATGATAGCCTTCCCTTCCTTTGCCATATCACTCATTATTTTATAAATTTCGTATTTTGCTCCGACATCGATTCCTCTGGTCGGCTCGTCCATGATCATAATATCCGGCTTATTAAGCAGCCATTTTGCAATAACAATTTTTTGCTGATTCCCTCCGCTTAAGGTCCGGACCTTGGTTTCCTGGGAAGGAGTTTTTATTCTAAGCATGTCTATCATCTCGGCTGCAGCCTTCTTTTCTTTATTCCTGCTGACTACGGAAAGAAAGGTAGCGGCATATTTTTTCATACTGACGATAGTGGTATTCTGCTGTACGGAGTGTTTTAAACTTAGCCCGTATTTTTTCCGGTCTTCGGTGATAAAGGCTATCCCGTGATTGATGGAATCCCACGGATGATGAATTGTTGCCTTGTGCCCGTCGATGTATACCATTCCGCTTTCAGGCTTTGACAATCCGAAAACCGCTTCGGAAACCTCGCTTCTTCCGGCTCCGACCAGACCCAGCAAACCAAAGATTTCGCCTTTTCGTACCGAAAAGCTTATATTCCTGAATTTCTTTCCTCTGCTGAAATTCTCAATATGTATTTTTTCATCGCCGATAGGCAGATCAAGCTTATAGTAGATGTCCTTCAACTCCCGTCCTACCATGAGAGTAACAATTTTTTTCCTGTCCAATGAGTCTATCGGTAATGTATCTATCGTCCTTCCATCTCTTATTATAGTTACGATATCCGCTATCTCAAAAATCTCATCCAGCTTATGACTGATATAAATAACCGCTTTGCCTTCCGAAACCAGCTTGCGGATCATCATAAAGAGGGTTTCTGTTTCATTCCTGGTCAACGAGGAGGTTGGCTCGTCCATAATTATTATTTTGGCGTTAAAAGCAATTGCGCGTACAATCTCGATCATCTGCTGCTTCGCTATGGTAAGCTGACCAATCCTGACGCCCGGATCTATATCCAGTTCATATTCCTCTATTATCTTCCGTACGGCCTTTAAGTTTTTACCCTTATCCACAATTCCGAAACCAAAGCTGTTCTCACGTCCGATGAACAGATTTTTCTCTACGGTCATCTTGGAAAACAGGTTCAATTCCTGATGTATCATGCTGATTCCTTTATCCATAGCATCCTTGGGATTAGATATCTCAACCTCCTGTCCGTCAATCAATATATCACCCTTGTCCTGCTTATAGATGCCTGCCAATACCTTCATCAGCGTTGACTTCCCTGCTCCGTTTTCACCGCACAGAGCATGAACTGTCCCCGCCCTGACCTTGAGCGATACATCATCCAGAGCCAGAACTCCGGGGAATTCTTTTGTAACATTCCTCATTTCAAATAAATAATCGCTATTCTGTGTCATTAACCCAGCTACGCCTCCTTCTCAGTAACGAATCAATCCTTGCAGTTTCTTATTAATTTAATCTATATTTTCGCGGATCTTGATGATGGAATCCATGTATATAATCTCATTTGTATTCCTGCACGAATTTACAACCGATGCAAAAAGCTTATCCACGGCTGTTGAACCCTGATTAAACGGCTGTTGACAGACCGTTGCACTGATACGTCCGCTCCGTATCAATTCCTTTACTTTGGGCACATCATCAAAACATATTATCTTAATCAGCCTGTCCGGATATTTAGCGACTGCCTCACATGCACCGGTAATCCCTTCTGCCGTAATATAAATGGCATCAATTTCCGGATACATCTTCAGGGAGGCGAGCACCAAATCATAAGCTACGAAATTATTATCATTACAATCAATAATATCCACTACTTTGATTTCCGGATATAATTCATCAATAACCTCATGGAACCCCATTATCCTCTGCTTATGTCCAAGGAGCTTTGCCGACCCGTTTAACACAAGAACATTAGCTCTGCCATTCGTGATCTGTCCCAATAAACCGGCGGCGATTTTACCGCTTTTGATGAAATCGATACCTACATGATAATTTCTTTTCGAATCACAGATATCGTTATTCATTGTTACCACCAGTATTCCGCTGTCCACCAGCGTATTGATTTTTTCAATTATCGCCTCATCATCGAAAGGCATGATTATGAGGGCGGTTACCCCTTGACTGACCAGTTCGTCAATGAGCCCCAGCTGCAATTCCGTCGAGTAGGTTCTCATAAACCTGTACAAAAGCTTGATTCCATAGCTTTCAATATTCTTACCGGCAAAATCAATTCCTCTTACTATATCAACAAAAAAAGGATTATCTTCCGGCGACGGGAGTATGACCCCAAAGCTAATTTTCTTTTTCATCACAGCTAACGCCTTACCTGCCGAATTGGGTTTATACCCTAAGGTTTCAGCAACCATATTCACCCTGTCGGCTACCTCCTTACTGACACCGCCTCTGTTGTTTAATACTCTGTCAACTGTTCCCCTTGAAACATTTGCCATCTCGGCAATTTGTTTAATTGTAATAGCTCCCATTGAATTTTCTCCCTTGATATTCGTGCTCGAGCACTTTTTATCTTTTATATGCATATTATACAACACGATTACCAAATGTCAATACTTATTTATATACTTTTATTCGATATTTTAATATTATTTTATATTTTTTGATTTTAAAATATTTCTTTATGTGTTCGTGCACATAAAGAAATAACTTACAAGAGAAGTGTATTCGAAAATCTCTCCTGCAGATTACAAAAACAGCATTCCGCACTTAAGTGCAAAATGCTGTTTTTAATCATCCAAAAGAAATCTTGTAAAAACCATATTGCTTAAATCGATTCCTTTATCTGTCAGATACAGTTGATTCTCATTCATATGCAAGAGCCCTTCCCGAACGGACCGGCGAATGGCATCACCATAAATCATATCCATACTGCTGCCGAATTGCTGTTTGAACTCTTCTTTGCTAATACCGGAACTCATACGCAATCCCAGGAACATGAATTCCTCCATCTGTTCCCTGACGGCAAGCTGTTTTATATCCCTTCTTATATTATGATAATCTCCCGCAAGCCTTATATAGTCTTTAAGTCTGTCTTCATTGCGGTATCTTTGATTACGAAGCAGGGAAGAGGAACCCAGCCCAATTCCCAGGTATTCCGTTCTTCTCCAATAGGAAGAATTATGTCTGCACTCAAAGCTGGGTTTGGCATAGTTTGATATTTCATACCGTTTATAACCATACCGTTCCAGATACTCCTTGGTTCCGGCGTAAATCTCCCGATCGAGCTCCTCGTCCTGGTCCTCTTCCCGATATCTTAAGTGAAAAGGGGTACCTTCCTCAATTATCAGGCTGTAGGCTGAGATATGCTCCGGTTTCAGGGCAGCCGCAGCGCACAGCGTATTCATCCAGCCGGACATAGTCTGCCCCGGTAAAGCCGACATCAGATCTATGTTAATATTATAAAAGCCCATTTCTCTGGCAAGGCGATAATTTCTTACAAAGTCTTCATAGGTGTGAATCCTGCCCAACAGCTTAAGCTCCCTGTCATCTGCCGACTGCAAACCAAAGCTCAGCCTGTTAATGCCGGACATCCTGTAGTAATCGAGCTTTTCCCTTGATACCGTTCCCGGATTCACTTCTATGGTAATTTCCGCGTTAACCTTTCCTTCCGATATTACACCGTCTGTACCGGCGGAAGTGTTTACTCCGGTGATTGCAAACACTTCTTTAACCGCATCCAGTATATCGTATATATATTTTCCGTCGATAGAAGACGGTGTTCCTCCGCCTATAAAAACCGTTCTGACAAGGTACTCCGCAGCCACCGTTTTATAACTGTGAATTTCCGCTATAAGCGCCTTGACATACGCTTCCTTCGTCTCCCGGTCCGCCGGAGCGGAAAGGAAATCACAGTAATCACATTTCTTTTCACAAAACGGTATATGAATATATAAACC
>JAEWSD010000115.1 GCA_023398615.1 Bacillota bacterium
AGCCTTCTTAAGCCAGGAAAAACCGGATGTCGTTCTGGCTGTAGGCGGCGGTTCCGCCATTGATGCCGCAAAGGTCATGGTTCTGTTTTACGAGCATCCGGAATTGAACTTCGATAACGTATTTACCGCTTCATTAGAGGACAAAAAATTAGAAACCATATTTATCGCGGTGCCGTCAACCTCCGGGACGGCGTCGGAGGTTACACATATCAGTGTCATAACCCTGGAGGACCAGGAAATCAAACTGGCAATAAAAACCGAAAATATCCGTCCCGATGTCGCCATACTGGACGGAACCCTGCCATACACCCTTCCAAAGAGCATTGTGGCGGAAACCGGAATGGATGCGCTGACGCATGCTTTGGAAGCTTACGTTAATAAGAGCGGGAATGATTTTACCTGTGCGCTTGCCAAGGAAGCAATCGAAGGACTGATGGAGTGGCTTCCCGTGTCTTATCAGGAAGGCACATTAGAAAGCCGCGAGAAGGTACATAACTTTCAATGCATGGCCGGTATGGCATTCTCAAACAGCGGGCTTGGGATGGTACACGGTGTAGCCCATGCCTTCGGCGGCAAATACGATCTGGCTCACGGACTCGTTAATGCCGTAATCCTGCCGTATTCGATGGACTATAACAAAAAAGATAAGGAGGTTGCGGCTAAATATGAAAAGCTCTCCTATATTTTAAAAGGTGATGTGATCGGAAAGGTCAAGGAATTAAAGAAAATCCTGAATGTGGAGGAAACCATTGCGGGCTGCGGTGTAACGGAAGAGGAGTTTAAAAGGGACTTTCCCAGGCTGTTAGAGAACTCCATGAAGGGTGCAACCGTTGCAAATCCGATTAAGGTTTCTGCGGAGGATATGGAAAAATTCCTGCATTGTATTTACTATGGCGGGAAGGTTGACTTTTAAAAGGAGGTAAGTGTGAAGAAAAAGCATCTTCACACCTGGAAGAACTCCAAAATGAAATTTGAGAAATTTCATTTTGTACTTCTTCTCCCATTATTTGTGCCGCTGGTAAGTGGCATGACGGTAAGGTTGAAAGAAAATATAATAGGAGAAAGGAATGCCACATATGGATTCTTTCAACCTTTTTATTTGTGGCAATAACATATCTGCACGCAGATATGTTATGCAATGGGTATAAACATGCAAATGACTTGTACTACGGATCATCTCATATTGTCTATCTTACATCCGAATGATGCTGACAAGATACTGTCCTTCTATGAAAAAAACAAAGAATATTTTGAACCCTGGGAACCGGAACGGGATTCCAAGTTTTATACGATATCCTATCAGCAGCTTTCCCTGGCGGTGGAATATAATCTGATCATGAACAATAAAATATTGCGTTTCTGGGTCTTCCACCGGAACGATCCTCAGACAGTCATCGGCTCCGTTAATTTTTATAATATCATTCAAGGTTCCTATTCTACCTGCCAGCTTGGCTATAAGCTCGACAGGAATTTTATCGGCAACGGTTTTGCATTGGAAAGTGTACAGGCTGCTATGGGTATACTGTTTGAAGAATACAGGCTGCACCGGATCGAGGCAAATATCATGCCAACCAATTTACGTTCTATACGCCTGATCAAAAAGCTGGGCTTTTCCTATGAAGGTTTATGCAGATCCAGCATCAGGATCAACAGCAAATGGGAGGACCATGTCAGGTTTGCTTTAATCTGCAATTCATAATTATGGGCGGGAATCAAAACTTGCCGCTTCCCGCCCATGTTTTATAATGCTATAATACCATCCGGATCTTTTCAGCCTCAGTGCAGAACAATCGGTATATACCAATATCCGAATTCTCCTGTTCTTAATTCCTTTCTCTTAACACATTTAAAATTCTCAAAGCCAAACATTTTAGCCATGAATTTTTCCCTGTTATGATATACACCAGGTACTCCGATTATATAGTTAATACCGTTCCTGTCATTAATCCGGGCAAATATCAGGTGACGGTAACTGTAGTATCCGTGGAGGAGAAAACTGTTATTGCCCAGCACCCAGGCATCCATAGGGAATAATCCGATATCCTGGGGTTCTATCTTTACGCACCATGCGACATCGTTATCCTCAAACGGATACATTCTGGGGAAAGTCTTATAGATACGTTTTGCCAAAGGATGGTCCTCAAAAATCACTTTATTATTGCCGATTCCGTATGGCTGGTTCCTTCGGTCATACGGAACTCTGCCCGCCTGTTCCCTTGACGTATCGCTGTAGCTGTCCCTGCATTTATTCATTCCGTCCGCTTCATAACCGCTGCCGCTGCCTGTTTCCTCTACCGATTCCTGAGGGATTGCCGTATCGGCCTTAACCGCAGTATCCGGATTATCAATACTGTCGAAATATTTCTCCCTTTCCGGCCTTAATTCTTCAAATTCCTTTTCTTCCGCAGCCCTTTCATTATCAGAATGCGCTAATTCCTTCGGTACCGACACGCTTTCCAGCTCCGGCATTTCCTCAGGCAGTTCTTCTTCCGGTGCCGTTACCGCAGAGGATACCTGTTGTTTACTTTGTCCAACATCTCGTTCCGTTTCTTCTTCCACGCCCGTCACACTCTTCCCGCCGTCCGGGCTTTTTTCAATCGAAGCCGCCATTTCTCTGGTAACCGGGATATCATCCCATTCCGTTGCAAAGAATTTGGCATCGGTATAGTATAGAAGGATTCCTCCCATCTCATTAATACCATAGACCGAGTTCATAATGTGTGATGAATCCGTTACCGTTCTGAAATCCCCCATGCCGTTCTTAATCTGAAGTGTCCCCAGCAATATGCCCTGTATACCGTCCCCGCTGCGCCTGAATATGTATGCCTTAAGCTGCTTGTCGTTTAAACTAGGGGCCGCTATATGAAGGGTACATTTGCATTGACCGTTCCGTGCCTCTACTCTCGTATACCCAACATTGTTCCTTTTTAATCCTTCCTCATAATTATAGATGTATGAAACCAATCTTATATAGTCAGGCATCTTCGACTCCCTTTTCATAATATGTGCCCTGAGATTCGGCACTTTTATCCTCATGTTATTATATTCTTCTGAGGGATTATTTATGACTGGATTACGTCTTAAGAGAATATTCCAGGCGGGGCAGAATAAAGGAGCTGTTTCAAAAGTCATATTAAATATGAGTTTTGAAACAGCCCAAAAAAGATCATCTCTAAAATAATGCCGCTACTATTTCATTTACCAGCTTGCCGTCTGCCTTTCCTTTCACCAAAGGCATAAGCTCCTTCATAATCTTTCCTTTATCCTTTGGCTCCGGATTCGTTATTTCTAATTTGGCCAGGACCTTATCGATCAATTTCTTAATCTCTTCCTCCGTCATGAACTTGGGGGCAAATTCGGAAAGTACCGTAATTCTTAAGTTACACTCGCCGATAATATCGGTTCTGTCCGCAGGCGAGAATTCCAGCGTTTCTTTAAGCTGTTTGATTTCCTTTAGTACTACCGTATTTTCCTCCTCTTCGGTTAAGTCCGAACATTTATCAATCGCTGCCTTTTTTAAAGCAGAAAGAAGTGCAGAAAGTGCATCCTTTCTTCCCTTTTCTCCGGCTTTCATAGCCTTAACCATTTCCGCTCTTACCAAATCAATCTTTGTCATATTAACCTCTTCATCCTTTCAATTTTTTCTGCCAAATCATTTAAATATACCCAACGGTCCATTTTCATTTCCAATTCCTTCTCCAATGCTTCCTTCCCCGCAATAAGCTCACTGAGCCTGGAATAGTTGGTGGAGGATTCCTCTATCAGTATCTCACTTTCCGCAATGGAAGCTTCCAGAGAAGCAATCACCGAGTCGATTTCCTCATACTCTTTCTGCTCATTATAAGTAAACTTAAGCTTCTCTTCTTTCGGCTTCGGCCTGGTGCCGGGTATCTCCGCTTTATCGGAAGCTGTCCGGTTACTATTGATCTCATTGTCTTTCGCGGCATCGAGTGCTTCATTTGAGGCCTTGTAATCTGTAAACCCGCCCTCATACTGTTTTATCCGTCCGCCCTCCTCATAAGCAAAGATCCTGTTTACGATCCGGTCCAGGAAGTAACGGTCATGGGAAACAGTCACTACGATACCGTCAAAGCCGTCCAGGTAATCCTCCAGTATGGTAAGTGTCTGTATGTCAAGGTCATTCGTAGGCTCATCAAGGATTAATACATTGGGTGCTTCCATTAATACCTTAAGCAGATACAGTCTTCGTCTCTCACCGCCGGACAGCTTTGAGATGAGCGAATACTGCATCGCTCCGGTAAACAGGAAGCGCTCCAGCATCTGGGAGGCGCTGGCACTTCCCTCACTGGTTTCTATATACTCGGCAACCTTCCGGATGTAATCGATTACCTTCAGGCTCTGATCCATATATTCATTTTCCTGTGAGAAATACCCTATTTTAACCGTATCTCCGATCTCGACCGTACCGGAATCCGGTTCCAGGTTCCCGGTGATTATCTTCAGCAGGGTAGTCTTCCCGCAGCCATTCGGCCCTACAATGCCGATCCGGTCACTTCTTAATAAAATATAGGAAAAATCATCAATCAGCTTACGTCCGTTAAAGGCTTTGCTTACGCTGTCGATCTCAATTGTTTTTCTTCCAAGCCTGGAAGACAGGGAATTCATCTCAACGCTTTTATCCTTTTCTATTACCTTACGGTCTCTTAATTCTTCGAAACGCTGTATATGTGCTTTTTGTTTCGTGGATCTTGCCCTCGCGCCCCGAAGCATCCATTCCAGGTCCTTTCGGTACAGGCTTTTCTTCTTTCTCTCCGTTGCCGCCTCCATATCTTCCCGTTCCGCTTTCATCTGGAGAAACCTGGTATAATTTGCCGCATAGGTATAGATATTTCCTTTATCAATTTCAACAATCTTATTCGAAACCTTATCAAGAAAATACCTGTCATGAGTGACCATGATATAGGCTCCCTGATATTTATTCAGATAATCCTCAAGCCATTCCGCCATCTGGTTATCCAAATGATTCGTAGGTTCGTCCAATACAAGAATCTCTGCCGGGGTCAATAAGGTTCTGACTAATGCGACCCGCTTCTTCTGGCCGCCGGACAACGTATCTATCCTGCCTTCATACTCTGTTATTCCCAGCTTTTCCAGCATCGCTTCGGCCTCACCCTCCAGATTACGGTATTCCTCTTTGGCTTTCTTTCCGGTCACCACATTTTCAAGGATGTTCAGATCCTCTCTGAACATGGGTATCTGGGCAAGGTATTCCACCCGTACCGACTTTCCTTTAATTACCGTTCCTTCGTCAGGTTCCTCCAAGCCTGCTATCATCTTTAACAGGGTAGACTTGCCGGTTCCGTTTATACCGATTATGCCGATCCTGTCTCCCTCATTGATACCCAGGGTAACGGAATCGAACAAAATTTTATCCGTATAGCTTTTGCTTACCTTTTCAATATTTAATAAATTCATTGGTAACTCCTTTAATCATACTGCCTGTCATAAAAGAATACCATATTTTCTAAGGTTGCGCCATATTATTTTTGAATCAGGTGGCTTGGCAGTCCGTTAATCATAATCGGAGTCAGTTCTTCCTGAATGAGTGGTTTTACATAATCAACAAATTCCTGCGTTACATAGGTTCCGTTCCTGCTTATCCAGTTATCGGGGACCTTCTTCTCAAGATTAGCTATTTTATGTATATCATACAGGCCCGTAGTACACTGATAAGGATTATTGGAGAGTCTTTTTAAGATCACCATCTTGCCTGTCTCTCCCTTTAATGCCGCGTTAACGCCTGCTCCGCCGGCCTGGTAAGCCTCCGTGATGTCCACAAGGGAAGCCATATGGTTTGCACATCTTTGCAGCGTGCTTAACTCTATGGCACGGGTTTTGCAGTTCAGCTCCATCGATATCCTGTGGGCAAGATATTTTGCGGAACCGCTTAAAGTGGAGTGTCCGAAATCATCCGTATAGCTTGACTGGTCCAAAAGCTCGCATACGTACCTGCCGTCCCTTAAGCGTAAGCTTTCAGAAACCGCTATCACTACAGACTTTCTTTCCTTTTGCATCGCTTCCACTTTAGCAATAAATTCGTCCAGGTCAAAGACGGATTCCGGAAGGATTATCATGTCCGGTCCCTCGCAGTCCTGACATTTTGCAAGGACGGACGCGCCTGTCAGCCATCCGGCATTCCTTCCCATTATTTCAATAACTGTCAGGTTTTTTTGGTTATAAACGAGACTGTCCCGTATAATTTCCTTCATGATTGTAGCTATAAACTTTGCCGCGCTTCCAAAACCCGGGGTATGATCCGTAGCCTCGAGATCATTATCTATTGTTTTAGGAACTCCGATAAACCGGACGGTACTGTTTATACCTTCCGCGTAATCCGTCAGCTTACGGATGGTGTCCATAGAATCATTCCCGCCAATATACAAAAAATAAACTATCTTTAACTTATTCAGAATTTCAAACAGTTTCTCATATATACTTATATCCTCATCCGGATCCGGCAGTTTATACCGGCAGGAGCCAAGATAAGAAGACGGCGTCCGTTTTAATAATTCCAATTCAATATCACTTTGGAAACGTTCACTCAAATCCACATATTTTTCTTCAAGCAAGCCCTGAATGCCGAAAAGCATTCCATAAACTTTATTTGCACCCTGTTCCTTTGCTGTCTTATAAACCCCAGCCAAGCTGGAATTTATTACGGCAGTAGGGCCGCCGGACTGACCAACCATAACATTACCTAACATTCTTATCCCTCCGTACATTATTCGACAGGTTTCTACTGCTTGAACCTATTTATAGTTCAGCAGATACAACATATCACCGTAAATTTTGTTTGTCAACAAAACTAAGTACATGTATTTTTATACGGAAAGGTGTCAATAACGGCAATGAATAGAGGCTTCGGCCCGATGCTTTGTAAAGTTAATGAACTTTATCATAAAGTATATTGCTTAACGCCGCAAACTGTTCCAGGGTGAGCGCCTCGCCCCGCACGGCAGGCGGTACGCCAAGCCCGGCAATCGCTTCCGCAATTACCTCTTTGGGAAGCTGGAATTCTGCCCGGTTATTCAGGCCGTTCAATAAAGTTTTTCTTCTTTGATTAAAAGAAGCACGTATGATGTTGAACATCAGCCTTTCATCCTTAACATGAACCGGCATGTCCTTATGCAAGGTCAGCCGTATTACCGCCGAACCGACCGCCGGGCGGGGAATGAAGCAGTTCGGAGGTACGTTTGCGGCAATATAGGGCATTGCATAAAACTGCACCGCCAGCGAAAGGGCCCCGTAATCCTTTGAGCCCGGCCCGGCCTGCATCCGGTCCGCGACCTCCTTTTGCACCATCACCGTGATGTTATCAATGGGGACATGGGCTTCAAACAATCCCATAATGATCGGCGTCGTGATATAATACGGCAGATTTGCAACAATTTTGACCGTTTTCCCGCCATTCCTTTCCCGTACCAGCTTATTGATATCCAGCTTTAATATATCTTCATTCAGTACCGTCACATTATCATATTCCGATAAGGTGTCCTTAAGGATCGGAATCAGCATTCTGTCTATTTCTACTGCTATCACCTCCCTGGCCGATTCGCAAAGATATTGAGTCATCGTACCGATTCCCGGCCCGATTTCAAGAACCATATCCTCTTTCGTCACCCCTGCCGCATTGATTATTTTCTCCAACACATGCGTATCAATAAGAAAGTTCTGACCATATTTTTTCTGGAAATTAAAATGATACTTATTTAAAATTTCAATCGTTTGCTTCGGATTGCCTAATGTCGCCATGTATTTCCCCTTTTTCCTATTTATTATTTAGTCCGTAAAGCTTTCTTGCATTTTCTTCCGTAGCCGCTATCACGTCCTCATAATCAATTCCTTTAAGCGCCGCGATCTCCCGGGCCACATAGATAAGATTGTGAGAGGAATTCCTCTGACCCCGGTTCGGCTCGGGGGCAAGGTAGGGGCTGTCTGTCTCCAGGAGGATCGCTTCAAGGGGTGCATATTCCACTACCTCCTTTAGCTTCTTCGCGTTTTTAAAGGTCACTACTCCTCCGATCCCCAGATAGAATCCCATATCCAGGTAATTCTTAGCCATGTCCTTACCGTAGGAAAAGCAATGGATTACTCCTCCCGTTTCCCTTAACCCTGCCGCCTTTATCATCTCAAACGTATCCTGCGCGGCATCCCTGCTGTGAATGATTGCAGGCAGCTTAACCTCCTTTGCAAGCTCCATTTGGCGTTCAAACCATTTCTTCTGGATACCGTGTTCCGGAGTATCCCAGTAGTAATCCAGCCCGATTTCTCCTACCGCAACCACCTTCGGCATCCGGACAGCCTCCTTCAGCCATGCGAAATTATCCTCGTTCAATTCCCCGGTTTCACTTGGATGAACCCCAACCGCAGCATATATGAACGAATATTTTCCGGCCAGCTTAAGGGTCGTTGATGAACTTCCTATACTGGCGCCTACATTCACTACTGTTCCGACCCCTGCCTGCAAAAGACTATCTATAATACTGTCCCTATCTTCATCAAACGCCTCATCATCATAATGGGCATGCGTTTCAAAAATCATATCCCTGACCTCTTTTCGTTTGTCTGCAAGCCCTGCTCGCAGTTTACCTGCTTAAACGCCGCTTCCATAATGTATTATAGTGATATTTTATGTTTTTGTCCATGCAAACCGCTTTGCCAGTGCTTCCTATACATAAAATGCCAATTTGTATTGAAAAACCGCATAATTGAGTGTACAATTAATAATATCTTACGATTACCAAGGAGGATCATGCTTTATGGACAGTGAATCGGGCAGAAAGGTCAGAAAATATAAAGATAAAAGCGAAAGGCTGTCAACTTTAAACCGCACCTTGTTAAGCGGTCTGACCGTATTCTATATTATTTTCGGCGCATTTTCAGGCTATGATATGATTAACGATATCTTAAAAGCTTACATTGCAATCCCTATTATAGCGGCATGCGTCATTTTTACTTTGCTTAGCTGGTTATTATTCTTCAGGAATCACAATCAGGAGAAATTCCACTATGTTATTGTGTCGGAATACCTGGCGGTATATGCGGCCATCTTTCTATTGGGGAATAGTGATTATATCCAGTTCTCAATTGCAGCGGTTCTTGCCGTCTCAATCCTCTATTATGATAAAAAATCCATGAGGCTTTTTACCATAATCGTTGCCGTAATTAACCTTGCCCAATTTATTAAGGTCGTCACGCTGACAGAAAACATGGATTTGAATGATTGGACCGTGGTAGTTGCAACGGCCAAGCTGATTATTATGCTTTGCATATTATATACCTTATACAGATGTTCCGTTATCGGCAACCAGTTTAACCATGATATCGTCCATTCCATTTATGACGAGCAGGGGACGCAAAAAGTAATGCTTGAGGAAGTGCTGAAAATAGCATCTGTAATTCAGGAGAATGCGGCGGAATCGAATAAAATCGTAAAAGAGCTTGGGGAGTCTGCCGGCGTCATCAATTCGGCCGTAAGCGAGATATCCTCCGGCGCCCAGGTGACTGCGGCAAATATCCAGGAACAGACCATTATGACACAGTCCATCCAGAATTCAATTAACGATACGGTAAAGCGTTCCAAGAAGATGGTCGGAATCGCCAGCAATTCAAGCTCTGCGGTTGATGCCAGCTTAAAGGTGATGTCAGATTTAAGAGCGCAGTCCGACACCATTGCCTCCACTAATGAAAACGTATTCTCTTCTATGGATCGTTTGCAGAATAAGGCAAAAGAGGTACAGGATATCGCTAATATCATTTATGATATTTCCAGCCAGACAAACCTTCTCTCGTTAAATGCTTCCATAGAAAGCGCAAGGGCAGGGGAAGCCGGCAGAGGCTTTGCGGTGGTTGCGGATCAGATCCGGCAATTGGCGGAACAAACCCGGAAATCAACGGAAAATATAGCAAACATCATAGAAGAGCTTAACAGCAATGCGGAAGCTACTACCGCTGCGGTAAAGGAATCCATCGTAGCCACCAATCATCAGGGAGAACTGATCGCTACCGCTTCCGGAAGCTTTGAAAAGATTAATACCGATGTCGGCACGCTGTTGCAGGAAATTGATGCGATTGACACAATGCTTGGCAGCCTGTCAAATGCCAACAATACCATTGTGGAGAACATCTCCCAGCTATCCGCAACTACCGAGGAGATAACCGCACGTTCGGAAGAAGCCGCGGCAATAAGCGAAAGAAATAATCAAAATGTGGAAAGCACAATCG
>JAEWSD010000121.1 GCA_023398615.1 Bacillota bacterium
AATGGGTCCAGTGTAACGGATGAAATTAAATTCACCACGGTGTCCTTCTGCATATCGAAATGGAACAGCATGTCCATCCCAAATTCAAAGAATTCCCACAAAACCCCTATGGTCATGGAGAAGCAAAAAGCTACCATAGATACGAAAAAAGGAGACAGATGAAACGAAATCTTCTCGTTCCTGTTCAGGATATCCACCAGGGAAAATCCGATGGCGGCCGCCAGGAAGCCGTTTATCGTATGCAGCATGGTATCCCAGAAGGGAAAGGTTATGTAGTAGGCCTGTATCTCTCCCAATATCTCCGCCGAAAAGATAAACAAAAGGACTATGATTTCCAGCGTATTCGGAAGATCTACATGGAAACGCATCTCGATAAGATTCGGTATCATCAGTAAAAACAGTGTCAGGAAACAAAGAAAAACATTTTCATAGTTATGGTTAAAAAATTGTGCCACCATAGTAAGAATCACGAGCGCTCGAAGAATCATGTAGGTATAAAAGGTCAGCCTTTCTTTCCTGTTATGCTCCATAGCGGCTTTATATGCCTTCCTGAATCGGTTGTACTTCTTCAATATATTTTACCTCCCGGATTGTGGACAATAATGTTGACTTGGTTACTGCTAATATTTTATCCGCCGCAAGAGAACGTTACGGACAGGATAGATATATTATACACTATTTCCCCTTTTTGTACCACTAAAGATCCGGAACTCTTACATTTTCCGGTTATAGTAGGAGTAGGATACCGCATATGCCAGCATGAAAGCAGCCATCACCAGTATAAGAAAGCGGACTAATTCAGGATAGAAGATTCCGCCGATCAGGACTGTAACGTATAAAACGGCAATCATCACATAGGCGGCGGCGCGGAATGCCTTGTCGCCGATCTCCCGCAGTCTTTCATCCGTACAGTTAAGACGGCTTTCCTTCAGCTTTTCTTCATTATTCAAAAGCAATATATGTTTGATCAGCAGTAACAGACCGCTCAACGCAAGCCCCGTACCGACACCGCTATAAACACCGAGTATATAAGACTCAAGCACTGCTTCCGTAAAAAATTCCGCGTAGATTGCTATTCCGGCGGTCAAAATGCCGATCACAATAAGCCCCGCCATAAATTTCATCCTTCTTTTAATTACCTGTCTGTATTCCTCGTTTGTCTGTGCGTTTGTCCCGCATAATAATCCTCTCATAAATTTTCTTCCTCCTTATCAAAAATAAATATTTCTTCCATTCTCATATCAAAAAACTGTGCGATCTTATGTGCTAAAATTAATGATGCATGATATTTCCCGCATTCTAAAGAGATAATGGTCTGCCTTGTTACATTTACGGCATCGGCAAGCTCATTCTGGGTAATCCTGCGCAGCTTGCGCAGTTCCTGTATCTTATTCTGCAACCCTAAGCCTCCTTTTTCAAATGTTATAGTATAGCTTACTTTACATTTTCAGTATAGTTTACTTTACATTAGATGTCAAGCGTATTTTACATTTTAATGAAAAAATTATTTCAGGTAATATTAATGACAGGATGACCGGTTATTTTTATTTATTTCTTTTGTAACATTTCTCCCGTAAAATACGTTTATACATATGTAAGGCAGAACGAAAGCCGGAAAGGAGGATGCCAATGTTTACGAAAAACAGGCATAAGGAGACTGGCAAAGACAATGACGAATGGGTGGATGAACTATGCTCCTGTACCTGGAAGGAAGTGTACCGGTTCATTTACTATAAGGTGCAAAACCGTGAGGAAGCGGAAGATATTACGCAGGAAGCCTATGAAAGGGCATTGCCGTTCCTTTATTCAAACAGGATGGATGAACCGAAGTGTACGGGCTTTTTAAAAGCAATCGCTTTAAACATAATAAGGGATAACTGGAGAAGACAGAAAAGACACGGCACAGTCATCCGTTTGGATGATACGGTTACCGATATGCCGAACGAGGACGATTTTTCGGACGGCATGATCGACAGGGAATGGATCCTTGATGCCTTGAATTCCCTTGAACCGGAACAGCGCAGAATCGTGGAGCTAAGGGTCTTAAAAGGATATTCCGTGGCTGAAACGGCTAAGATCATGGAGAAAAAGGAAGGGAATATCCGGGTCATGCAATACCGGGCGCTGAAAAGCATTGCCGAAATATTAAAGGGCGGCTGACCGTATCAGTTGCCAATACCCGGTGTTTTATCTTATAAAACCGCCGCCGCGGCGGAAGAATGGAGGATATCATGAATACCACAGAAAATAAACTTTCAGAATATATCGATCGTTTAAATGCAGAAAGAAAACCGTCAGAACATAAGGAGCCGGACAGTTCCGGAGAATACGGGGAACTGCTGGAAACAGTCAGGCTGATCCGGACCGTGAAGGAACCCTCATATCCGGACGGAGATTTTTCAAAACGGCTGGCTTCCGGCATGAAAGCAAAGCTGGCTGTCAGGAAGACAGGAACTTCCCGGACGAAATGGCTTATCCGGACCGCAGCTGCTGCCGCCGTGCTTACCGCGGTAATCGTAACGAATGCACTGCTTCCGGGAAAGTCTGCGAATATGGCCGCAGCAATGGAAAAGGCATACGGCGGTTTGAAGGCTTATCATGGGACAATGGAAATCGTAGAGATGAACGGATTGAAGGAAGAAAGCCTTCAGGCACAAAGAGAGGTATGGGCCGACAAGGACGGCAATTACTATGTGAAAGAACTGAAGGGCGCCAATGCAGGTCTGATAACGGTAAATAACGGCACTCAGAAGTGGCAGCTCGATCAGGAAAGGAAACAGGTTTCTCTTTATTCCGCATTTCCGGATTCCTACCGTTTTACCCTGGAATTAGGAAAGGAAATTGAGGATGTGAAAAATGCCATAGATATCAAAATCCTGGGGGATGATACCGTTGCCGGCAGGAAAGCGGTAAAGCTTTTGGTAACCCCGGCCGGCGGCACTTCCTATTACCTGTGGACGGATAAGGAAACCAACCTGCCGCTGCAAAAAGAAACACCCCTGCAAAATGCGGTCGGCTACCGGGTTACCTATACCGATATCGATTTTCTGGACGCCATCCCGGCAGAACAGACGGGCTACATGGTTCCGGCAGGATATCAGGTTGTTGATAACAGTGAGGAACAGATCGTAAGCAATCTTGAGGAAGCCAAATCCCTTACCGGCTTTTCCCCCGTTCTGCCCGCACAGGTACCGGAAGGCTATGAGCCGGATACCGTATCCGTATCGAAGGAAAACACACAAATTAACCGCTACTATACAAGCGGCAGAAATACACTGATATATTCCCAGGAGAAGACTACCGGGGGACTTGATCCGGATTCTAACGCAATTCTTGGAAAGGTGAACGGCAATCCTGCCGAAATCATAACCTCGGCGGACCAAAGCGAAGG
>JAEWSD010000183.1 GCA_023398615.1 Bacillota bacterium
ATAGACGGAATTAAGCTTAATATGACGGAGGCAACCATTTATGTCGGCGGCACCCTTGAACTGGTTGCGCAAACCTCATATGATTCGGCTAAGATAAACTGGAGTTCAAGTGATGAAAGCGTAGTTAAAATAGTAAACGGAATCATTACAGGTGTTGCGGAAGGCCGGGCGGTTGTTACGGCTTCGCAGACAATACATGGGGTCGTCAAATCGGCTACCTGTGTGATAACGGTGCAGCCGACCATAGAAAAGATTACGATCAATCCTTCCAGTGTTACATTGGACGAGGGAGATTTTAAAACCCTGGTTGCCGTCACGGAACCGGCGGACCTGCATGGAGTAAAATTAAAATGGATATCTTCGGATACCAGTGTGGTTGACATATCGATACCGGATGACCTGTCTGCGACGATAAAGGCAACCGGCGGTGGTACCGCGGTGGTATTTGCAATCAATCAGGATAATATCATCGTTGGTTTCTGTAAGGTAACGGTTCGGATCAAGGTACAAAGCATTACTTTGAACGAAACCTCTGTTAAAGCATCGAAGTCGACTCCGAAGCTGCAGCTGCGGGCGATTATTTCCCCGGCTAATGCGACGGATCCTTCAATAAAGTGGACCTCCACCAATTCCAATGTGGCCAGTGTCTCGGCTGACGGTCTGGTAACCTTTGTGAATCCCGGTGTCGCAACCATTATAGCAACCTCCGTATCGAATCCGGATGTTACGGCAACCTGTAATATTGCGGTTGATACCTCCGTCGCCTCCATCATACTGGATGAAACGACTAAGACAATGTACGTGGGAGAATCCACGAGACTTACCTATATGATACTGCCGACGAACTCTACCAATAAGGAGGTGGAATGGAGCTCCTCCAATACCGCGGTGGTAAGTATCGATGCAAGCGGTCTCCTGTCGGCAAAGGCGGCGGGTGTGGCAACGGTTACCATTAAAACAAAGGATGGGAGCCTTTCGAAATCCTGTACCATTACCGTAATTCAAAAGGCTACGGGCGTCAGCATGGATGTTAAGGACCTGGAGCTGAATGTGGGCCAGTCCTACACATTAAAAGTAACCTTTACTCCGGCAAACAGTACGGAGACACATATCACCTGGAGTTCCTCCGATGATAAGATTGCAAAGGTTGACAGCAGCGGAAGAGTTACCGGTGTGGCAACGGGTAAAACGGTTATCATTGCAAAGCTCGATAACGGTACCACCGTGTATTGCAATGTTACGGTTACGCAGGCGGCTACGGGGCTAACGCTTAATTTTGAAGAGAAAACGATCGTAGTCGGAGAGAAGTTCACCATAAAGGCTACCGTACAGCCAAGCGATGCTTCTTCTTTAAATGTTACCTGGAGTTCCTCGAATTCGAAGGTCATCAGCCTGTCCTCCACCGGAACGGTAGAAGGTCTTGCCCGCGGCGCTTCTGTGATAACCTGTACGACGGCGGACGGTAAATTCTCGGCAACCTGTGTGGTTGAGGTTATTGAGCCTGTAACCAGTATCAAGCTGAGTAAAACCAGCTATAAGCTGGGAGTGGGCAAAAGCTATACCCTGAAGGCCACGGTTACTTCAAATGCCGCGACAAACCCGAAGGTTACCTGGGTATCGAGCAATAAAAGCATAGCCACGGTAGATTCAAAAGGCAAGGTTACCGCCAAGAAGCTCGGATATGTAACGATTACGGCCAAGGCACAGGATAAGAGCGGTGAGGAAGCAAGCTGTGAAATCCGGATCGTAAGAGCGGTTACCTCAGTCTCCATAAGCAGGACCTCGGTTACCGTAGTGGAAGGAAGGACGGTTTCCCTGAAGGCTACCATACGACCGACGAATGCAACCTATAAAACGGCAAACTGGCAATCCAGCGATGAAGAGGTGGCTATTGTAAGTCCTAGCGGAGTAATCACCGGATTGAAGGAGGGCACGGCCATCATCACTGCTGCTGCCAAGGACAGCAGCGGTAAATCCGCAAAATGCCATGTAGTCGTAAAACCGGTAACTCCGGCATCAAGCGTGACGATATTAAACGAAAACCTGACGATGATCGCAGGGGAAACCAGCACCTTGCAGAAGGCAATCAGCCCGGCCAGCAGTACGGACCGGTTCACCTGGGAAAGCGACAATAAGCAGGTTGCTTCCGTGGACAGATCAACCGGAAAGGTCACCGCACGGACTCCGGGTGTTGCCAATGTAACCGTAATGACGGAATCCGGCAAGACGGCCACAACAAAGGTCACAGTAGTTGGCTTGAACACCACCAGTTTGGAACTGGAGCAATATTCCCAATACCGTTTAGAGGTGATAGGAGCCGATTCCCTGAGCGGTTCCGGATCAGGCAATGCTCCGGTCATAACCTGGGATGTTGCGGACAGCGAGATTGCTGTTGTCAATAACGGCCTGGTAGAATCCAGAAGAACCGGAACAACTACGATTACCGCGATCGTAAACGGAAGACGTCTGACCTGCAAGTTAAAGGTAATAAAAATCAGATAACGATAGATTAACGGATAAGTCCCCTGGATCATAGAGTCTTGCTCTTTTCAGGGGGCTTTTTGTATATTGACATAATAACCAGGGTTGTTATAATAGTATTAATTATTACGCAGATTTATTATGAAGGAAGGTAGTTGCCGTGATAACAATCACCAATAAAGAATTTGAACTGATTGTCGCATATATAAAGGAGCATTATGGAATCTACCTGAAGCCTGAAAAACAGGCCCTTGTAACAGGAAGACTTCAAAATGTTCTTGCCCAGAAGGGATTCCATGATTTCTCCGAATATTATAATTATGTTCTTTCAGATAAAACGGGGGAAGCGGTTTCTACTTTGATCAACAAAATTACTACCAATCATACCTTTTTTATGCGGGAACCGGATCATTTCTTTTATTTCCGGGATATCGTTCTTCCTTATCTTGTTTCCACGGTAAGAGAAAGGGATTTAAGAATATGGTGCGCGGGATGCTCTTCCGGTGAGGAGCCTTATACTCTGGCAATGATCATCGATGAGTATTTCGGTTCCGGTAAATATTTCTGGGATTCCAGAATACTTGCTACCGATATTTCAACCAAGGTATTAAAGGAAGCGATAAAAGGCGTATACAATAACAAAGAGCTGGACAACCTTCCGATTCAGTATAAGCTTAACTATTTACAGGGAATTGATAATGAAAATTCAATCTTTGTTAAAAAAATCCGGGACGAGATTATCTTCAGAAAATTTAATCTTATGGAGGATAACTTTCCGTTTAAAAAGAAGTTCCATGTGATATTTTGCAGGAATGTGATGATCTATTTTGATAACCAGACAAAAAGCAATCTGGTGAACAAATTTTACAATTCTCTGGAGAAAGGAGGGTATCTGTTTATCGGGCATTCGGAATCGCTGATTCGTGATGAGACGAGGTTCCGTTACATAATGCCTGCCGTTTACCGGAAGGAATAGTTCCGGGGCAGGAAATTTTGCAGCTGCGATTTTTCGCATACTTCAACCCGCAGGCAGGATGAAGAAGCAGAAAAGAGGTTAATATGGAGCAGACGAAAAAGATCAGGGTACTTGTGGTTGATGACAGCATTTTATTCAGAGAAATATTATCAAGAGGGATATCCTCCGATGCCGATATTGAGGTAGTCGCTACGGCAATTGATCCGTTTGACGCCAGAGATAAAATAATAGAATACCGCCCGGATGTGATGACCTGTGATGTTGAAATGCCCAAGATGAACGGCATAGAATTTATCCGAAGGCTTTTGCCGCAATATCCCCTGCCGATTATAGTCGTAAGTTCGGTCAGCAGTGCCGTGTTCGACGCAATGAATGCAGGAGCGGTCGACTTTGTAACAAAACCGGATGTCAGGGCGGTAAACGGTGTTGAGAGTTTTATCAGGGATATGATCGATAAAATAAAGATTGCTTCTTCCGCAAAGATAGTGCAAAGGAATTCCGAGGGCCGGACAATGAAAATAAATGACAGCCCGGCGGCAGGGTCCGGGAAGATCATTGCTATCGGAGCTTCCACCGGCGGAACGGAGGCAATCTGCCAGGTATTGAAGGCATTGCCGGGAAGTACCCCCGGAATTGTTATAGTACAGCATATTCCGCCGGTATTCTCCCGCATGTTTGCCGAAAGACTGAATAGCTCCACAAATCTTGAGGTTAAGGAAGCAGAGACAGGGGATTACATTGAAAAGGGGCGGGTTCTCATAGCCCCCGGCGACTGCCATATGGCCATACAGAAAACCGGAAACAGGTATAAGGTCAAATGCTTCGCAGGAGATAAGGTAAATGGTCACTGTCCTTCCGTAGACGTTCTCTTTCATTCTGTGGCTGTGGAAGCCCAAAAGAATGCAATCGGTGTAATTCTTACAGGGATGGGCTATGACGGTGCCAAGGGCCTTCTGGAAATGAGACGAAAGGGCGCAAGAACGATCGGACAGGATGAAAGATCTTCCGTAGTATATGGTATGCCCAAGGTGGCATATAACATCGGAGCCGTGGAAAAGCAGGCTTCCTTAACAAATATTGCCTCGGCTATCTATACATTTTTGGGCTGAGAAGGTTTAAATCAGGTACCGGATTCCATTGCCGAGACGTTATAAAGGTACCTGATTTTTTAAATTGGTTATTTTTAACCAATTTATGGAATAAATTGTCATACAATTTCTAGTATTTTCTATGTTTATCAAAATTAGGATATAATAAGTCATAAATTCATTGACAAATTGGTACATTTTACCTATAATAAAATAAAAAATAATATTTTTCTATAAATTATAACTAGTGCTCTGTTCAATTTATTCATTTCAAGTTTCCTGCTATTCTCTAAGTATGCTTTAATAAAATGTTAAATATTAGACAAGGTGGAAAAGTATGTCAGAACAATCTACGAATGAACAACTACTTGATATGTTTCTGTTTGAAACGTCACAGCTGTTGGAACAGTTGGAACAATCTATTCTGAATTGTGAAAAAGATGACCGTTATACACAGGATGCAATCAACGAGATATTCCGGATCATGCATACCATTAAGGGCTCGGCGGCTATGATGATGTTCCATGACATTTCGGCTCTGGCACATTCAATCGAAGACCTATTCTTTTTTCTTCGTGAAGAGAAGCCTGACGAGGTTGATTGTACGGCACTTACGGACATGGTTTTAGAGGGCGTGGACTTCATTAAGATTGAAGCGGAGAAGATTAAAAATCATGATAACGCAGACGGAAAAGCGGATGAACTGATAGGAACAATGAAATCATATCTGTCTGCCCTAAAGCGGAAGAAGCAGGAAGACGGGGAAGACGATCCTGCCCCGGATACGAAGGGACCTGCCGTGATCGAAGCCTTTCCCGACGCGGCAAAAGCGGCGGCGGACACCCCGGGCAATCTGTTTAAGGCTGTCATACATTTTGAGGAAGGCTGTGAAATGGAGAACATCCGGGCTTATACCATTATACATAATCTGAAGAAATTTACCGGTGAAATCACCTATGAGCCGAAGGACATCATAGAAAATGACGAGAGTGTGCAGGTGATAAGGAAGGACGGTTTTCAGATTTATATAAAGACGGAACTTACCTATGAGAAAATGTATGAATTTTTTATGAGGACGATCTTTCTTAAGGATCTGGAATTAATACAGCTGGAAGTTTCCCGTGCTTCTGAGGAACACTCCTTATCCGGACCGGTTCTTCCGGCGGAAGGCCCGGATAAGGCTCCGGCTGCGGACAAAAAGAGTAAGACGGAAAAGGATATGCAGTCGGCGGCTCAGCAAAGTATTATCAGCGTAAGTGTCGAAAAGCTGGACAGGTTGATGGACCTGGTCGGTGAAATGGTGATTGCGGAAGCAATGGTGATACAGAATCCGGATATCCAGGGACTGGAGTTGGATAATTTTAAGAAAGCCGCACAGCAGCTAAGCAAAATTACAGGAGAAATCCAGGAAGTGGTTATGGCGGTCAGGATGGTCCCTCTTTCGGCTACCTTTCATAGGATGCACCGAATCGTCAGAGATATGTGCAAAAAACTTGATAAAGAGGTGCAGCTTGTTATTGAAGGGGAGGACACCGAAGTTGATAAGAATATTATAGAGCATATTTCGGATCCCCTGATGCATCTGGTCAGAAATTCTATCGACCACGGAATAGAATCTTCGGAAGAAAGGCGGCGAACGGGTAAGCCGGCGGCCGGGACGGTAACCCTGGCAGCTAAGAATTCCGGAAGTGACGTAGTAATAATTATCAGTGACGACGGCCGTGGTTTAGACCGGGAAAAGATACTGGAAAAGGCAAGAGAAAATCATCTCCTCTTAAAAGACGAGGATGAGATGACGGATAAGGAAGTCTACGGGCTTATATTACTTCCCGGCTTCTCTACGAACGATATGGTGACCGAATACTCGGGACGCGGTGTCGGCATGGACGTGGTCACAAAGAATATTGAGGCGGTCGGGGGTTCCCTGTCGATAGACAGCACCGGCGGCAAAGGGACAATCATTACCTTAAAGATTCCGCTGACATTGGCAATCATAGACGGAATGAACGTCAGGGTAGGCAATTCCCGGTATACCATACCTACCATTTCAATCAGAGAGTCATTCCGGCCGGAAGAAGACAGCATTATCACGGACCCGGACGGCAATGAGATGATTATGGTAAGGGGGCGGTGCCATCCTGTGCAGCGTTTATATGAGTTGTTTAAGGTTAAGACGAGTGTTACGGATATTTCGGAAGGTATTATAATCATGGTAGAACAGGATGGAAAAGCTGCCGCTATCTTTGCGGACGAGCTGGTGGGGCAGCAGTCTGTCGTCATAAAAGCATTACCTCAGTATCTTAAAAGCTTCACCAGGATACGGGGCCTGTCCGGCTGTACACTCTTAGGAGACGGAAGCATCAGTCTGATCATCGATGTTGCCGGCTTAATTAATCTGTCAAAATAGGAAGGAGCATGTTTGCAATGAAGAGAGTTTTAGTGGTTGACGATGCGGCATTTATCAGGCTGTCGATAAGAACGATACTGGAGAAAAACGGATTTGAGATTATCGGTGAAGCACAGAACGGCGTGGAGAGCGTTAAAAAATACAGGGATTTAAAACCGGATATTGTTACAATGGATATCACAATGCCGGAAATGACGGGGCTTGAGGCGTTGAAATTGATCATGGAGCTGGACCCGGAAGCCAAAATTATCATGATCTCCGCCCTGGGCCAGGAAGAGCTGGTAAAGGAAGCAATTATAAACGGGGCAAAATCTTTCATCGTGAAACCCTTTAAGGAAGAACATGTAGTAACGGCACTTAATATGGCTCTTGCATTTTAAGCTTTGTCTATTAAGAATATTGGGGAAAGGAGAGGAAGACATGGCTGATATTGTGGATAATGTGATCGAAAATAACGCAGAAATGGAGGAGGACACACAGAAAGACAGATATCTGATATTTTCATTAGGAAAGGAGTATTATGGGATTGACATCAGATATGTAACGGAAATTATCGGTATACAGCCCATTACGGAGATTCCGGAGCTGCCTGATTACATGAAGGGAATCATCAATTTAAGAGGCAAGATTATTCCGGTAATGGATGTGAGGATACGATTCAAAAAGGAACCCAGGGAGTATAATGACAGAACCTGTATCATTGTATTTGAGATTCAGGATACTTTGATCGGCCTTATTGCGGACAGTGTCGCGGAAGTGCTTACAATACCGGAGCAGGACATTGTGGAGCCTCCGCAGATGAGCAAAGGGTCAAATAATAAATATATTAAGAAAATCGGGAAAGTCGGTAATAATGTAAGACTGATCATTGACTGTGAAAAACTGCTTTCCGAAAGAGAGCTGGATGATGTAAACATAGCATTATAAAATTTGACATAGTTAGGAGATGGCAGGATGAGATGGTTTTATAATTTTAAGATCGGATTAAAAATACTGATTGGCTTTTTTTTAGTGATTATTATTGCCGGAGTCATTGGAACGGTAGGCATTGTCAATATTGAAAAAATGGACACATTAAATACCGACATGTATGAAAGTCATACCGCGACAATGCCGGACTTAGCGAACCTGGCAAGAGCTTACTTAAGACAGAAAGTGACGCTGCGGAACCTGTATATAGATAAGGATACCGGTAACCGGCAGGGCTATCTTGATTCTCTGACGGAAGATGAAGGAATCATAACCGAAAGCTCGGCGAGATTTCAGGCCAGTATAAAGGATTCTGCGGTGCAGGAGGAATTTGATATATTAGTTCAGTCGCTGAATTCCTTTGATGCGCTGAAATCCAAGCTGATTAATGCCATCCAGTCGGATCGTATGGATGAAGCATATGATTTGTTGAATGACAGTGAAGCACAGCAGATTGCGGAAACGATACAGCAGTCTACGGATAAACTGATGGATTTTAAAACAAGTCTGGCAAAGGAAAGTGCGGATGCCAACACGGCCGCAGCAAACGCAGCTACCACTACCATGATCGTTACCTTAATCTGCGGGGTTATTATGGCTTTACTGCTTGGCATCTTCCTTTCCAATATTATCAGCAAGCCGGTGAAAAGAATCGATGTGGCCGCAGAAAAGCTGGCTATGGGTGATATGAATGCCTATGCGGAAGTGAGCAGTAAGGATGAGGTCGGCAATTTGGCAAACTCCTTTAACAAGATGAGTATGAATATCAACGAGGTTCTAACAAATATAGCCGCTTCTTCCGAACAGGTGGCCGTAGGCTCAAAGCAGGTTTCCGACACAAGCATAACGCTGTCGCAGGGCGCCACGGAACAGGCCAGCTCCATCGAGGAATTGACCGCTTCCATTGAAGAAATTTCTTCACAGACAGATCTGAACGCCAAAAATGCGAATCAGGTAAATGAGCTTGCGACGGATGCCAAGTCGAATGCGAGTAAGGGAAATACTCAGATGAAGGAAATGCTTGGTGCAATGGAGCAGATCAATGAGTCCTCAACTAATATATCAAAGATTATAAAAGTTATTGACGATATTGCCTTTCAGACTAATATTCTTGCCCTGAATGCCGCAGTTGAGGCGGCAAGAGCCGGACAGCACGGGAAAGGCTTTGCCGTCGTTGCGGAGGAGGTACGTAATCTGGCCGCACGCTCCGCTAATGCGGCCAAGGAAACAACGGATATGATTGAAAGCTCTATCAGGAAGGTGGAAGATGGTACCAGGATAGCAAAGGATACCGCGGATGCTCTTGGTAACATTGTGAATCAGATCGAAAAGGTGGCAAAGATAATCAATGATATAGCAATAGCATCGAATGAACAGGCTACGGGTATCGGCCAGATCAACCAGGGTATCATGCAGGTATCCCAGATTGTACAGGCCAATTCCGCAATCTCCGAGGAAAGTGCCGCTGCCAGTGAGGAGCTTTCAAGCCAGGCCGTACTCTTAAAAGATATGGTCGGAAAGTTTAAGCTGAAAGAAAACACGAATAGCTATGGCAGGAACGAATCCTTAAGCCCGGAAGTAAAGAAGCTGCTTGAAAATATGGCCGAGAAAGGCAAGATGAATGGGAACCATATTGAGGAATCCAGCAAGGAAGACATACCCGCTAAAAAAGAAATCGTTCTGAATTCCCAGGAGTTCGGCAAATACTGAATATGTAAAAAGAAATTGCACTGCCGGCCGGTATATGATAAAATAACGGCGGAACGTGTTTATAAAGCTTGGAGAACAGCCGGAGAAATTGTTTGTTAATTTTATATAATGGCAAACGATAGGAGGAACGGATTTGTTACTTAATTTACATGTGAAGAATTTTGCAATTATTGACGAGGCAGATGTTACATTCGGCAGTAATCTGAACATCCTGACCGGTGAGACCGGTGCGGGCAAGTCTATCATCATCGATTCTATTAATATGGCTCTCGGAGGTAAGTTTTCCAAGGATGTCATCCGTAAGGGTGCCGAGTATGCATTAGTGGAATTGCTTTTTCAGGTAGAGGACGAGCCGGTGCTTTCCGCTCTGAAGGTTCTGGACGTACCGGTTGAGGACGGACAGGTTATCATAACCAGAAGGATCATGAGCGGAAGAAGTATAAGTAAGGTGAATGGGGAAACCGTTACGGCAGCCGCATTAAAAGAGATAGCGGGCTTACTTATTGATATTCACGGACAGCATGAGCACCAATCCCTGCTTCACAGGGAGAAGCATCTGGAATTTGTTGACCGGTTTGCGAGGGAAAGCATAGGCGATACCGGAAAACAGCTTGAGACTGCTTACAGGGAATACATATCGGTAAGAAATAAACTGGAGAGTCTTAAGATAGACGATGATAAGAGGCTAAGGGAAATATCCTTCCTTGAATATGAGATAAATGAAATTGACGGTGCGGCTCTTAAGGACGGTGAGGATGAACGGCTTGCCGCGGAATATAGAAAACTGTCCAATGCCAAGACGATTACGGAGGGACTTGACAATGTACATGAAATGATGAGCTACCATACTTCCGGTTCGGCCGGGGATCATATCGGCCGGGCGTTAAAGCAGCTGCAGAAGCTCCAGGATTATGACACTTCCCTGTCCGGGTTGTTCGGACAGATATTGGATATCGAAGCGCTTGTCAATGATTTTAACAGGGAATTATCGGACTATATTTCGGACCTGGGCGGTTACGAAGTGGATTTTGCCGCCGTAGAAAAACGTCTGGACCTGGTAAACCATTTGAAATCGAAATACGGAAGTACGATTCCCGAGATAATAAATTACAGGAACAGCAGTCAGGCGAAGCTTGAACAATACCGCAACTATGAACAGACCCTGGAAGATTTAACGAAACAGCTGGCCCTGCTCGAGCAAAGACTGGAGGAGCTCTCCGAACGGTTATCCGGTATCCGTCAGGAGAAAGCGGGAGAGCTCTCCGCAGGGATGCGGGATGCGTTAATTGATCTGAATTTCCTCGATGTAAAATTTGAGATGGTATTCAGGCGGTTGGACCATTATACGGCCGGCGGTTATGATGATGCGGAATTTTTAATATCGACGAATCCGGGCGAGGAGCCGAGACCGCTTTCCCGGGTGGCGTCCGGCGGTGAACTCTCAAGGATTATGCTGGCCATGAAATCGGTTCTGGCGGATAAGGACGAGATAGATACTCTGATTTTTGATGAAATCGACGTAGGGGTAAGCGGCAGAACGGCGCAGAAGGTATCCGAGAAATTGTCTTTGATCGCAGGAAGCCATCAGGTAATATGTATTACGCATTTGGCCCAGATTGCTGCTATGGCGGATGAGCATTTTGTTATTGAAAAGACTACGGACGGAATTTCCACAAAAACCTCCATACGCAGCCTGACGGAAAAGGAGTCTGTCGGAGAATTATCCAGAATATTGGGCGGCGCTGTGATTACCGAAAATGTTATGAAAAGTGCGAAGGAAATGAAGGATTTGGCAAAAAGAACTAAAAAATACTAGTTTGAAATAAAATTAAATACGTATACTATAAAAAAGATAGTAAGCTGGGATATACATTTTATGTATATCCTTTTTTGCTTTCATAGGAAAGGCCCTTGTTACGATGACGTGATAAAATGCAATAATCCTATGAAATCGAGAGCTTACATCCATAGGGGATAAATTCCGTAAGAAACAGGAAGGCAGATGGGAGCCAGCTATGAAAATAAAGTCTACGTATAGGAAAATACTCATTATATCATTATTTATCAATATTGTGGTGCTGCTCTTTTTCATCTACATGAAACTGGATGAAAGCATACCGGATAAAATAAAGATTATGGTAGGGGAGGATGAGAAGTTTAATTTCAAGCTTCCGTTCCTTGCCGGTTTTGAAGAGGATAACATCGATGTAATAAGCGTAAATAATGAAAATGTACCGGCTAATAAGATAAAACTGGATTTCAGCAAGCCCTTTACGATCAAATCGGATACCAAGGGACAATATACCTTAGTGGTGAAGCTGTTTGGTTTCCTGGATTTCAAACAGGTAGAGCTTGGTGTAATAGATTCGATGGAATTAATTCCAAGCGGCAGGCCGATCGGGATCTATATTGAAACGGACGGCGTCATGGTTTTAGGTACCGGAGTAATCAATGCGTCCGACGGTTTGAATTATGAACCCGCACTGAATAAGTTAAAATCCGGTGATTACATTACGGCAGTTAACGGCACTACGGTTTATAATAAAAAGGATCTGATTAAGGCAATACAAAACTGCAACGGGGAAAACGTACGATTGAACATAAGAAGAGACAATAAAGATATCGAATATATGATTACACCGGTTAAGACAGCTAACGGAGAATATAAAATAGGTGCCTGGATCAGGGATAACACACAGGGAATCGGAACCATGACCTTTGTTACCCAGGATGACAGGTTCGGTGCCCTGGGACATGGTATAACCGACGTGGATACCAGTCTGATTATGCAGATTGAACGCGGTTATATTTATGCTGCCGACATCATGACGATCGTAAAAGGAAGGCAGGGAGCACCCGGCGAATTAATCGGCCTGATAAATCAAAATGACAAATATAAAATAGGTAATATAAATAAGAACACAAATCAAGGGATTTATGGTACAATTAATAATAACTATACAAGTGACAATCCAAGAGGCAGCATGCCGATAGGCCTGAAGCAGGAGGTGAAGCTCGGTCCGGCAACCATACTTTGCTGTGTCGACAATGAGATAAAGGAGTATAATATTAAGATAGAGAAAATTGACATAAACAGTTCCAGCCCGAATAAGGGTATGATAATCAGTATTACGGACGATACCCTGTTACAGATGACAGGAGGAATTGTCCAGGGTATGAGCGGAAGTCCGATTTTGCAGAATAATAAGATCATCGGAGCGGTAACTCATGTGTTTATACAGGATTCTACGAAAGGTTACGGTACATTTATAGAAAATATGATTAGTAATTTGGAGTAATAAGATTTCAATTAAAATATCGACGATAAGGATTTATAATATCAAAAAACGTATAGGATTTTCCATTTTATTTCCGCAGCAAATTTATGAATCTTATAAAAATCAGCATTTCCCGTTAATTTAACCCAATCGGCAAGATATCGCTGTCGGAAATTGCGATGAGAAACATTTGATAAAAAGGAAATAAATGTATATAATGCAAATATGGTAAGTTTTTACAAATTAATAAATGCCTTGTTTCTTATATGGTGCTAAATCATAAAAATTTATGTAAAAGCTAACTGTATTATGCAATTATATATGATATATTTCCACAAAATGAAAAATAATATGGAAAATATTGACTTGCTCTGAATTTAGGGTTATAATGTAGTACATGATTAGCAATAGTGGCACGTAGAATACACAAAGGCGAATATAAAGCTGAAGGAGGCACAGGAATACACATTTTTAGTTTAATTAAAGGATATGTAAGTAAGCAACATAAGGGTAAAATCGATTGGGAGGAATCAAAGTGGGTAAAATTAATGTAGCAATTGTAGATGATAATGAGAGAATCGTAAACCTATTGGAAGACATTTTGAAAGCCGATTCGGATATTGAAGTTGTGGGTACTTCAGAGAACGGAATTGACGCACTGGAGATGATTAAGGAGAAGAAACCGGATGTGGTCCTGCTGGATTTAATAATGCCAAAGCTTGACGGCTTGGGTGTGATGGAAAAGGTCAGACTGGACGATTCATTTAAGAAGGCTCCGGCATTTATCGTAATAACTGCTATCGGGCAGGAAGGAGTCACGGAAAATGCGTTCGAGCTGGGTGCAAATTACTATATAATGAAACCATTTGATAATAATATGGTGTTAACCAGGATTAAACAGGTCAGGGGAGACTTACATAATAATAGACTAATTGAAAATCACCGTGTCAGTGCTTATGAGAATAAGGATGACTATAAGGAAAGAAACCTGGAATCCGATGTAACCAATATTATTCATGAAATCGGCGTACCTGCCCATATAAAAGGATATCAGTATTTACGGGATGCCATTATGATGTCGGTTAATGATAATGAGATGCTTAACTCTATAACAAAGCTGTTATATCCGTCTATAGCAAAGAGACATAAAACGACTCCCAGCCGTGTGGAAAGAGCTATCAGACATGCAATTGAAGTAGCATGGAGCAGAGGAAAGATGGATACGATTGATGAATTATTCGGATATACGGTAAGCAATGGGAAAGGAAAACCGACGAATTCGGAATTTGTAGCATTAATCGCAGATAAAATAAGATTAGAGTATAAAATGAGAGCGTAATTTCAATTTATATAAATGTTTAAATCTAATTCTTAAACCGGGAGCTATATACGGCAGCCGCAACGATGCCGTATATAGCTCATTTTATTGTATAGGAGAGTAAAGCCGGCTGCGTTCGGCGTAAGAGTTTGCCAATGCAAACTCTTTGTTAGAAAGCCTGTATATATTGGTTCATATTTTAGTGAAATCTGGAATATAGTCTTTTATAAAAGACGTAAATATTGTATAATTGAGCGTGTGATGTAAACGGTTTAAGAATTTTTAATGATCACAGGGAGGAATCTATTCATGAAAAACATACTGTTTGTAGCCTCGGAGGGTGTTCCGTTTATTAAGACAGGCGGGCTGGCTGATGTAGTCGGTTCCCTGCCGAAATACATTAATAAGGAGGAATATGATATCCGTGTAATACTGCCGAAATACCTGGCTGTTCCGGAGCAATATAAGGAACAGATGGAAGCCGTAACGAATTATAATATGGATTTATCCTGGAGAAACCAATATGTCGGCATTACCAGGACTGAGTATGAAGGAATACCCTTTTATTTCATAGATAATGAATACTATTTCGCGGGAATAACACCTTATGGTAATATATATGAAGATATCGAAAAATTTGCGTTCTTTTGTAAGGCAGTTTTATCGGCACTTCCCGCAATCGGTTTCAGGCCGGATATTATCCATTGCCATGACTGGCAGACAGGTCTGCTGCCTGTTTTTCTTAAGGACAGCTTTCGGGAGAATGAATTTTATAAGGATATAAAAACGGTCATGACAATACATAACCTGAAGTTTCAGGGCGTTTGGGACGTACAAAACGTAAAGGATGTGACCGGTCTGCCGGATTCGTATTTTACGGCGGATAAGCTTGAGGCATACGGGAATGCCAATTACCTGAAGGGCGGAATCGTTTATGCGGATTATATCACTACCGTAAGCGCTTCCTATGCGGACGAGATTAAGCTGCCCTTTTACGGGGAAGGGCTGGACGGCTTGATGCGGGCAAGGAGCGATGTACTCTGTGGAATTCTTAACGGGATTGACTATGAGGAATATAACCCGGAGACGGATCCTTATCTTATTAAGAACTACGGCCCAGGAAATTTCAGGAAGGAAAAAATAAAGAACAAGCGCGCCCTGCAGCAGGAGCTTGGCTTGGAGGTTAACGACAGAAAATTCATGATCGGCATTGTGTCAAGGCTGACGGATCAAAAAGGGATGGATCTGATTGATTACGTGATAGAAGAGATCTGTGCGGAGGATACCCAGCTGCTTGTACTTGGAACCGGCGAACAAAAATATGAGAATCTGTTCCGGCATTATGCATGGAAATACGGTGACCGGGTCTCGGCAAACATATTCTATTCGAATGAGCGGGCGCACAGAATCTATGCGGCCTGTGATGCGTTTCTCATGCCGTCTTTATTCGAACCTTGCGGGCTCAGCCAGTTAATCAGCCTGCGTTACGGTACGATTCCGATTGTCAGGGAAACGGGAGGCCTTCGGGATACCATTAAATCTTACAATGAGTTTGAAGGCAGCGGCACGGGATTTTGTTTTGCCAATTACAATGCACATGAGATGCTTGCCACCATCCGTTATGCAAAAAATACGTTTTTTCAAAAAAAACGTGATTGGAATAAAATAATCGACCGTGGAATGGCCGAAGATTTTTCTTGGAACAACTCGGCAAAACAGTACGAAGAGCTTTATCATAATATATAACAACTCAAAGCGGCATAAAATCATGCATAAAATTCTTTCTCCCTTGAAATAATAATATAGGGTAATTGCTTCGTAAGCATTTATAATTATCCATATTCTATTGCGTGAAAAAAGGAGGAAGTTAAATGGGAACAATATCGGAAATGGAACTTCAGAATTTAAGACATCTTTTGCTTTTCAGTGAGACGGATTGTGAAAAATATAAATCTTATGCTGAGAATTGCACGGATCCTTACGTAAAACAGTTTTTCCAAAAAGAGTCTCAGTCGGCGGCACAGAAAAAGCAAACCTTATTACAATTTCTTAAATAGGAGGTTTAAAACATGCAAGAGCATATCATGGTATCGGATGCCTTAAATTCAATCAATTCCGGACTTAAAACAATGAGTGATATGATATCACAAACCGAAAATCAGGAACTCAGGCAGACATTGCAGAAAATGCGTAATGAAGCGGAGACCTGCCAGTATGAATTATTTACGATTGCAAAGAGCAAGAATTATTACCAGCCTGCACAAAAGGCGACACAGGAAGAAATAATGAATGTTAAAAGCTTGATTAATCAAAGCTCCGCAAAATAATTGCGATGACAGATATTACACCCTTACTACAGGCAGCAGTAAGGGTGAATATATGTTAACAGCTATTTGCACAAATAAAACTTCTTATTCAAAAGAAAATTGTAGCATCTATTAATATTCCATGAAATTATAATTTCTACTTGATATTTTTATTTAAAGAAGGTAAAATAAAGAAGGGTTTGAGAAAAATTTGTCAATCCCTGAACACCTGTTTAATAGCTGCCTGCATATATTCTGCATAATAAAAAACTACATATGAGGCACCGGCAGCATATTATAAAATTTAACAATTAGGAGGAATTATTATCATGGCAGTAAAAGTAGCAATTAATGGTTTTGGACGTATTGGACGTCTTGCATTCAGACAGATGTTTGGTGCTGAAGGATATGAGATTGTAGCTATTAACGATTTAACAAATCCTAAAATGCTTGCACATTTATTAAAATATGATTCGGCACAAGGCAGATATGAGAAAGCTGATACCGTAGAAGCAAAAGAGTCATCAATCGTTGTAGACGGCAAAGAAATCAAAATCTATGCGGAAGCCGATGCGAAAAACCTTCCTTGGGGTGAAATCGGTGTTGACGTAGTGCTTGAATGTACCGGCTTCTATGTATCAAAAGCAAAATCCCAGGCTCATATTGATGCAGGTGCTAAGAAGGTTGTTATATCCGCTCCGGCCGGAAATGATCTTCCTACCGTTGTTTTCAGCGTAAACGAGAAGACTTTAAAGCCGGAAGATACTATTATTTCCGCTGCTTCCTGTACGACAAACTGCTTAGCTCCTATGGCTGACACTTTAAATAAACTGGCACCTATCCAGAAAGGCTTCATGACGACCATTCATGCATATACCGGTGATCAGATGGTATTGGACGGACCTCACAGAAAAGGCGATTTAAGAAGAGCACGTGCCGCAGCTGTTAATATTGTTCCCAATTCAACCGGTGCCGCAAAAGCTATCGGCCTGGTTATTCCTGAATTAGCAGGCAAATTGGACGGCGCCGCTCAAAGAGTTCCCGTGCCGGCTGGTTCTATCACAGAATTAGTATCTGTTGTTAACGGCACCGTTACGGCAGCCGATGTTAATGCAGCAATGAAAGCGGCAAAGAGCGCTTCCTTCGGATATACGGAAGACGAGATCGTTTCTTCCGATGTTATCGGCATGAGATTCGGTTCCTTATTTGATGCTACACAGACAAAGGTTACCGACCTTGGCAACGGACAGACTTTAGTTAAAACAGTTTCCTGGTATGATAATGAGAACTCCTATACAAGTCAGATGGTAAGAACAATTAAATATTTTGCAGAATTAGCATAAAACGAATATCAATTCATATTGATCCAATTAATGGGTCCGGTCTTTGCAAATAAAGTCGAGGAACGTTTACCGAACCCTCTTCGACTTTACGCCAAATGCCGGGCCTGTTTTATTTTTAAATGCTGAAAGGAGCAACGTAAATGTTAAATAAGAAATCTGTGGATGATATTAATGTAAAAGGAAAAAGAGTATTAGTCAGATGTGATTTTAATGTTCCGTTACAGGAAGGCAAGATAACGGATGAAAACCGTCTGGTTGCAGCACTTCCCACCATCAAAAAACTGATTCAGGACGGAGGCAGGGTAATCCTTTGCTCTCATCTTGGAAAACCGAAGGGTGAACCGAAGCCGGAGCTGTCCCTGGCGCCTGTTGCGGCAAGAATGTCGGAACTGCTTGGACAGCCGGTTAAATTTGCTGCCGATGCGACAGTAGTAGGAGAAAATGCAAAGGCTGCCGTTGCCGCCATGAAGGACGGCGAGGTGGTTCTTCTTGAGAATACCCGTTACAGAGCGGAAGAAACAAAGAACGGTGAAGCGTTCAGTCAGGAGCTTGCATCTTTGTGTGATATCTTTGTAAACGATGCATTCGGAACGGCACATAGGGCACATTGCTCTAATGTCGGTGTGACGAAATATGTAGATACTGCGGTTGTAGGTTATCTGATGCAGAAAGAAATTGATTTCCTCGGCAATGCGGTGAATAATCCGGAACGGCCGTTTGTTGCAATCCTGGGCGGTTCTAAGGTTTCCAGCAAGATCTCCGTAATCGATAACCTGCTTGATAAGGTGGATACCCTGATTATCGGCGGCGGCATGGCATATACCTTTATGAAGGCCCTCGGCGAGGAGGTAGGTAAATCCTTATTGGAGGAGGATTACCTTGATTATGCAAAGAATATGATAAAGAAAGCGGAAGATAAGGGCGTTAAATTACTGATTCCTGTCGATACTGTGGCTGCCAGAGAGTTTTCCAATGATGCGGAATATAAGACGGTAGGACGCGGAGGAATTGAACCGGATTGGGAAGGCTTGGATATCGGCGAGAAGACCTGTGCTTTATATACCGATGCAATTAAGGGTGCTAAAACGGTTGTTTGGAACGGACCGATGGGAGTATTTGAAATGCCAAACTTTGCAAAGGGTACGATAGCGGTTGCAAAAGCTTTGGCAGAGATCGATGCTACGACCATTATCGGCGGCGGCGATTCGGCGGCGGCAGTTAATATCCTGGGATTTGGCGATAAGATGACACATATCTCAACAGGCGGCGGGGCTTCCCTTGAATTCCTTGAGGGCAAAGAGCTTCCGGGTGTTGCGGCAGCAAATGATAAATAACAGTCGGATAAGACAGACTTAAGGAGAACAATTATGCGTAAAAAGATTATTGCAGGTAACTGGAAGATGAATAAGACTCCCAGCGAGACCGTTACCCTGATAAATGAATTAAAGCCGTTGGTAGTCAGCGAGGAAGCTGACGTAGTATTTTGTGTTCCCGCAGTTTCCTTAACGACTGCCATAGAGACCGCAAAAGGAACGAACATCCAAATTGGAGCCGAAAACATGTACTATGAGGAAAGCGGCGCATATACGGGTGAGATAGCTCCCAATATGTTAACGGATATCGGAGTAAAATATGTTATTATAGGACATTCCGAGAGAAGGGAATACTTTGCCGAAACGGATGTTAGCGTGAATAAAAAGGTACTTAAGGCATTCGAACACGGTATTACCCCGATTATATGCTGCGGTGAATCCCTTACCCAGAGAGAACAGGGTATTACGATAGATTTTATCCGCCAGCAGATTAAGATTGCATTCTTAAATGTAACTCCGGATCAGGCTAAGACGGCGGTGATTGCTTATGAGCCGATTTGGGCGATCGGTACCGGCAAGGTGGCAACATCGGAACAGGCTCAGGAGGTCTGCAAGGCAATCCGTGACTGTATCGCTGAGATTTACGATGCCGCAACCGCGGCGGCCATCCGCATTCAATACGGCGGCAGCGTAACCGCGGCAAGCGCAGCGGAACTGTTCAACCAGCCGGATATCGACGGCGGCCTGGTCGGCGGCGCAAGCTTAAAGCCTGACTTTGGCAAGATTGTCAATTATAAATAATTAATTATCATCATAGATGTGGTGCATAACCGCATCTATGGTTTTGCCTGTAACAGGGGTAGGCAAGTTTTGCGCTTGCATACGAAAACTTGGAATGCGCAAAAGAGCTGCGCAGGAATGGAGATAAAAATGAGAAAAAAGCCTACAGTTTTAATGATATTAGACGGTTATGGATTAAATGACAAGATAGAAGGCAATGCAGTGAAGCTGGCGAATTCTCCGGTACTTAACAAGCTTATGGCCGAATACCCGTTTGCAGAAGGATATGCAAGCGGCCTGGCGGTAGGGCTTCCGGAAGGGCAGATGGGCAATTCGGAAGTCGGCCATCTTAATATGGGAGCAGGAAGGATCATCTATCAGGAACTGACGAGGATCACCAAGGAGATTCAAGATGGGGATTTCTTTGAAAACAAGGCTTTGCTGGAAGCAGTTTCCAACTGCAAAAAGTACGGCTCGGACCTGCACCTGTACGGTTTACTGTCGGACGGCGGTGTTCACAGCCATATTACACATCTGTACGGGTTGCTTGAGCTGGCAAAAAGACAGGGCTTATCCAATGTTTACGTTCATGCCTTCTTAGACGGCAGAGATACCGCGCCTACCTCCGGTAAAGGCTTCGCGGAAGAATTAACCGCTAAAATGCAGGAATTGGGTGTTGGTAAGATTGCATCCGTCATGGGACGCTACTATGTAATGGACCGGGATAACAGATGGGACAGGGTGGAAAAGGCTTACCGTGCACTGACTTTAGGCAAGGGTGAAACCGCGGAATCCGGAACAGAAGCCATTCAAAAATCCTATGATGCCGGTGTTAACGATGAATTCGTAGTTCCGACCGTAGTATTGGAGAACGGCAAACCGGTTGCAACGATTAAGGAAAACGATTCCGTAATTTTCTTTAATTTCAGGCCGGATCGTGCAAGAGAGATCACCAGGGCCTTCTGTGATGATAACTTTGCAGGATTTAAAAGGGATAATGCGGGCAGCGCCGGAAGGATACCGTTAACCTACGTATGCTTTTCCGAATATGACGTTACCATAGAGAATAAAATCGTAGCCTTCCATAAGGTTTCGATCCAAAACACATTTGGCGAATTTTTGGCTGCAAACCATTTGAAACAGTTAAGACTTGCCGAAACAGAGAAGTATGCACATGTAACCTTCTTCTTTAACGGAGGCGTAGAGATTCCGAATGAGGGAGAGGAAAGAATCCTTGTGAATTCCCCAAAAGTGGCCACTTATGATTTACAGCCCGAAATGAGCGCTTATGAAGTCGCAGGGAACCTGGCAGATGCAATCAAGTCATTAAAATACGATGTCATTGTTGTAAACTTTGCAAATCCTGATATGGTTGGACATACCGGCATAGAACCTGCCGCAATAAAAGCGGTGGAAGCGGTTGACAAATGCGTCGGCATGGCTTATGAAGCACTGCTGTCCGTGGACGGTCAGATGTTTATCTGTGCGGATCACGGCAATGCGGAACAATTAATCGACTACACGAACGGGGAGCCGTTTACCGCCCATACGACGAATCCGGTTCCGTTCATACTGGTAAACTACGATAAGGCGTATGCTCTGAGAGAGGGCGGCTGCCTGGCCGATATCGCTCCGACCTTAATAGAGATGATGGGAATGAAACAGCCCTCCGAAATGACAGGTAAATCGTTGCTGATTAAAAAATAGAAATAATCAGTACTTATACTTGTACAAAAAACAGTTGAATTCTCAGTAATTATATGTTAAAATTACGATTGAAGCTTTAGGAGGTGTAATGATGGCAGTATTAAAGATACTTGTAACAATCATATATTGTCTTATATGTATCGCGTTAGTTATTGTTGTTTTAATGCAGGAAGGCAAATCGGCAGGACTTTCGGGAACCATTAACGGTATGGCGGATACCTATTGGGGCAAGAACAAGGGACGTTCTATGGAGGGCGCTTTACAGAAGTTTACAAAGGCGCTTGCCGTTGGGTTTATTGTTCTTTCTGTTGTACTTAATTTGCTTTAAATATGAAAAGATAGACCGGGACACTCTGCATGGCAGGGTGTCCTTTTTTATCGTATAGGAAAGTTCGTCCTATACGATAAAAAGCGCTCCGCTGTGGCAACGTAATCTTACTTAACTCTTTTTGCCAGTAAGGGTATCAGCAGCAATTGGAAGAATCCCAGCAGCAGGAAGGTTTTGTGCAAACCGATTATTTCTGCCGTAAATCCCGTAACGGGGAAAATAACTATCATCATACAGGAAAAGAGCATGCTGCTGACGGAAAGGATCGTTGCTCTTTGTTCGGAAGGTATCAGTCGGTTCAGGGAATCGGACTGTATCGGATACAGCATGGCATTCATGAAGCCGCTTACCGCAAAAAATACTACGGCTGCATTCAGATGGTGCAGGTACAGTCCCATAATGGAAATTCCCATAAATAACGAGGAAAGATACTTTGTTGCACCTCTGAACCGGTTCTGGATCAGGTTGCAGCTTATGGCGCCGGTACAGGAAAGCAGGCTTCCAATAAGCATTATTATACTGATATGTATTTTGTTCAAGCCGTAATCATTAAAATATTTTTGGCTGTAAAAGAACATAACAGTATAGAAAGTAAAGGTGATCGGATAGTAAAGCAGGATACTCTGAACCTTCCTGTTTCCCCGCAGTGTGCTGCCGCATTCCTTAAAGTGATACAGAACCCCTTTTCTCACGGTATTTATATTGCCTTCGGAAATGTATTCCGGTTCCCGGAACAGGAAAGCAGGCAGCATGGAAAGCAGGGTGACTACCGCTGCCGTCAGGTAGCAGGCAAGATAGGAATATTCAGACAAGATTCCGCCGATGCAGGTCGAAAGTCCCTGTGATGCTTCTATGATTACGTTTAAGCGCCCGTTTACGGTAAGGTATTCTGCTTCCTTGCCGGTTAGTTTCATGCTGTCATAAACGAGTGCTTCTTCGGAACCGGAATTCAGGTTGTAGCCCCAGGCACTAAAGACAAATGCGGCCGCAAAGCCTGCAAATCCGTTTGAAAGCAGCATAAGCAGGCAGGAGAGGAGGCTGCATATCCTGCCTGCAATCAAAATTCTTTTTCTTCCGAAGAGATCGGCAAGGGCCCCTGTCGGAAGCTCCGATAGAAAGCCTGTGATATGAAAGACGGCTTCCAGGATTCCGACCTGCCAGAGCGGCAGCCCTTTATAGATCAGATACAGAACCCAGACCGCACTCGTCAGATCCGTATTTTTCAGGAAACAGTAAAGGTAATCCAATCGTACATTTCTTTTTAATTTATCATTCATTATGGTAACTCCTTTTCTTTGATTGTCAGGCTTTTGTAAAAATTCCTTTTTGTGTCTGTTTATGGCAATAAAAAAACACATCATTCACAGGGAAAGATATGCTTTAAAGGAGTTACTGCGATATTTGCCGGAAAACGAGGTAACGGTTCTCTTAAAAATAGGCGCAATAATCCCGTAATCTGTCAAATGTGTTTGTTTTTGACAATGCGCTGCTGCTGCAAACGGGCATATAGCCTAAACCGTTCATTTCCTGTCCTCCTTTTACTTCATTATGTATTAGCTTATCATGCTCCGCCTGATCCGTCAATAAGGGAATGATACTACAAAATAGCAATACTGCATCTTGATAGTTAATAAAAAATGTACTATAGTTAAGAAATAGCTGCGGCGGGCAGGGAGGAGTCTGTCTGGTCCGGCCATATCGTTTATTTCAGCAGATAAAGGAGAATCAGTATGGAGATTCAGGTAAGAAGGTATTCCAAACAGGATATTCCTGCAATGGTTGACATTTGGAACCGGATTGTGGAAGCTGCCAATGCGTTTCCGCAAATGGAAAAATTGAATATCGAATATGCAAAAGCATTCTTTGATGCCCAGACATTTACCGCGGTAGCGTCAGGAGATGACAAAATTCTGGGATTATATATTCTGCATCCGAACAATGTGGGCAGGTGCGGTCATATTGCAAATTCTTCCTATGCGGTTGATTCCCGGTATCGCGGATACCATATCGGGGAACGCCTAGTCCGGCATTCTATGGAGATGGGAAAAGCCTCCGGTTTTAAACTTCTGCAGTTTAATGCCGTAGTAAGTTCAAATGCAGGCGCAATTCATCTGTATGAAAAAATCGGTTTTCATAAGGCAGGAACCATTCCGGGAGGATATTTGCTTGGAAACGGGAAATACGAGGATATCATCATATTTTACATTGATCTGTAAACGAAAGAACGGGTTTGTTAACAGAATGCCTGTTTCCTGCGACAATGTCCTGTAACATAATTTAATGTATGAATCAATGGTGAGTTATGGTATACTATCGGTTGTAAGATACAAAATAATTCCATAAGATTAGTGTGAAAATTAAAATTTTTACACGGCAAATTTGTGCTACCGCCCAAATTCGCGGGTTTGCGGCAGAATGGAGATTAATACAAAAACAAATACAGGTTATAGATAAATTCGGAGGTTAAATGGACAAAATTATTTTAGAGGAAAAGAAAAGAATCCTTGATGAGTTTATTGGCAGCAAGGAATACCGCCCTATGAAATTCAAGGAGATTGCGGGTTTATTGCAGGTTCCCCGTGACGAGAAACAGGATCTGCGGGAAGTGCTGAACGCATTGCAAGCCGAGGGTAAACTGATCGTTGATGAGAAAGGCAGATACCGGGCGGCAGACGCCAATATGAAGACAGGGATTTTTTCCGGAACGCAGCGTGGATTCGGTTTTGTAATTGCGGAAGGCGAGGATGAGGATATCTTTGTCCCGGAAAATGCAGCAAAGGGCGCATTGAACAATGATAAGGTTCTGGTATATATAAAGGATGAGAAATCGGGGAAGCGTAAGGAAGGCGAGATTATCCGTATACTCGAGCGAGCTAACGGTACGGTGGTCGGAACCTTTGAAAAGAGTAAGAATTACGGATTCGTCATAGCCGATAATCAGAAATTCAGCAAGGACATTTTTATCCCGAAGGGATGGACAAAGGGTGCTGTCGACGGTCATAAGGTAGTAGTTAAAATTACGGATTTTGGTGATAAGGACAAGAATCCGGAAGGCAAAATCATAGAAATCCTGGGACACATTAATGATCCCGGAGTCGATATACTATCCGTAATCCTGGCAAATAATCTGCCTGCGGAGTTCCCGGAGGAGGTCATGGAAGAGCTGGAGACTGTTCCGGAGGAGATCGAGCAGACACAGATAACAGGGCGCAAGGATATCCGGCATTTGCAGACAGTCACCATAGACGGTGAGGATGCAAAGGACCTGGATGATGCCGTTACTATTTCCAAAGAAGGGGACATGTATCATTTGGGTGTTCATATTGCGGATGTTTCGAATTATGTAAAAGAGGCTTCCGCCCTGGATAAGGAAGCGCTGAAGAGAGGCACCAGCGTATATCTGGTTGACCGTGTCATCCCCATGCTGCCGCATAAGCTTTCCAACGGTATCTGTTCGCTGAATGCCGGAACAGACCGTCTGTCACTCAGCTGTTTTATGGATATTGATGAGCAGGGCAATGTGACAGGTCATGAGATTGCCGAAACTGTGATTAATGTTGACCGGCGGATGACATATACCAGTGTTAAGAAGATACTGGAGGATCAGGATGAGGAGGAAATAAAGAAATATGAAGAATTCGTGCCGATGTTCCAGCTGATGCAGAAGTTAGCCGATATACTGCGGGAGAAGAGGAGGAAAAGAGGTTCGATTGATTTTGATTTTCCTGAAAGCAAGATAACATTGGATAAGAACGGACATCCCGTGGATATCAAGCCGTACGAAAGGAATAAAGCAACCAGGATTATTGAGGATTTCATGCTGATAGCAAATGAAACGGTTGCGGAAGATTTTTACTGGCAGGAGCTGCCTTTCGTTTATCGGAGCCATGAGAACCCGGATAATGAGAAAATACAGGCCCTGGGCATCTTTATTAATAATTTTGGGTACAGCATCAAAATCAGCCAGGAGGAGGTCCACCCGAAAGAACTGCAGAAGCTTCTGACGAAAATAGAAGGTACGCCGGAGGAAGCACTGATAAGCAGGCTTACGCTAAGGTCAATGAAACGTGCCAAATATACTGCTTCCAGTGACGGACATTTTGGACTTGCCGCAAAATATTATTGTCATTTTACCTCTCCCATACGGAGATACCCGGATCTGCAGATCCACCGGATTATCAAGGAGAATTTACGCGGCGGACTAAATGAAAGAAGAATCGATCATTACAACAGGATTCTGCCCGATGTTGCCAGGCAGGCAAGCCTGACGGAAAGGCGCGCGGACGATTCGGAACGGGAGGTTGAAAAGCTCAAGAAGGTAGAATATATGAGTGATTTCATCGGCGAAAGATTTGAAGGAGTAATTTCGGGAATTACTTCATGGGGCATGTATGTGGAATTGCCTAATACCGTGGAAGGTATGGTGAAAGCAGCGGACATGAAGGATGATTACTATATTTATAACGAGGCGAACTACTGTATGACAGGGGAACATACACGGAAAACCTATAAGCTGGGAGAAAAAGTATTAGTAGAGGTTGCGGCGGCCGATAAATTTCTTAGAACCATTGATTTTATACTGGTCGATAAGAAGCCGGAAGAGGAGGATTCCTAGAGGATGTCTAAAGATAGTATTAAGCTGATAGCGAATAATAAGAAGGCAAGATTTGATTACTTTATAGAGGATACCTTTGAAGCGGGAATCGTGCTGCACGGTACGGAGGTGAAATCGCTGCGTATGGGCAAGGGCAGCATCAAGGAATCCTTTATCCGGATAGAGAACGGAGAAGTATTCATATATAATATGCATATCAGTCCATACGAAAAAGGCAATATATTTAACAAAGACCCGATGCGGGTAAAAAAATTACTGCTCCATCAGTATGAGATCAACAAGATTCTTGGCCAGATTACGGTGAAAGGATATACTGTTGTGCCGCTTACCTTATACCTGAAGGGCAGTCTTGTAAAGCTGGAGATCGGTCTGGCAAGAGGCAAGAAGCTTTATGATAAGCGGGAGGACATAGCAAAGAAGGATCAAAGACGGGAAGCGGAGAAAGAGTTTAAGGTTAAGAATTTATATTGATATTGCCATTCATATGATACGTTCAGGTCTTGTAGCCATTTGGTTATGGGGCCTTTTTTAACATGAAATTGCGTTTCATAATAACTGTTTATGACCGAATTGTAACAAATATATTACGAAATAGTTAAATTATGATTGCATTCCATATCATTTTATGGTAATATGAATGGAGAAATTTAACAAATAGCAACAAACCTATGCAGGAAAGAGGACAGAATGAAGTTCAAATATAAAAAACTGATTATGATAGTATGTACATTTATCATGGGTATAGGAATGATTGTCTTCTCAACGGAAAGCAATTCGAACAGACCTGTTTCGGGTAAGGAAAAAGGTACCGGTAATTTTTCGGAGTATATTTTACGGACTGTCAATTTAGTCAGCTCGGATGCCTTGAAGGCGGCGGACGGTCTGACCGCTACCCCTACGCAACTCCCGGAAAGGGATAAGATTTCGGAAGCAGTAGCGGCAAATGTGCTTGAAAAGGATGCCTACCAGGACATCAACAAATTGATTACAGAATACTATAATGCCAAAATCAGTAAGAAAGCCGATAATTTTAAACTTTTAGTAAATGATGTGAACCTGCTTGATATGGAAGATATCGAAAGGCAGAATAAATATATTGAAGCATATGAGAATGTGTCCTGTTATACCCGGAAGGGTATGGAAGAAGGCAGTTTTATCGTATATGCCTACCATGAACGGAAAATAAGCGGTATCGATACACTTGCTCCGGGAATGGACAGATTTTATGTTAAAACCAATGATAACGGGAAACCGTATATCTATTTTGGTGAAGTTGACAAGGATAATGAACTGTATCTAAAGGCCTCGGATGAATCGGAAGAAGTGCTGGAGCTGATTTATAATGTTAATCAGAAGTACGATAAGGCAGCGTCTGATGATGAAACCTTGAGTGAATTCCGGCAAAAACTGGAGGAATCCGTTCAAAGTATTCAAATGAATGATTGACGGAGGCTACGTGTAGAACTGTTTTATGATTCCGTCAGCCATGATTCCGGCCAGCATAAGTGCGTGGTATTCAATGAAATCATACTGGTATACATCGGCGGCATATTGCCCGTATATACGTTTCGTGATTTCATCCTTTGTCATATCCAGATGGTTGGACAGGTTATTCCGCATTTCGCTCTGATCCCAGTACGGATTGATTCCGGCCAGGAATGCGGCATATGTATCGGCATTATCCCGCCATTGCCTTTCAAGGGCGGCGGTTTTTGGCGTGCTGCCGACAGGAATATTACTGAAAGAAGTGTTTCTTCGTGAATCATACTCTTCGATAAAGGCATTTATCAGTTGGACAGTAAGCGTTAAATGTTCTCTTATCAGGCTTTCCAATTGGTCCGCCGTGGCATCACCATAATAAATCCTGAATACATTGGCAAAATCACGCGGACTTTCCAGAAGCCTGTTCTCAACTACTTCAAGATCCGGTAATTTTGATACCGCACTCACTAAATAAAACCTCGTCCAAAGAATCTGCTGGCTCCAAAGCTGCTCCATTACGTCCTTTAAATCTTCCGGTGTATAGTATCCGGATTTCCCGGCTGAATAATTATCCATTACCTATCCTGCTATCAGGTCTTTCTATAAGATATGAGAAGAAAGGAAATTTAATTATCCAATAATCTGAAAGAAGGTAAGGAAGGGCAGTCATAATATATCCGGGGCCTGCATATATTAGTATAATGATGAAAAAAAGGAGAATTGCTATGTCATATGAAGAGTACAAAAAAATAATAAATGATGCAGTCGCGGAATATTGCAATAATGGGGGTTCCCTTTTAAATATAGCTTTAAATAATCCGGTGAAAGAGTACATATACGAATATGATGAATTACTTTCGGAAGATGCGAAAGAAAAGCTTATTGATAAAGCACACCAGGCCATGCAGAAAGGAGAGGATTTGCCGTCAGGAATCAGATTAGTAAAAGTAGTGATCAGATAAATATATTGCAATCGAATAATTAACTGCCGCCGCCGTTATTATAGTAAAATCATGAACCATTTTCATCTAAGAATAATAATATAAATATGTATAATGATGTCTATGATGTTTTGTGAAGGTGAATGATTGCGAAAAATGAGTAGGCGACTAAAGGCAGATGAGTGCAATCGCAAAGATAGATTTTGATGAAATGATCATGAATATAAAGAAAGGTATTTATAAGCAGATAGGATTTGGATCGGGCAGACTGGTATTTGATGTCGGAGGCGGGTACGTTGCGAAAGTTGCAAAAAATAAAAGAGGAATCGCCCAAAATGAAGCAGAATACTATATATCGTCTGTTGACCGGTCCAATTTGTTTGCAAAAATCCGGGAGGTATCGGATGATTCCGGTATTCTGATTATGGAGAAAGCGGAACGGATCAGTAATTTCAGTGATATCCGTAATTTCTTCATGGCAAGGAATAACAGGGAACTTTTTCAAAAAAAAGAGATACAGGAAGTCATTAAGGAACATCAGTTGATACCTCAGGATTTATACAACCTTGACAGCTGGGGAATGGTAAACGGACGCCCTGTCATTATTGATTATGGGTTTACCTGGAGTGTTAAGCGGAGGTATTATTTTCCTTTCTAATATTCGCGCGGCGAAATGATATCGAATCAGCAGATAAATGAGCTTCGAACGGGGGGATAATTGTGTTAACTTACCAGCTGTTTTGTAAAGAAGACTGCAAAGAAGTTCTTGAGTTTTGGAGCAATATACCAGGAATCTATTTGCATAATAATGGTGAAGATTCTATAGAGGGAATAACTGCATTTTTAGAACGGAATCCAGGCTGTAGTTTTACTGCAAGACTTGATAATAAAATTATTGGTGCAATTATGTGCGGACATGATGGGCGAAGAGGATTGATTCATCATTTGGCAGTTGATACTCAATATAGAAGATTAGGCATAGGAAAAAAACTATTACAGTTATCTATTGAACAATTGCAGGCGATTGGTATTAAGAAATGTGCGCTATTTGTATTGAACGGAAATAATCTTGGAGAAGCTTTTTATAAATCGCTTGATTGGAAAGAAGAAAATATTGTAAAGATATATGCGAAGGTGCTGTAACGGCTGCTTTAAATAATAACGGCTTTGCCGTCATTATCCAAGCAGAAGTGTTGCAGATATATAGTAGGAAACTTGAGGATACCTTTTTTGTGGTCTGCCGAAATCCAGTATTTGAATCGCTACCGGAAAGTATTATGAGATATACAGTATCGGCATAGTCCCTAACTGTCGTGACAGCCTTTCCCGTAAAAAAGACTCGGCCTCTGCGCGGATATCGTTTCGGTAACAGTATTTGCCGCGCCCACGTCCGGTCATAACTTCCCGGTCGAAAAGCTGTACGGCATTTGGAAACGCCTCCGTGTTAATAATGTTTTGTACGAAGCTGTACGTCATCAGTATAATTTCTATGAAGCCGTTGCGTGTGACCTTTTCGCTCAGCTCATCCGCCAGGCGCTCTATCAGTTCCCCGTACAGGCGTTTCCAGTCCGGAAGAAGGATCACGGGCGCAATCAGCAGCCCGACCGGATATCCGGCCTCCGCTACGTCGTTTAGCGCACGGATTCTTGCAGGCAACGGGGAGGTGCCCAGTTCTATACGGCTTATTATTTCCTGCGGATTCACGCTCATACGAAATATGGTCTTTCCCTTGTGGTCAAGGTTAAGTAACGGATTAACCATATCAAATTTTGTCGGAAATGTCAGACTCCCGCGGCCTTCGCGCGCAAAACGCTCGATTGTATAGGGCAAATTATCCGTTATTGTGTTTTCCAGCAGCAAATCGCTGTTGCTGCCAATCTCAAAGGTTTGCGGTACAGGAGCCGCGGCATCCTTTTTAAGCAGTCTGTCCAGCATTTGTTCACGGTTGACAAACAGGCGCAAATAGGCACATTTGTTGTAATTGCATACCAAATAGCAGTACAGGCACATCGCTTTGCAGCCTGAGGATGTGTAGGGTACCAGCCAGTCGGAAACCTTATGGTTCGGTACATATCGGTGTGTCTTTCTGACTCCGATGATCAAATGGTTTTTTAGCTTTGGAAAGTCACGGTTGTCTGCCGCTGTCATCTCCGGTATACGGTTATGATTCTCTATCTGTATCCAGGGCAGGTTCGCGTATTTGCTCTGCAGCATCTGTCCAAGCTTATAATCAAGCACACTCTGCTCATAATACACCGCATCAAAATGCATATTCATGTGAATACCTCCTAACGATTATAGTTTGCCGGAAATGATGAAGATTAATTCAGGTTGGAGGCGGAATAATAACATTAAATGAATTGACCTTTAGGACTAAAAAATTGTATAATTTTATATAGGCATAATGGTTAATTAAGAGTGTGAAGTCTCAGGCTTTAAGCGGAACAAGTATATAATCGCGAAATGAAATTCTAAAGCATAAAAGGGGTTTCCGGGAAAAGAGGTAACATTGAGAAGAGGAAGCATATTTAATCGATTTGTAATATTAATTATCACAGTTATTATAGTACCTATGATTATTGTATATGCCGGTGTTTCTTCCATATTGATTGAAAATCTGCATGCAAATTATAACGATGCGGTTGA
>JAEWSD010000188.1 GCA_023398615.1 Bacillota bacterium
CCGTAAATAATACTTCCCCCGGTTGCAATTACGGAGTTACAGGCAATCAAATCACGGTTCACCTGATTCTCTATTGCCATAAAACCGTCTATTCCGTCTCTTGCTATGATATCTTTCAGCAAACAGCTCTCCTGCTCCTGTATTAACAGGTCCGAATCAAGGAAACGTAATCCCAAAACCTTTGCAAGAATTACTCCAATGGTGCTCTTACCGGCAGCAGGCATACCAATCAATACTATATTTTTCACGGCAAGAATGTCCTTTCGCACATAATGCACTGATTATATCACTTTTTAATTTCATAGCCAAGTACTTTTTATTATTTCCTGTTTTTAATCAAATTATTTACCTTGTTTTTCCTTACGCTGTATCCGAAGGTCCCGACAAGACTGTTCAAATCATAATATCCTCCGTGGGAGAATACAATCGGTCCGGATTTATTGAACTCGAACTTTCCCTTTTCATTTAGGTATTCCGCAGTGACATTTACACCTAATACCTCTGCAAGAAACATATGGTGAGAACCCAGCGGAAGGATCTGCTTCACTTTGCATTCTATATTAACCGGTGATTCTCCGATTAACGGAGCCTTTATCCTGTTGGCAGGCACGGGAGTTAATTTCATCTGCTTGAATTTATCGACACCCTTCCCGGATTTTACTCCGCAGTAATCGGTGGCTGCCGTTAAGCTTTTTGTCGTAAGGTTAATAACGAATTCCCCTGTGTCCTTTATTATTTCATAGGAATATCTTTCCGGGCGCACAGAGATATATACCATCGGAGGGTTTGTACATACCGTACCCGTCCAGGCCACGGTAATGATGTTGGGCTTTTCTCCCGGCCTCTGACAGCTTACCATGACTGCCGGCAGCGGATAAAGCATATTCCCGGCTTTCCAAAATACTTTTTCCATAGTTGTCTCCATTCTTGTAAAAGCCTTATCGCATTTCAAGAAAATTATAGCTAAATTTACCCTATCCTATTTTTAAATTATATAGTATAATAATTTTTAGGACGCTCCACATGATCGGATGCAGAATCAAATAAAATTATATCATAAATGAGGTGAATTTATGCGCAATAATTATCTTAATATTGAATCCGTTTCAGAGGATGAAAAAGATAAAGTGAAACAGGCATTAAAATTTAAAACCGGCAAATTCGTTTGGCGTGTAAAATTCTCGGCTCCGTTAAGCCCCGCCACTGTCAATAATCGTAATTTGTATGTTACTTCATTGAATCAGACTCCGCTTAAGACACATATTCGATATAACTCCATCGACCGTTATATTGAAATAGAGCCTTTAGAGGCATATTCCCAAAACGAATCCTACATACTTACAATCACTACAAAAGTTAAGTCTGCAACGGGCCAGCATCTGAAAAAAGAAGTTAATATCCAATTCAAATACTAGTGCTCTGTAACTCCTTAATCTTTGCTTTTTACGATAGGATGATTGTTCAAATGCACTAACTGTTATCCTCTTGCAAAGAAACCATTAATGCAGGGATTAGCTGCTTCTTTCTGGACACTACTCCCTGCAGGTATATTTCACGTCCATCCTCTCCGGTATCGTGCAGCTTAAACGCATTCAACAGCAATTCCTTCGCACCGTTTCCTTCATAGAGCATTTCCGTAGACCCTTCAAGGATATTGGTAAGCATGAAGAATATCATTGCTACCTCGTGATCCTTATATGCCTTATGCATATAAGGAATGATCTTCTCTTTAATATCATCCAGCTCTTCCTGGTTCATAGAGCTAATCTGGCTTACTCCGAAAATAAGCTCTCCTGCCGTAAATTTTTTATAATCCTGATAGAATATTTCTTCCGGCGCTTTCGATTTCAGGTTGCTTCCTGCCGCAAACATTTCCCTTGCATATTCCTTTACGCTGATTCCGGCTATCCCGGCAAGTTCTTCCGCCGCGGCCCGGTCTGTTTCGGTACAGGTCGGCGAAAGATACATTAAGGTATCCGACAGGATCGCAGAGCATAAAAGACCTGCGATCTTCGGTTCGACCTCAGTATCGTTTTCCAGATACATACGGTAAATAATCGTAGCGGTACAGCCAAGCGGCTGGTTACGGAAAAATACCGGACTGATCGTCTCCAGACTCCCAAGACGGTGATGATCAATAATTTCTATTATTTCCGCATCTTCCAGTCCGTCCACCGCCTGTGACTTTTCGTTATGGTCAACCAGTATCAGTTTCTTCTTTCTGGCACCCAGAAGGTTTCTTCTGGATATCATCCCGCAATAGCTGCCGTCCTTGTCCAATATTGGAAAATACCTGTGCTTCTTCTTAGCCATTACACCCCGGATATCTTCGATATAATCCTCGGTGGAAAAGGATACTATCTCATTATCGGTCATGAAAAAGCCGATCGGCATACTCTGGTTTATCAGTCTTGCTGCCGTGAAGGTATCATAGGGGGTACGTATCATGATACAGTTATTATTCACGGCAAGCTTTGTTATTGTTTTTGAAACCTCCGCACCATCACAGACAATGATGCATTTCGCATTCATCTCGATAGCGCAAAGCTGGGATTCATAGCGGTTCCCAAGAATTACTATATCCCCTTTTTCGATGTAGCTCTCCATCAGATCCGGGTTGGCCGCCGCAATCAAAACCTTTCCTTCCGACAAGCAGTCATCCGGATTACCGGTAACAAGCTCACCTTCAAGTGTCTCTATGATATTTATGATCGAGGTATGAGCGGCCGAAAGAATCCTGCTGTCGTAAATATCCATATAAGACTTTGCTATATCTCCGATCGTAATCAGTCCTTCAAGATTATTCTCTTCATCTACGATCGGCAAGGTCATTACATTATTCTGTCCCATCTTAGCCCAGGCAGCTTTTAAAGAAATCCCTCCGTTAACACCGCTTTCCCGTCTGATTTCAATGTCTTTGACCTGTGTCCGTACATCGGACAGATATCTTGGTGCGGTCACTCCAAACCGTTCTAATACGAATGCCGTTTCCGAATTGATCTGTCCGGCTCTCCTCGGCCTGTATCTGCCGCTTGATATTTTGTTCTTCAATGCTGCATAAGCAATGGCGGAACATATGGAATCGGTATCAGGATTAATATGTCCGATAACATACACCTCATTTTCCATAATCCGGTACCTCCTGTTATTTAAAATCTTGTTACTATTCGCCTTACGGCTGAACCGTAACACTAGTAGCAAAATCTTCTCCTCTGATATACAGTAAATCTGTCGGCTTTAAGGTTCCGCTGCCGAGAATTCCGGATAATTCCTGCTTATTCCTTAGATCTGTAACCGATTTAACCTCCTTGATCAGGTTCATAACCGCTTCCAGCCGGTTTCTGTCATCTACGGTTGCTTCTATGGAATCCAACTTCTCCAACAGAATTTTGCCTGCCTCATCAGAAAGGCGATAGTCATTTTCCACAATATAAGCATTGGCAAAACCAAATAAATCCTGCTTCGTATATTCCGGAAGAACAATATGGTTCCGGAACTCGGACGCTAATTTGGGATGTGTCTTAAAGAGCTCCTCTATCCGTATTTCATTGTCCTCAAGGATAACCGCCAGCTGTCCGTCCAGCTTCCACATCAAATGAAGGAGCTGTTCAACAGCAGTGTTACCAAGCTGCCCGGCCTCTTCAATAATTAAAGTCCCGTCCGCCAGCTGAGCACTTCTTGATTCCAGGTTGATGTGATTTAATTTACCTGCCGAAATCTTGGCAACCTTCGTTGTAGTAATCTGGTTAAGGCAATAAAACGCCTTTGCGAACCGTTTGGCCAGAACGGTTTTACCCGATTTGCCGTCTCCCGCAATGGATAAGCCGTTACTCTTAGTATTATCCTTAAGCAGACTTTCTAAGCAGGTTTCTATCTGCTCCCTGCAAGTTGCAATTTCGGTAAAATATCCGAATATTTTTTCAAAATCAACACCGGTCCGCATGAATATCTGCTCCAGCTTACCGGTTGTAATATTCTTCGGCTTGACCTCATCCATACTCGTACCATATTCTTCTGCCGGAAACATTTCAGCAGCTTCTTCTGTTTCCGCATCCTCTTCCGTTTCCGTTTCCGTTTCATATTCTTTCGTATCCTCAGTATCCTCAGATCGGTCTGTTTCTTCCTCCATATCCGTATTCCGATTACTGTTATATTCTACTTCTTCCTTTATATCCATATTATGACCGCTGTCATATTCTGCGGCATATTCATTCTCCGGAATGATACCGCTCCCTGCTTCGTCCGCCTCCGGCGGCATTTCTTCCTGCGCGGCTGACGCAGTATTGCCTTCATCCGTATCGGCTGTTTCATCCTCCTTCAGGAAACGGTCAATCTGGCTTTTCATGGTACTGTAATCCTTTGTTTTATCTAAACCAAGCTTTTTTTCTGCATCCTTCTTCTCTTTTGCCTTAAGCATATGTATCGGGTTAATCTCTCCTACATAGTAGCCTTTCAGCAGCCTCGCCTTCTCCACATAGATACCGTCGCCGAACCAAAGTACGATGTCGCTGCATTCACGGACACACTTATCCTTCATACCTGCTTTATGATAAAGCTTAGCCAATTCATAAGCCCATTTCTCTATATATTCATATTCCTTCAACTGTTCCAGGGAGGCAATCAACGCTTCATAAGGCTCCCCTTTCAGCTTATCGATGCAATACCGGAAAATGTAACGGTAAAAATCCTGCGGAGCCGCCTTCACATATGTCTGAAGGTATTCCTCGGCCTCGGGAACATTTCCGCGCCTGATCGATAATTCCACCAACTGGTATAATATTCTTCTGGTTTTGGTCCTGGAATACATTCTTGTAAGAACCGCCATTGCTTCGTCATAGCGCTCATTCCTGGTCAGTACATCCGCAATAATGCTTAAATCAGTCAGGGACTTAATTTTGCCGGTATCCATAGTATCCAGTATTTCCAAAGCTTTCTCGTATCTGCTTCCATCTGCTAATTTTCTTATCTGTTCTATCTTAACTATATTGTCGTACCTTTCCATACATGCTCCCGTCTGCCCGCTTAAGCAGGCAAGTAAAAAACCATAGTTCTTTATGAAACCCCCAGCATATCATAGTAAAGGCCCTCAAGGGTCTTAATTCCCTCCGAGCCGTTTAAGAGAGCCTCCTTATTGCCGCACACCAGTATCTTCCCTTTATCCAGCATGCAGATAGTGCTGCAGATTCTTTCCACTTCCTCCATATAATGTCCGCAATAGATAATGGTTGTCCCTAAGCCGCTTAGTTTCTTTACGGCATCCAGAATCTGATTCCTTGCTACTATATCAATTCCGACAGTCGGCTCATCCAGGATTACCAGCTCCGGGCGATGCAGCAAAGCCACGCCGATGTTCAGCCGGCGCTTCATACCTCCGGAATAACTGTTTACTTTTTGATCCAACATATCCTTCGTAAAACCAATAATACCGCATATCTCAGAAATTCTTTCCGGTAACGCTTCCTTTTCCACATGATATGCGCTCCCCCAGAACAAAAGATTATCCATCCCTGTTAACGACTGGTACAATGCGATATCCTGCGGTACATAACCCAGATGTTCCCGGATGGCCTTGGGATTGCGGACTACACTTTGCCCTTGAAACAAAATATCGCCCTCATCCGGCTTAAGCATCGTTGCAATCATGGAAATGGTCGTGGACTTTCCGGCTCCGTTTGCTCCTATCAATCCAAAAACCTCACCGCTTTTCACCTGAAATGACACTCCATCCACTGCCTTATTCGTTTTAAAATGCTTTTTAACTCCAAATAATTCCAGCACCTTCATAATCCCCCCAAAAATATATATCATTACATAAATAATCTTACCATTCGGTAATAATTAAAACAAGTATAAAGCAATAAAATGTTAAATAACCAGACCTTTTTCCACGGCATGGAAATAATTACATGTCGCAGGAAAGAGTTTCACTTGCGAAGCGCTTTTTATCGCATAGAACGAACTTTTATGCGATAAAAGAAGCTGTACCACAGCATATTATATGCTGTGGACAGCTCTCAGCCTGTTATTCTTATTCCATTAATTGATTCTCACTATAATGCCATATAAACAATCTCTCATCAAACCGGAGATTTCATCCGCTTTTCCTGCTTCACTTCTTTCAAATAACAGGTCTCATACCTTAACCTTATTGCCAACATTGCATAAACGGTTTCATATAAGCTGTATCATTCGTACTGCACTCCGATTTCCATATAAATTCTACTGCGGATGTTTAATATTATTCAAAATCTCTATCTTCTCGAAGACCTTTCCAGCAGGAAGACAAGTCGGTATGCAATGTTGTAACATTCCTCCGCCGTATCATCGAAAGATCCCATTGGAATCTCCCCCTTTCCGCTTAATAAAGTTAAAGTTATCTGTTAACTTATACTTTATGTATCTTTTATAATTAAATTATAGCGGAAAGGTCGCTATTTGTCAATATTCTTTTTTCCCATTATTCAATAAATGCTATTTTGTTTAATAGCGGTTAAATTGTCTGAATATTCTGTCTTTTTACAGATCTCTGAAGAAAATAACCGTTTCCATCAGTTCTTCCGTCAACTCGATATTTTCTTTCTCCAAGGCCCGGTACCTGAGCTCTAAATCTTTGACCTTTTTCAAAGAGTTTCGGTTAAATCGGGCCATAGCATCCGCAAATAAGGGCTGCATCTTTAATTTTTCCCGGATTGGCCTGGCGAACGGGCAGTAAGTGGCAAGCAATTCCCTGGCTACCCTGTTCAGCCTGATGGCTCCGTTTGCCTCTCCCTTTATCCAGGCTTCATAATCAATTACAAATATCTCCCTGTAATTATTCTTTCCTTTTTGTATCTGGAGCTTCACCTTCTCTTTCCCTTCCTCGGAAAGATCGTGGTTCTTCCGATAAAACTGTATATAATCCGCATATTCTGAGGTCAGTGATTTATATTTTATATTATTCCAGGAGGTACCCTGGATACTTCTGCACAGCTCCCAGCGGAATCTTCCGAACACTTTAATCAGGAGTTCTTTTACGGACAGCTCCGTAAATATCGGAAGGAAGAACCTTCCTTCACTATTTTTCCTCTTGCTTGAAATTTCCTGCCACATGATACCCTTGAGTCCAACCGTAGGCATTAAGAGAATATCGGGAAATACCTGCTCCATGATATATTCCTTCATAATGCCCTTCTCCGAATTGACATAAAGGGACTCCCTGTGAAAAATCGAGTAATCTATTTCAAGTAATTCCCTGACCGCCGCATTCACACGTTCGGCTGTTACATAGAGCTTATTGATGCTTTTAATAAAATTATCGCTCCATAAAAATGGCAGAAAGGTTATGATCTGTCCGTTAACCAGGCGATGGTTATATCGGAACATATTATGTATCTCATAGCTGACTTTCTTCTCCAGGTTAAACTGAAGCTCTTTCTCTTCCGCTTCCGTGATATCCCCTCTCTTCCTTTTGTCCCTGAGCATATCTCTATAGTCCAGATCAAAATCATTCTTAGAGGGTTCTTTCCTGCCTTCATAAATTTGAATCAGCCAATCCTTCATATTAAAAACACAGCACGGCTCCGACTCTTCCCAAGCCTTATCATCCAGGTAATATAGTTCCTTCTGCTGTTCCTTTGTCAGAAGCCGTTCGTCCAAGAAACCATATTTTAAAAACAGATCAATGATTCTGGGAATGTCCTTCTTCTGATAAGCCTGGAAAAAAACCAGCTCATACAGTTCATAGAACAACTCAGACAGCTTTCTCCTGATTGCCCTGACACTGTCGTCAGCGGTAAGCTTATCACTCAGATTCATGAAATCTATGATTAATTCTTCCAGTAATTTCGCTTTTTCCGAATCCAGGTTTCCGAATTGAAGTATCTGCTTTAAGGAATTATTCATTTCCCTGTCTGCCTTCTCCATTTCACCGGCAGTATACTGGAACTGGTTCTTAACCTGTTCCTTACGGTTATCTCCTTTCGATAAAAGAGCATAGTATATTTCTTCCATCCGTTCGCGGTCCACAGTCAGCTTACGCCCAACCTTATCCCGGAACAGATTCTCTATGGCATTAATCCGGTCTATGGTTTCATCGATGATAGATAGCAGTTCGTCATTGTAACCATTCGCTTCTTCAATGGAAATAGCCAGCACGGCAAGATTTTTAAACAGGCATATCTCACTGCTGCTCATTAAGCCGTCAAATAATTGCAATATATAAGCCGTTATCCTGCTGCATTCGGTATTTATCTGCATTATTAAATCGGAAAGCTCTTCAGCCAGGTAAATAGTCATGGCATCCCCGGCAGAGCAAAACGCCTTCCATACATCGAGAGGAAGCTTGGCACATTCCTTGTAATACAGCAGTTTGCGCTCGTCCAGTTCCGTATCCGTATCATAATCTTCCATAGTCTGAATCACAGGAATCGTTTTAGCCGGATACCCCAACCTTTTGCAGGTATCCAGATATATCCCATAGTTGGCATGCAGGAATCGGAATAATTGGTTTGCATTGGTCTGCAGGCTGCTGTAAATCTTCTCGGATTCATTCAGGATTCTTACCAGCGAAGCAATTGCGAGCCCTCTGTAATCCTTATTTACCGCAAAAATATTAACTAAATCATCCGTTTGACGAACCGGAAAGCTATAAAATGTCAAATCATCATAAGCAATATAGGAGTTAAGGAAACTGCCGGCAAATAAATCACCTATACCCAGAAAGCTTCCTGAACCCAAAAGAATTGCCGCTCCGTCACTTACCGCCAGAACCCTTCCCTTAAGAATAATGCTGACACTGTCAATCTGTTCCTTTGCTGCATAAATAACAGTCCCTTTTTCGGCTTGATTCACAGCATTTTTATTTATCTTCATTCCCATGTTGTCTTAAGTCTCCTCATCTTCAGTAGATTATGAATATCTTTTTCTATTATAATCCAAAATTCGATTAACTGGAAGCAAAACTTAAGGTTTTATGATAATGCATATTAGTAAAATAGTACCAGCGTTTATGAGTTTTGCG
>JAEWSD010000214.1 GCA_023398615.1 Bacillota bacterium
GCGGCATCATGTTTGAAAGGTTGAGAGGGAAGGAGATTGGCATGGGGAAAATCAGCAAGAAGAAATTAGGTATCATTGCGATAGTATCCGATTTAAGCATGACGGTTCTGGAAGTGTTGGTTATTGCAAAGGTGCTGCCATATTCAATGATAGGCGGCGGACGGTTGGATACATACGAAAAGGCTGCCGGACTTGCCGGATTCAGCATGATATTGCAAGTGGCAATCGCACTTTGCATTGGGGTATCATCCGATATAATTCGTTTCGAAAAGGGAAAAAAGGTTTCCAATATGGTATTAAGAATATTTACCGTATATTTCGGTATTAATATAATTTTGAATCTGATGGGTAAAACCTGGTTTGAAAAGGTATTGGCAAATCTGGTATGTATTATTCAGGTTATATGCTTTACAGGAATACTCAGAGTAAATAAGAAAGCAAAGGATTAGGTTGAGAGGTACAGGTGTTAACATGAAAAATACCAAATTTTTTGATAAGGTCTATGATATTGTTTCCAAAATCCCGGAGGGACAGGTCGCTACCTACGGCCAGATTGCACTGATGGCCGGGAACCCGTATGCAGCCCGGATCGTAGGGTATGCGATGCACGGGGCTCCGCCGGATAAGCGGCTGCCCTGTCACAGGGTGGTCAACAGGGAGGGGAAATTAGCCCCGGAGCATGTATTCGGCGGTCAGGAGGTTCAGCGCTCCATGCTTGAAAAGGAAGGGATCACTTTTTTGACAAATGGTTGTATTGATATGGACAAGCACCTGTGGAGCTTTTATGTATCCGATTAAATACATTGATAAAGTATGCGGCATCTTACAAATTGAAAAGGTCTATTTGTGTCTGCATTGTATTTGTGCCTATGATTCCCGCAGCCTTACTTTATTGGCGGCACTTCTTCGTCTGGAATCCTCGATGGCGGCATAGTGCTTCTTGGTGGTATTAACATCCTTGTGACCGAGGACATCGGCCACAAGGTATATGTCGCCGGTTTCCCGGTAAAGGCTTGTGCCGTATGTACTTCTTAATTTGTGGGGAGTGATTTTTTTCAGTCTGGTGATTAAGCCCGCATATTTTTTCACCAGATTCTCCACCGCCTTGACGCTGATCCGTTTCTTCTGTATGGAGAGGAACAATGCGTCCTCGCTTCCGGCGGCAGGAATGAGCTGCTCCCGTTCTTTCAGGTAAGCCTCCAGCGCGTCCCGTACCTCGTCCCCAAAGTAAATTACCGCTTCGTATCCGCCCTTCCTTCTGATCTTAATACCGTCATTGTGAAAATCCACATCGTGCAGGTCGAGTCCGACACATTCCGAGACACGGATTCCGGTTCCGAGTAAAAGAGTAATCAGGGCCAGATCCCGGGCTTTGGTTTTGCCGTGGTATATCTGCTGGGCCTTTGTCATGCTTTCTCCCGTTTCCACTTCATCGAGCATTCTGGCGACCTCATCCGCATCCAGGCGGATAATTTCCTTCTCATGGAGCTTTGGGATGTCCACCAGGGCGGCAGGATTGGTCTTAATCATTTCCCTTTTGAAATAGTAATTGTAAAAACTCCGAAGGGATATCAGCTTTCTTTTCTTGCCGTTTTCCTGATTCAGGTGTTCCAGCCCGTCCTTTTTGTAATAGGTAAGGTAATCCAGGTATTCTTCTATATCGACGGCCTTGATCCGGTCAAGCATTTCCACCTTCATGTCACGGAACGGTACCTTGCCGAAAACAGGATTCGAATTCCGCAGGAATTCAAAAAACACTGTTAAATCATAGGCATAGGCAATTCTGGTAAGAGAGGAGGTAGTGGGTTCGATTCCTCTGAAAAAATCTCCGCAGAAACGGGGCAGAACGGATAAGATCTCCCTTAAGCGCACGGCGTTTTCAATATTTTTTTTGTCATGGTAATTATGTTCGGCCAACGTATCCACCCTTTCTGTCCTTTTTCATAAGTATACCATATCTGAAGAAAAATGACTATAAAAATGGAATTTTTTTAAAAGATGACACAATTTTAACACTAATTAACAGTATTGTAAGACTTGTAGTATCAGTACTGAATAATTATTTACAAATAAGATCAGTAAACATGAGCGGATTAAACGAAGGAGGTGTAAAAAACATACGCAGCTGCTGAAAGCACTAAATAATGAATCAAAACAGTTACGAATGATAAACTTGGAAAGCAAATAGCATGAAATAGATTACATGTTATACAATGGGATATCAAATTACAAAAGGGTGATATAATATGAAAAAGAAGAGCTACAGAATAATTATTTTACTGATGTTTGCCTTATTCGTTGTCGGCCTGCCGGCTGCAAAGGTCTACGCGGCAGCTTCCATGAGCCTGTATAATTACGGGACAAAGAAGAACATGAATTATACCGGACAGCAGGTTCAGTATAATTATAACGGGACATCGATTAATATGAAGAATTCTCCCGGTATCATTATGAATGGCGTTGCATTGGCTTCTTACCAGGATGCCTTTGTAAATGCATCTTTAAAGCTTAAGGCAAAATACACGGCCTCATCGAATACCCTGGCTCTGTCGAAGGGAAGCACATCCATTGTTTTCACCGTCGGCAGCAAGAAAGCAAAGGTTAACGGGAAGGCTGTTACATTGTCCGCTGCCCCTATGAAGGTAAAGTATAAAAACCAGTCAGCCGCTAAGATACTGGTGCCGACCAGATTTGTAACAGAAGCCTTCGGCTATCTGTATAGTTGGAACAGCGCCTCCTCCGTCGCAACAATCATTCCTCCCAGAAACCTGTATTATAATAGTAAGAAGGTAGCATATACGGGAACAGACGGTCAGGTTTCCATTGACGGCAAGAGCTTGAATCTGGGGACGATGCCGAGCATAATCATTGATAATACCGCGATGGTTATGGCAAAAAAGGTATTCAATGAATCCTCTATCGGTGCGGAATATGTTTATGATAAACCAAACGGAAAGGTAACCTTAAAGAAGGACGCGAATACGGTTGAACTTACACTTGGCAAGGCGACTGCCTATGTAAACGGCAAGGCCAGGGTTATGGATACCGCTCCGCTGGTTGTGAAAAACCTGGATACCGGCAAATCTTATATTATGGTGCCGGGCAGCTTCGTAGCTTCTTGTCTGGGGTATGATTATTACTGGAATGCATCGACGAAAACCTCTGAAATTACCACACGTAAGCAATCCGATCCGGCTGGCGGCGGAAGCGGCCAAAACAGCGGAAACGATCCGGAATTAGGTTCCGATCCTCTTCCGGAAATGGATACCGTTGCATTCAGCTGGGATATGCAGAACAGCTATACGGAGGATTATAATAAGGCTTACAGTGCGGCAAGTAATTCCGAGATTAAGAACACGGCGAATTCCAAGGCATATGTATACGATGTATCTATGGAAAGCCAGGATGCTTCAAAGGAGGTTTATTCCATTCATTCCAATACGTCGTTCGGGAATTCAACTGTGAGTGTAAAGGATAAAGTACTGACGGTTCATTTGGATAACGCCGAAACGACAAATTCGAGCTACAATTTCGGAGGAAAATTTGTCGGTATGATTACTTCCGCAAATGACGCCTCCAAATCAACAAGTGATATTAATTTTGAGTTAAAAAGTACGAATTTCAAGTATGAGTACAGGCTGTCCGCCGACGGTTATACCTTGTATATAACCCTATACCCGAATTACCTGACGAATGTTACCGCAGGCACAAAGGACGGGAATGATTACCTGATCCTTCACAGTCTGGAAAAGCTGCAGGTAAATTTAACGGATAACGGGAACTATCTGATGCTTCAAATTCCTACTACGATAAATGCGGTCGGAGAGAACTATGCGGATACCTCCTTCCTGACCTATCTGAAGTCGGTTCAATGTATCGGATACGGTGACGATACAATAAACATCATTGTAAATAAACCGGTCGGTACCAAGTACAGGGTAACACAGGACGGCAATACCTATGCTATCACCATGCCCGGAGAAATCAAGACGGGCGGCAGCGGTATTCAGATCAAGCTTCCGGAGGGTGTAAGCTTTTCCGACGTAACGGATGAAGACCGCTACTATGATCTTGAGTTTTCAGTCCTTTTGCCTGGAGATTACCGCGACTTTTTCAGTAAGAATCCGATTGCAACATCCAATAATACCGTAAAGGGTGTAAACGTAACCTTTAACGGCAGCCAGACGGAAATCATCGTCAGTACGGCAAGGATTCAGGGATATAAGCTGAATGATAATAACGGCAGCATAGATATTACGGTTGGTGATCCAAAAGATATCTATAAGAAGATCGTCGTATTGGATGCCGGACACGGCGGGACCGACCCGGGTGCCATGTACAGTCTGGACGGCACGAAATATAATGAGAAAGATATTAATTATGCGATTATGTATGAAAGAACTCAGAAATATTTCAATGCATCCGGTTCCGATATAAAAGCATACTATTCAAGATATGATGATTACAAGGTGCCTTTGGAAGATCGTGCCGCATTTGCAAGTGAAGTGGGAGCCGATTTCTTTGTCAGCCTCCATATGAACGCGAACGGAAAAACTACGGTTAAGGGAACGGATGTTTACTACTCCGATTTAAATAATGCACCGTCAGATACCGGCTTAACCAGTAAAAAGCTTGCAAGTATTATCCTGAACTTCCTGCCGGGTGAGATCGGCACGAATAAAAGGAATGTATTGCTTGGAACCAACCTGGTTGTTTTGAAAAAGAATACGGTTCCGGCAGTTTTGATAGAGTTAGGGTTTATGTCAAATAAGTCCGACCTGTCCCTGATGGTGGATGAGACCTTCCAGGAGGATACGGCAAAAGCTATTTATGATGCGGTAAGCCTGGTATTTGATTCCTACCCGACGGGAAGATAGCAGGTAAAGGAAAGGTATGGATAGTATTTATGAGGATAAAACATTACAGAAGGCTTTTTATGCTTTCATTCATTGTTATTGCGATATCGCTAACTTTAAACAGCAGATATGTATATGCGGCAAAGGATCAGAAGAAGCCCGCACTGTCGGTTCAGGCCGACAGTACGGAGCCTGTTTCCGGTAAAGTCAAGGCGGTTGTGAAGGCAACGGACGCCTCCGGTATCCAGAGTGTAAAATGGGCAGCCGGAAGCAAAACCGCCGCTTATTTTAAGAGTTCGGGCAAAAAGCTGACCTTGAATACCAAAAACTCCGTCAGTGTTTCAATAACGAAGAACGGCGTATATACCTTTTATGCAAAGGATAAAGCAGGAAATGAAACGATAAAGAAGTTAACGGTGAGTAACATCGATACATCGAAACCGACGGTGACCGTTAAAAAAAGTACACTCAATGTGACGAATAAAAATGTTAAAATAGCACTGACGATAGAAGAGAACGGGTCCGGTTTGTCCAGTATCAAATACCTGACGGGTAAAAAACTGGAATCGGATTTTGCGGATGCGGGGAAGAGCCTGACGTTCAAGCAGACGAAAGCAACGGAAGGTGATTATGGGAATAATGTCTATCAATATACAGCGTCCCTTTCCGTGAGCAGCAATAATCTTTATACCTTTCTTTTAGAGGATGCTGCGGGAAATAAGACGCTTCAAAGGGCCAATATCGCCAATATTGATAAGGCTGCACCCGTCGTTGCCTATTCACCTAATACAACGAAGCCTACAAACAAAGCCGTTACAGTAAAGCTGACCGTATCGGATGAAGGCTTTGGCCTTAAGAATGTCTCCTATCTGGGAGGGCTTAAGACGGAAGCGGATTTCGCGGATGCGGCTCAGAATGCAGTTTCTCTTAAGCCGGATGAGAAAGGTGCCGCAAGCTTTAAGGTAACCAAGAACGGAAACTATTCCGTTCTGGCTGCGGATACGGCAGGGAACCAGACGCTTCAGGTAATCCGGGTGAATAATATCGATACCGTTGCACCCACGGTAGCCCTGAACTACTCGGTCATGAATCAGACGGCGGATATCAAAGTGAAGGCGCAGGATGCCAAATCCGGCATATCTGCTATCAAGTATATTAAAGGAAAGCTGACGGATATCAAGGACGAGAGATGGGAAACGAAGGCAAAGGATGTTACGGCAACCGCTGATTTCAGCGTTAAATCATCAGGAAATTACAGCGTACTGGCAACGGATGCCGCAGGGAACCAGTCCGTAGGAGTGGTATACGTGGAGCTGGAATTCCGGGCGGTATGGATATCCTATTTGGAATTCATGGCCTTTACGAAAAACGGATGTACTGAAAAAGTATTTCAGCAAAAGATTGATACCATGTTTGACAATGTGGCCGATCTTAATATGAATGCGGTAGTTGTTCAGGTAAGACCATTTGGTGACGCTATGTATCCGTCCTCTTATTTCCCGTGGTCTCAGTATATATCCGGGACACAGGGAAAGGACCCGGGGTATGATCCTTTGGAATATATGGTTCAGGCTGCGCATGACCGCGGACTGGAATTCCATGCGTGGCTCAATCCTTATCGTGTTACCCTGGGCAATACGGATTATTCCAAACTGTCAAAGGACAATCCGGCAAGGGTATGGCATGATGATAAGGATACTTCGAATGACAGGAATGTCTTGTCCTTCGGCGGGAATCTGTATTACAATCCGGCGTCCAAGGAAGTACAGACCCTGATTACCAACGGAATCAAGGAAATCGCCGAGAATTACGAGGTTGACGGAATACATTTTGACGATTATTTCTATCCTTCCATCGGAAGCGGATATGCAACCAAATTCGATTATAAGGAATACAATGAGTATGCCGCCCAATGTAAAAGCTCGGGCAAGAAGGCGATGGCGATTGCGGATTGGCGCAGGAACAATGTCAATACACTGGTTAAGAATATATATAAATCCATTAAAAACATTGATTCCACCGTTCAGTTCGGTATCAGTCCCGGAGGCTTCATCGATTCCCTTTCCTCTGATGCGGCATACTATGTGGATTATGAGACCTGGTTATCCTCGGACGGTTATATCGATTATATCTGCCCTCAGATTTACTGGACTTTTACAAACGGTACCTATCCGTATGACAAAACCCTGGATAAATGGCTGTCCTACCGTACCAGTTCAACGGTTAAGATGTACGTCGGAATAGCCGCTTATAAGGCAGGCTCCAATTTGTCCAGCGATTGGGAGAACGATGACGAGATCTTAAAGGACCAGATAGAATACGGCAGGGATACCGGTCTGGTAGACGGCTACATATTCTTCCGGTATGATTTCTTTTATAATAAGGTTACGAAGCCGTCCATTGACAAGCTGCTTAAAATATTATAACTGTAATGAAATAAAGGAACAAATAATCAAAACAGAGCTTTATATCGGCAGGAGGATGCATTACCCGTAAACTGCCGATATAAAGCTCTGTTTTCTGCCCCCTTTTGCGATTCTACAGTGGTGGAATAAAATAATCCAGGTACATCAAACTTTCATTATACTCAAAATTTGCTAGAAATTTAATTGAATATCATATATAATAATATAAAACGAACATATATTCAGTTTCTGTTAAGACGAACCTGATTCGGTATATGGAATTCTGTTTAATATTGGTTAGGCATTTGCGAAACTCTTAATTGTGTCTGTGATTGTTCCAATGTGTGTTTCATCTGTCGTTACTGTTTGCTGAAATGGTTTGAACGTCACATACAAATGTACTTATTGTATGTGTAAGTCAAATAATTTCAGCAAATTGTAGAGGCAGCTGAAACACACAGGAACATCAGCAGACACAAAAAGGAGTTTCGCAATTACCTATTAATATTGGTTATTATAAGGAGAAGAAGAGATGTCTGAGAATGCCCTTGATATTTTTGATCCTGTTACCAAGCGTTGGTTTACCCGAACACTCGGTGTGCCGACAGCGGTGCAGGAGGAAGCATGGCCTGCAATAGGTGCGGGCGGTCATACCCTGGTGTCCGCACCTACCGGAACCGGTAAAACCTTGTCGGCCTTTCTGGTGTTTATTGACCGGCTGATCGCACAGGCGAGGGCAGGAACATTGCAGCAGGGGCTTCAGCTGATATATGTCTCTCCTCTTAAGTCACTTGCAGGTGATATCCGGGAGAACCTAAGAAGGCCTCTGAACGGAATCCTGGAGGAAGTATACCATGCCGAACCGGATTCTAAAAATACCCCCTTTGATATCGGCATAGCAGTCAGGACGGGTGATACACCGCAAAGTGAGCGGAGACGGATGATAAAATCCCCTCCGCATATCCTGATTACCACACCGGAATCCCTGTATCTGATGTTGACCGCCAAATCCGGACAATCCATCCTGTGTACGGCACGTGCCATTATCATCGATGAGCTTCACGCCGTAATTGATTCCAAGCGCGGCGCCCACCTGATGCTTTCCATAGCAAGGCTGGACAGGCTTTGCCTGGAACCCTTGCAGCGCATCGGCCTGTCTGCTACGATCGAACCGTTAGACAGGGCGGCGGAGTATCTTTCTCCCGATGCGGTGACAATAGTTGCACCGAGGATGCATAAGGAGGTCAGGCTGACGGTCACAAGCCCTTTGGCAGACAGCAGGCTGATTTTCAAGGATTCTGTCTGGCAGCAGCTGGCACGGGCTGTGTATGAACACTGTACCGGTACCAGAAGCGTTATCGCATTCGTCGAGGGACGGGCCTATGCGGAAAGACTGGCTTACTACGTGAACCAGCTTGGAGGAGAAGGGTTTGCCAGAACACACCACGGCAGCTTATCCAGGGAGCAGCGGTATGAGGTGGAGCACGCATTGCGAAGCGGCAGCCTGCGTCTGCTGTGTGCGACCTCCAGCATGGAGCTGGGTATTGACGTCGGCGATATCGATCAGGTATTCCAGATAGGGTGTCCCCGCTCTATATCAAGCACGATGCAAAGGCTTGGACGTGCCGGACATAACCCGGACCGCACCAGTATCATGCATATATTCCCAAAGGTGCCTGTCGAAGGGCTTTACAGCGGTCTGACGGCAGAAGCGGTGCGAAACGGCGGTGTAGAATATTCACGTCCGCCGAGGCTTTGCCTGGATATTCTTGCCCAGCATCTGGTATCGATGGCTACGGGGGAAGGTTACGGCCTGGATGAGGTTATGGAGATTCTGCCGCGCGCCTATCCCTTTCGCGGGGTGACACGTGGGGATGTGAAGGATGTGCTGTGTATGCTGGCCGGAGATTACGAGCATGAGCGTGACATACCGGTCAGGCCCAGAATCCTTTATGACCGGATCCATGAACGTGTAGAGGGAGATCCCTACAGCCGCATGCTTGCGGTATCGGCAGGAGGGACGATTCCCGACAGGGGGCTTTATGCGGTGAAAACGGAAGGCGGCGTGAAGCTGGGAGAACTGGATGAGGAGTATGTCTATGAGGCGCATGCCGGCGATAAATTCCTGTTAGGTACCTTTGCCTGGCAGATTAAAAGTATACAAAAGGATTCCGTTATTGTTGCTCAGTCAACAGTAAGCGGTGCAAGGCCGCCATTCTGGAAGGGTGAGATGAAGGGCCGCAGCCTGCGAACCGGACTTAGCTTTGGGGCAATTTTCAGAAGACTCGGGAAGGCGAATGAAGCAGGAATGCTGTTGCAGGAATTGGACGGACTTGGACTTGACAAGGCGGCGGCAGAAAGCGCACGGGACTTTTTGGAACGGCAACTGGAAGCAACCGGCCTTTTGCCGGATGACCGGACCATAATCATTGAACATTTTCGCGATGAGACCGGCATCCATCAGATGATGGTGCATTCCGTGTTCGGAAAACCGGTTAATGAGCCGCTGGCAATTCTGACACAGGTTTCGTTAAGACACCTTACGGATACGAATATCAGCTACTTTTCGGATGACGACGGATTCCTGCTGTTCCCTTACGGAGATTGTGTGATTCCGGAAGGGCTGCTTTTGGGAATCCCCGCCGGAACGGCCAGGGACATATTAGAGGCCGTGCTTCCTGCGACACCGCTCTTTAATATGACGTTCCGCTATAATTCCGCCCGTGCCCTGATGATGGGGATGCGTAAGGCCGGCCGCCAGCCGTTATGGGTGCAGCGGCTTCGCAGTACGCAGATGCTGGATTCTCTGGTGCAATATAAGAATCATCCTTTAATCCGCGAGACGCGCAGGGAATGCCTGGAGGATTACTGGGATCTGTCCGGCACGGAAGCTGTGTTAAACGGGATTCAATCGGGCAATATCCGTATCCGGGAAATCTATCTTGATACGCCGTCCCCTATGTCAATGCCCCTGCGGCACCAGACGGAAGCAACGATGATGTATGACTATAATCCGACACCCTCAAGTATCCATCATGCTGCGGAGGATGCCCTGAAGCAGGCTGAGATGATCAAACCTGCACCGGAACAGCTTGCCCTGGTCTCCGAACGTAAGCGGCTGCCAGAGGATGAGAAGCAGCTGCATTCCCTGCTCATGACGGAAGGGGATCTGATTGCCGGGGAGCTTGATATTCCGGTCGAATGGCTTGAGTTACTTGCCGGGCAGGAGCGGGCGAAATACATCGAACCGGGTTTATGGATTGCTGCGGAACATGAGGAAGAATACAGGAATGCTTTAGAAGGCGGAGATACGGAGACAAGAGGACGTATCGTCAGACGACTTCTTCGCTGTCGCGGGGCGGTTACGCCGGAGCAGGCAGGCGACCGTTATCTCTGGACAGAAAAACAGGCCCTGGATGTACTGTCGGAGCTATGCAGACAGGGCAGCGCCGTAGAACATGACGGATTGTACTATCATAAAGAGCTGTATGACCGGGCACGAAGGGAAACTGTAAAGAGCCGGCGCAGACAGATTAAGACCTTGCCGCCGGAACGGTATGCCGCACTGCTTGCAGGGCGTATGGCCATTGCGGCACCTCCGGCGGAACAGCTGGAACGGGCCTTAAGGCTGCTGTGCGACCAGTTCTTTCCGCCTGCCATGTGGGAAAGCATCCTTCTGCCTGCACGCGTAGGAAGCTATCGTGCGGAGCTGTTAGATATCCTGCTATCCAACGGGAGCTTTTTCTGGCAGATGGAACCGGATCTGGGCCTTAGCTTTCACCGGTCCGAGGAGATTGACTGGGATGCCGACCTTTCCGGAATAACGGAGACATTGGAGGGGAATGAAAGGATCATCTACGAAGCTTTAGTAAAAAGGGGAGCAAGCTTTATGCAGAGGCTTTCTGTTTTGTTGGGCGGAGCTTCCCCTTATGATACCCTTCAGGAGCTTGCGCGAAAGGGTATCGTCTATGCGGACAGCTTTGTGCCGGTACGGCATCTGCTGAATAAGAATAAGGCAGAGAAAAGCACGGTGAGACAGCGTGTGAATGCCCGTGTAACAGCAATGTCCTCGGGCCGGTGGGAAGTGCTGCATCCGCTTATTGAGCCTTCGGCCGAGCAGAAGCTGGAACGGATCTTTGACCGTGTTATAATACTATGCCGTGAAACGGTACAGGAACTTCCCTGGACAGCTGCTCTGGAAGTCCTGCGTGTGTGGGAATACACGGGCCGCGTACGGCGCGGATATTTTATTGAAGGATTATCCGGGGTTCAGTTCATTCGGGAGAAGGATTTTGCCGGAACCATGCTGGCCTTGGAAATACCTTCAGAGGAGATAATCTGGCTGTCGGCTGTCGATCCCGCGCAGCCCTGGGGTAAGGCCCTGCCGCATAGGCAAGAATGCTCATTCTTGAATGTTCAGGGTACCGCAGTGGCCTTGCAATCGGGAATTCCCGCCGCGGTATTCGAAAGGCAGGGGAAGGTGCTGCGAATCTTTGAAGCTTCCGCGTTGCCTGAACTTCTTCGAAGCTTTACGGACAGCTTTACAAGGCGGCGTGTCTTTCCGGCACTTGGCAGGCTGACGGTAAAGGAATATCCCCGGGAAGCCGCAGATGCCCTTGCCGGTGCCGGCTTTATCCATGAAATGCAGGACTATGTGCTGTACCGGAAATGATGCGGCTATATATAAATTTTAAAAGTTTAATCGCTTACGAGGCTGCGACAAAATCTATTATTAAGGACATTCCGAACATATCCCTAATAATACATTTTGCCGCAGCCCTGTTTATTTTTATCAATTTAAAATGTCTCGGGTTTCTGTGACTTTCGCTTCGCTGATCTAACTATATATATCTATATATATAGTTACTCACAAAAAAACGCCTCACAGTACCATATCCGAATTATAACATATTACTTACAAATACTAATACCGAAATAGATAGATTATTATAGAAAAACGACAGTTTATTAAATGGGATTTCCGTATTTCGAATGCTATCATATAGAATATCAGTTACTGATA
>JAEWSD010000040.1 GCA_023398615.1 Bacillota bacterium
CAACTCCAAAAACAGTTTTATAATACAAGCATGGGCAAGAACCAGCGAAAAATGGCCTTGCCCATAAGTAACTATTAAATTTTTATATCAGTTTTTTGCATTTACACAGACTTTGAAACGGTCTCCATTTTTCTCATCAGGTATGTGGAATGTATAGTCGAATTGTGTGTTATAACTTTCCTTGACGCTACATCGGAATACCGATATAATGAATATGGGTGATTAGGTTGAAACAAAAAACTAAAAATTGTCGTAACTTAACAAGAGCACCAGTAAACTGCCGCTTTCCAAAAAGACCTTTAACTATTAGAAAGGGTATCAGGCAGGTACTGTAGGAGGGATAATCGTACAGCCTTCCTTTTCTAAAAGTTTTATAGCATTTTTAATATATTGTTCGCGATGCTTCGCATATAATTCCTCTGGAATATCGGAATAATCGGTATCAGAAGGATTAAAAGATTCCTGTTTAAGAAACATTTGATAGATACAGGTAAGCATCATCCGTGCAATGGCAATAATAGCTCTTTTGTGACCTCGGCGTTTCTTGATATGTTCATACTTGAATTTAAAGTATGAATTCTTGGAACTTTTGATGGCGGCATTTGCACACTGAACGAGTAAAGGTTTTAAATAAACACCGGCTCTGGAAATGTGGACACTTTTCTTTTTTCCTGCACTCTCGTTATTTTGAGGGGTAAGTCCGGCCCATGAGCATAGGTGCTTTGAAGATTTAAATACAGTCATATCCGTTCCTATTTCAGCGATGATGTAGGATGCTGAAATTTCAGTGATACCAGGCATAGTGGTGGCAATTTCAATAAATTTGTGATAAGGTTTAGACAGGTCAGAAATCTTTTCGTCAAGAATGGTGAGACATTCATTAATATAATCGAAATGCTTTCTGCAAACCTTCATTTTAATGGATTGGTCACCACGCAGTTCATAACCGATAATGGAATGAATAATTTCATCCCCCTTGGATTTCAGAGACTTTTTAAGAAGAGATTTGGCATGCTCAGGGTCAAAGGAATCACAAGAGAGGATATATTCAATCAAGGCAGAAGCTGAAACCCCGAACGTATCAGATACCACAGAGGCAAGAGCGATATTCGATACGGTAAGAGCATTCTGCATACGGTTTTTTTCACTGCTGCGGTGGCCAATTAATTTTTGGTGGTAGCGAAAAAGTTCACGAAGCATACGAATCTCTTTGCAGGGTATGTAACTGGAAGGAACAATACCAAATTTAAATAAGTCTGCAATCCAGGTAGCATCTTTTGTGTCAGTTTTCTGACCGCGAATGGCTTTTACGTATTTAGGGTTAGCAATAATTACGTGGCAGGATTTTTCTAACACGTTAAAAATAGGAATCCAATACTTGCCGGTAGATTCCATGCAGACCTCAGTACAATTGTTTTTCAGAAGCCATGCCTGAAGGCTTCGAAGGTCTGAATTAAAAGTAGCAAAACGTTTCTTGATATAAGAGGTAACGTTTTTGGAGTCTGTAATAGCGATGGCAGCAATCACAAATTTTTTGTGCACATCGATACCACAGCAGACAGGGTGGACAATTTTTAACACAGGAAATCCTCCTTAGAAATAAAATTTGAAAATATATAGACATTGACTGGATATCCAGCAAAGAAAGACCTAAGGAATTGCTATAACAATGATTAGGTTGCGTGCTCATGGCGACACTCATTTGTGCTTGAAAAGATAACCGACACATGTTAAAATGCGGATTTTATTCCGAAAAGATGGGGAATCAATTCTACTTCACCCCCCGTGCTCTGTAGTATATCTATATATTTTCAAATTAAGTATAACAAAAAAACAAGAAATTCGCTCTTCCTCTTTCATTACGATTTGAGCCTTGAGCGAAGCGAAAGGAATGTGAGTTAAGATGAAAGGAGAACCATATTATGTCAGATGAGCTCTTTAATGACGACAATCATGAGTATAACGAAGTACAGATAAACAATACCTCCGGAGAATCTGAAGAAGTCCGGGGAAGCGGTACGGATAAGGAATACGACGATGCTTCTTCCAATCAATACAGGTATACCAATCAGGATATCATTCAGGACAGTAATCCGGCAAATAATGAAAACCATACCTATAATAATATAACCGAGTACAGTTTTTGGGCGGAAAAGATGGCATCCGCATCTTTGGAACAGGAGTCGGGCACATCCAGTAATATATTTGATATGTCATCGGAGCTTGGAAAAAGCAAAAAGCCGAATTTTTTCATGAAAGCGGTAAAACTTATCCTCAGTGCAGCTGTTTTTGGCCTCGTTGCGGGAGTTGTCTTTGTCGGCTTTAACTATGTCTATTACAGGATTAATCCCAATGCCATTCCGCTCTCAATTCATATCGGGGATGGATTCAAGTCGATAGGACTGAACAATCTTAATCTTGAACCGCTTGCGGAACAGAGTAAGAAAATTGCCGCAACTACCGTATCCGACGGAATCATTGAGCAGAAAACGGACGTTACGGAGGTGGTAGAAAAAACAATGCCTTCGATTGTAACCATAACAAGCACCTACAAGGAGACCTATAACTGGTTCGGAGAGGAATACGACCAGGAGAATGAAGGCGGCGGCTCCGGTATTATAGTGGGTGAAAATGATACGGAGCTTCTGATTGCCACCAATAATCATGTGGTAGAAGGAGCAAGTAAGATTCTTGTAAGCTTTATTGACAATACCCAGAAAGAAGCAATCATAAAGGGTACGGACGCGATAGCGGATCTTGCGGTTATTACGATAGATAAAAAATCGATCGGCGAGAAAACTCTGGCAGCGATTAAGGTTGCAAAATTAGGCGATTCGGAATCGGTAAAGGTCGGACAGATGGCAATTGCGATCGGAAATGCGTTAGGCTACGGACAGTCCGTAACGGTCGGCTATATCAGTGCGAAAGACAGAGAAGTGACCGTATCCGATAATAAAATGGTACTGCTGCAGACGGATGCGGCAATTAATCCCGGCAACAGCGGCGGCGCTTTATTGAATCTGGACGGAGAGGTAATCGGTATCAATTCCGTGAAGCTTGTATTAAATGATGTGGAAGGCATGGGTTATGCCATACCGATTTCAAGGGCAATTCCTATCGTTAATGAGCTTATGAACCGGGAAGTTATTAAGGAAGAGGAAAAGGGATATCTGGGAGTCTATATCGAAGATGTCACGGAAGAAATTTCCAGGATGTACAACTGGCCGATAGGCGTTTATGTTACTTCAACGGTAGAAGACGGAAGTGCCGAGAAAGCCGGCATCCTGTCGGGAGATATTATAACGGGAATCAACGACACGGAGGTTACCGCCAGAGTCCAGCTTCAGGAAAAGGTTACCTCTTACAGGGCAGGAACTAAGGTTAAGGTTACCCTGATGAGAAGCGAAGGCGGCAAATACGTGAAGAAAGAAATATATGTAACCCTTGGGGAGAAACCTGAATTAGACGAGTAATAAAGACGGAGATAATCGTCCTATCGTACAAAATAATGATTAAGGAGTTACAGAGCATTAAAATGTTTCGCGGCTTTAAAGAGCTGCGAAACATTTTTTATCGTATAGGAAAGTTCATCCTATACGATAAAAAGCGCTCCGCTATGGGTGCGCACGCCGCTTTATTGGAACGGCTATGCGGCGGTGCGAGAGTTTTGCTTGCGAAACTCTTTCTTGCGCTATAGGCAAGACAAATCATTTAATAAAAATTTAAACTTTAAGCTATTGTAGGAATGTTACGGGTACGATATAATGATATCTACATATTGTAAGTTAATCGCAAAAGCCTGCAAAGGATTCTTTAGAGAACAGGAAGATGGGAGTTTATATGGGTAACGATTATAGTGATAAAAACGATGAAATAGAAACTAAAGCGGATAAGAACGGGAATTCCTCCGATTCTGAGATCAAGAAAGATAAAGACGATTATGAAGCAGTCTGCTATATCTGCAGAAGGCCTGAGAGCAAGGTCGGCAAAATGATCCGTATCCCGAACAATATTTGTATCTGTTCGGACTGTATGCAGAAAACATTTGACACGATCAATACGAAAGGCTCGCCGTATATGGATCTTATGGGATTACAACCGAACATGGCGAACATAAGCAGCATTCAGAATGAGATTCCCAAGAGCCAGAAGTTAAAGAAGAAGAAAACCAGGGAAGAAGAATCGCCCGAGTTTAACAGGAAAGATATTCCGTCACCTCATATTATTAAAGGCAAACTCGATGAATATGTGATCGGACAGGAGCATGCCAAGAAAGTAATATCTGTTGCGGTTTATAATCATTATAAAAGAGTTGCCGCGAGTACCCCGGATGACATAGAGATTGAGAAATCCAATATACTGATGATCGGACCTACCGGAAGTGGTAAGACTTATCTGGTTAAAACATTGGCGAAACTGCTGCATGTGCCTCTGGCAATTACGGATGCAACTTCCTTAACGGAGGCGGGATATATCGGTGACGATGTGGAGAGTGTTGTTTCCAAGCTTTTGGCGGTGGCAGACAATGATGTTGAGAAAGCGGAACGGGGAATCATTTTTATTGATGAGATCGATAAGATAGCAAAGAAGAGGAATACGAACAACCGCGATGTCAGTGGGGAATCCGTGCAGCAGGGGCTGCTCAAGCTTCTGGAAGGCAGCGAGATTGAGGTGCCGGTCGGAGCGACGAGCAAGAACGCTATGGTGCCGATGACGACGGTAAACACGAAAAATATTCTGTTTATCTGCGGAGGGGCTTTCCCGGACCTTGAGACGATCATTAAAGCAAGACTTAATAAACAGTCCTCCATTGGCTTTAGTGCGGATTTGAAGGATAAATATGACAAGGATGGAAATCTTTTGCAAAAGGTAACCGTAGACGACTTAAGGGAATTCGGAATGATACCGGAATTTATCGGAAGGCTTCCTATCATATTCACCCTGGAAGGCTTAACAAGAGACATGCTGATCAAGGTTTTAAGAGAGCCTAAAAATGCTATATTAAAACAGTACCGGAAGCTGCTGGCTTTAGACGAAGTGCTGCTGGAATTTGAAGACGGTGCCTTAGAGGTAATTGCCGAGAAAGCACTTGAGAAAAAGACCGGCGCAAGAGCCTTACGGGCGATTATTGAAGAGTTTATGCTGGATATTATGTATGAGATTCCAAAAGATGACAATATAGGCAAGGTAATCATAACGAGAGATTATATAGAGAATAAAGGCGTCCCTCTGATTGAAATGAGAGGGAGCGGACAGAATACGGCAACCCCGATGATAGAAGAAAAAATTTAGAAAACCGGACAGATAGGAGAAGGGATTCATGGAAAACAGGTTTTTGCCGGAAATAGACGGCAATCTCAGGAAGCATATGATCCGTGTGCCTAAGGTGATCGAACAGGCAAGCGGTATCCGGATCTTCGGGAAGTTAATTAAATCCATCGTATTTACAACGGATGTAGCGATTATCCGGAATTGCAATGCAAGTGCGGTAATTGCGGTATATCCGTTTACTCCCCAGCCCATAATAACACATTCCATTATAAATTGCTCCGATGTTCCTGTTTTCTGCGGTGTCGGGGGAGGAACCACGACAGGCAAAAGAGTTACGAACCTTGCGGAGGATGCCGAGTTTCAAGGTGCCGTCGGAGTCGTACTGAATGCACCGACGCCAAACGAGACGATACGGTATCTGAAGGAAAGGATCGACATACCCATCGTGATAACGGTAGTCTCCGATAAGACGGATATTGAACAGAGACTTTTAGCGGGTGCGGACATCCTGAACATATCCGGTGCGGGCAGGACGGTGGAAATCGTATCGGGGATTCGCAGCCGGTATCCGGAGGTTCCGATTATAGCAACCGGAGGGCCCACGGATGAAAGTATTATAAGCACGATAGAGGCCGGTGCCAATGCCGTGACCTTTACCCCGCCTTCTACGGGAGAGATCTTTAAAAGAATGATGACTAAGTACCGTGCCGACGAAAATATCATATAGATGATTACAGGTAATTACGAAACTCCTTTTTGTGTTTGCTGATGTTCCTGTGTTTTCTGGCTGCCTCTACAATTTCAGTAAACAGTAACGACAGACGAAAAAATGCATTGGAACAATCACAGACACAGTTAAGAGAGTTTCGTAAATGCCTATAATATGAAAGGGAGGAAATTAGCATGCTGTTTGGAAAGGCGAAGAAACAGAAAGAACAGCCGGATACCTTATTATTAAAATCCAATCTGAAACCGGCGGTTGAAACACAGCAGGCCGCGATACCGGAGGGACAGGAGTACGAAATCGTGGAAAAGGAGATTCTTCCCGAGAAGATGATCTGTCCCGACTGCGGCGGGATTACCCTGGTGGGCCTGGATTTCTGCGACAAATGCGGAGGCGAACTGGTTAATCGGGATAATTGATTGTTACCATAGAAAATGTAGATGTACCAGTTGACAAATATACCTGACAATAGTATTATATATGCAAAGTAAAGACGTTCAGTTTTATGAATTTATGAACGTCTTATTTTATATATAATAGGAAACTATGTCCTATTACATGTACTTAATACTTATGGCTGGCTAATGATAAAAACATACATTATTGCTTTAACGCACTAATGTTGAATAAGTGCAAAGTGATGAATAATCTATGTAACGAAACATTATCTGGTGTATTAAAAGGAGGAAAAGTTATGAAAAAAAGTATCAAAAAAGTATTAAGCTTAGGCCTGGTCAGTATGATGGCCGTAGCTGCACTTGCGGGCTGCGGGAA
>JAEWSD010000117.1 GCA_023398615.1 Bacillota bacterium
CGGCGATTTATACCGAAAGGAAGCAGTATAGATGAGATATCTCCATCAATGATAAAATATATAGAGAGCTGGCTAAATAATTATCCAAGAAGGAAACTGGGATACAGAACACCAAACGAAGTAAAAATAGCCTAACATTTACTTTTATACAATAAAGAACTCCAAATATTTACACGACATTTAAACTTGCAATTTTCAGAATATAAACTTGTTCTGAAAAAATTCTTGATACACCGTGCAAAATAAACTATAATATAGTTATTGTTTTGCAATACTAATCTTATCATCTTCATACGTTCTTCTGCTATTTCTGCCGGAAGACAAAGCCGCTCCGGCATGAATGGAAGATTAAAAATTATAAGAAAGGTCGAACTGCAGCTGTCTTTTTCTTTCATCTCTTCTATCTGAGGCAGTATCACATCCGCATGAAGATGTGACATGCAGTAGAAAAACCCATGAAAAAATTTCTGATACTTGTATCCGCCGTTAGCATACTGATAAATAATCCGGCTGTTGCAAACGCACAGGCCGTAATAAATAAAAAAAGTACCCAAGACGTTACCTCCGTACAAAGCTCCGAACTGTCCAATTCTGATGAATCCCCCGGATTTTCGATGGAACCGGCCGATTCACCCTGGCCGGACGACGCTCCTAAAATTGTATCGGAAGCCGGAATCGTCATGGAAGCTTCAACCGGAGCCATCCTGTATTCCAAAAATATCCATGACACTTTTTATCCCGCCAGCATTACGAAGATTTTAACTACTTTAATCGCGGCAGAGAATTCTTCATTAGGTGAAACCGTGACCTTTTCACATGACTCTGTGTACGATGTGGAAGTAGACAGCAGCCGGTTATGGGCTGACGAAGGAGAAAAGCTGACTATGGAGCAATGCCTTTACAGCATCATGCTGGAATCGGCTAATGATGCGGCCTATGCAGTTGCCGAACACCTGGCGGGTAGTGTCAAATCCTTTGCAAAGCTTATGAATAAGAAGGCTGCCGAGCTTGGCTGTGTGGATTCCAATTTCGTGAATCCTCACGGATTACCGGACCCCGAACATTATACCTCGGCTTATGACATGGCTTTAATATCCAGAGCTGCCATTAATAATAAAACCTTTCGTGAGATTGTCGGTACAAAAACCTATACGATTCCTCCTACCAATCTCCAGAAAGAGACACGGTATCTGTCCAATCACCATAAATTCGTGAATGGAGTCAAGTCTTATGAAGGCTGTATCGGCGGAAAAACCGGCTGGACTACACAGGCTAAATATACCCTGGTTACCTTTGCCGAACGTGACGGAATGACTCTCATCAGTGTTATTATGCATTGTGACAGTATTCCCAATGAATATTCCGATACCTCAAAGATGCTCGATTATGCCTTTAATAACTATACTCTTTATAGTATTGCGGATATGGAGGAGCCGTCCTCTATCGATGCAACACCCTTGTTTACTAAATACAGTTCCCTGTTCAACGGTACGAATTCCCGTCTTCAGGTCAGCACGGACGGCAATATAATTCTGCCGAATACCGCAGATTATGCGGATGCAAAAAAAGATATCATTCTTTCACCGATTTCCGCAATCGAAAAAGGAGAAAATGTAATCGGCTCGATTTCCTATTCCTATGACGGGCTTTATGTCGGGGCCGCGGATATCATTTATAATAATGTGGATACATCCCCTCTGCTGGAAGGTTCCTATGTCCCTTCCCCTGCCATAGTAAACAAAGAGGACTCCTCGGATGCCTCCGATCAATACCGCACTTATAGTTTGAAGCCGATAATCATCGGTATTATTGTAGGTGTAATAATCATTGCACTCATACTTTATTTCGTATTCGTCGAACTTCCATACCGCAGGCGCAGAAACGCATACCATCAAAAGAAAAAACGGAAAAAAAATTCGTCCGATAAATCCTATTTGGACCTGTAAACAAGTTTTTTCATATAAAGTAAAAAGCAGGCGTATGAAGCTTTGCTGCTTCATGCGCCTGTTAGTTTTTCTGCTTTATGAATCTGTCCAATATCTCTTTTATCTCTTTAAATCTGCCGCTATTTAAAGAATAATACATCCATTTGCCGTCTTTCCGGGAAGTTACAATCCTGCTTTCACAAAGAATCTTCATATGGTACGACAGTGTAGACTGTGTTATCTGTAACCGTTCAAGCAGTTTGCAGGCACACAGTTCACCATCCATAAGGTAATCAATAATCAGTAAGCGGTTAGAATCTGAAAGGGCATTAAACATAAGTGCATATTCATTGTACTTTTCAATCATCAAATCCATCTCACCTCTTTGTAAGAAATCCAATGCACCTAACTGGATTCGAACCAGCGGCCTACCGCTTAGGAGGCGGTCGCTCTATCCTACTGAGCTATAGATGCATTTACTGCTCCGATGACAAGACACCTTGCGGCAGCAATCTTATTCTACTATTATATTGGTAATTAGTCAACCCAAATTCAAATATTTATCTGCATAGAAATCAATATAACCCTGCAGCCAGACATCTCCCTTAAAGCGCCTGCCTATTACCGGCTCCCCAAGGATATCCTTCCGGTTAATAACCACCTGAAAGATAACATCATTGCAATTAATCATTAAATCATAAACTTCTTCTCCGGTCTGTTCGTTCAATACGGTATCCATGTCTATAATTGTACCCAAAACCGTATAGTTATCGGATTCCGATCCGAAGGGGGTAAACGAGGTTTCCACAATCGTATAAATGTCTTCGAATTTTGCTCTCCTTGATATCATTGCGTACATGTCAATATCATCAATCGTAAGACTGTCAATCGCATCCTGGTTCCCTTTTTTAGCTTCCGCTATCAGCTGTCTGCGATACTGTGTCTCTGCAATGTTACTCTTGATAAGCTTTTCATCCTGTTCCAGCGGAAGAAGTATTTTACCTGAAACAGACAAGGCCGACAGATATATCGGCAGAACAACTCCCCTTTGATTCTTATCCTTCCCGTCAGACAGATAATCTACGGTATTCTGCAGATAAAAAATAAGCGAAACACCCAGCCTCACATCATCACACATGCCTGTGTATGCATCGGTATCGACCCGTTTAATAATTGTTACTTCTTCTTTGGCACTTATATATTGACTTCTGTAATAAGGATAGTAATGCTCCATGTAGAACTTACCTTCCTTATCATATTCTCCCCTTACGGTAATCCCCATATTTTTAGAGAATGATCTGGATATTTCAGCTATTGTTTTGCTATCCCTCGTATTAAGAATTTTCTTTTCTGTTGGCTGTTCTATGATTATGCCCAACAAATTATCTAATTCTTTTCTATCTTTAATTTCGCTAAAACCAATTGCTCTTAAATAACTATGCACAATCATTCACCACCTGACTCAAATCTGACTGATAATGGATTCCTCACATTATATGGAACCCTGCTTAATTAACATACCTATAAATTATAGTATACTACAATTTAATGCAGGTATCTATTACTTATATCACATTTTTAACCTGCTTGCAAGAAAATTAATTATCAGCTTTCAATGGTATCTCTGATAAATAAAGTCAATTCCTTCTTCAGGTCTTTTTCCACCCATTCCGTATATTTTTTCCCCTGTGAATCTTCGATCATATGGAGCACCGGCCTGGTAGGACATTTCGAATTCTGCCGCAATACAATGCCTTTCTCATCCTCATTTGTTATGACGATAGTTCCGTTCGGATAAGCGGCTACCGATTCCATAAAGTAATTGACACAGGTAAAATCATACTTTACTCCTGCCTGGCTAACAATATAATCCATCGCATCATGAACCTTCATCCTCGGTACCAGATAACCGTAAACCATACTGTCAAAATCGTCACAAATGGCAACGATCTTACACCCTATTTTAAGCTTGTTTGATTTCAGATGGAAAGGATATCCTGTCCCATCCAGCCTTTCATGATGATACAGTATGATATCCTTTGCAGCAGCCGTCAGCCACTTCTCCTTATCAATTGAGGAATACCCGTATATCACATGCTTCATCAGCTCTTTCTGTTCATCCGGGGTGCATTCATTATAGATACAATTCAGATAATCAAACGGCATATAGGTATAACCGATATCATGCAGCAGACTTCCTATCGCAATATCCCGCACCTTGGACTTCGAAATTTTCATTCTTAAAGCAAGCAAAACGGAAAGCGCACATACATTAATAGAATGTGAATATGTACTTTCGCTTTTCTTTCTTACTCCTGAAATGCTGTAGAGAACCTCCGACTGCTTAACAACATCATTAATAATTTCCTCAGCGACCTCTTGAATTTCTTCAAGTTCACCATATCCCTGATATGAATATTTTTCGATAATCTCTTTAATAATATCCTGGCACTGCTCTTTTATTACAATCTCAATATTATCCTGTTCATCGATACCTGCCGATAATTCATCCTCCACATAGAGATAAATAATCCCCAGCTCTTTCAGCTTCTCTATATATTCCCTTTTTACCGTCACCCCGGCTGATATGATTACTATCCCGTTGTTGTTAACAATATCTCTGGCCAGTATCTCAGTACCCTTAATTGAATTAATTAAAATTCTTCTCATTCGATTATCCTCACATATGACAATGTGTATTAATTAGATTCTTTCGTCTATACTATACAATAGTCTATATCGACTTATTATGTCAATATTAAATAGTAATCTTAATGCTATCTTAATCCTGGTAAATAATACATATTTCCTAATTGCTTATCTTTTACTCGAATTTATTTTTGTCATATTCACACGCGGGTAACCGCAAAGAATTTATCAGGGCCGCTCAATATGGTTTATACTCCTTGGAGTTATTGTTATTTATTTAACATTTCAGCGTATCACTAGAATCAAATTTGTGATATTTTCCTATAATATTTTTTCATTTGTGCACTATGTATATTTTTAATAAGTTTATCATTCAATATTTTACTATCATTTGTGAAATATTTTATAAATTCCTTTGACATTTTACTAATTATTTGATATATTCTAATTGTAAAGAGTTTAAAGTTTTAGCTTGTGAAATATTTAACATTATAATATTATTCTACTAACGGAGGTAATTACTATGGCTGAGAAGAAACTGCCTACACCCCAGGAGCATGTAGACCAATTGGTTCAAAATGCTAAGACCGCCCTTAAGGAATTCATGAATTACGATCAGGAATCAATCGACAATATAGTTCATGAAATGGCTTTAGCGGGCCTTGAGAAACAACAGGAATTGGCAAAAATGGCTGTGGAGGAAACAGGAAGAGGTATCTACGAGGATAAGATCACAAAGAATATATTTGCCACCGAATATATCTGGCATTCCATTAAGTACCAAAAGACGGTAGGCATTATTGAGGACAACGAGGAAGAGGATTATATGCTTGTAGCGGAACCGATCGGTATTGTTGCAGGTGTTACTCCGGTTACCAACCCAACCTCTACGACAATGTTTAAAATTATATCCTGTATCAAAACACGCAACCCAATTATTTTTGGATTCCATCCAAGTGCACAGCAATGTTCAAAGGCTGCGGCACAAACATTACTGGATGCGGCCGTGAAAGCAGGTGCGCCTAAGAACTGTATCCAATGGATTGAGTATCCTTCCGTTGAGGCGACTACCGTCCTGATGAATCACCCCGGTGTGGCCTGCATACTTGCAACAGGCGGTCCCGGAATGGTTAAATCAGCTTACTCCTCAGGCAAACCCGCAATCGGTGTAGGCCCCGGCAATGTTCCCTGCTTTATAGAGAAAACTGCCTCCTTAAAGAGAGCCGTTAACGATCTGGTTCTTTCAAAATCCTTTGATAACGGCATGATATGTGCTTCCGAGCAGGCAGCCATAATCGAAGCACCTATCTATAAAGAAGTAGTGGAATTAATGAAAAAAGCCGGTTGCTACTTTGCAACGAAGGAAGAAATAAAGAAACTGGAGCCGGTTGTCATCAACCTGGAGAAGAATGCGGTAAATCCCGCTATCGTAGGTCAGTCCCCGGCGAAAATTGCCAGCCTGGCCGGCATCTCGATACCTGCCGAGACAAAAATATTATGCACCGAGCTTGACGGCGTTGGCAGGGAATTTCCACTGTCAAAAGAAAAGCTATCCCCTGTTTTAGCAGTTGCCAAGGCAAAAGATGTTGAGGATGGCTTCCAGTTATGTGAAAAAATGCTTTCTAATGGCGGAATGGGTCATTCCTCCGTACTTCATTCAAATGACGCAAAAGTAATCGAGGAATTTTCCAACCGGATGAAGACCGGCCGTATTATTATCAACTCTCCGTCAACACATGGTGCTATCGGTGATTTATACAATACCAATATGCCTTCCTTAACACTTGGCTGCGGTTCCTACGGAGGTAACTCAACCACACATAATGTATCTGCAGTCGATCTTGTTAACGTAAAACGTGTGGCAAAGAGGAGAAACAATATGCAATGGTTTAAAATTCCGAATAAAATATTTTTTGAATCGGGTTCAACTGCTTATTTATCAAAGATGCCCGGTATCAATAAAGCATTTATAGTAACGGACCCGTCTATGACCCAGTTAGGCTATGTGAATAAGGTATTGTATCAATTACGTAAAAGAGAGGAATATGTTCATTGTGAAATCTTTGATCAGGTTGAACAGGATCCTTCCCTTGAAACGATCATGAAAGGCGTAGCTTCCATGAACCAGTTCAAGCCGGATGTTATTATCGCACTCGGCGGCGGCTCGGCAATTGATGCTGCAAAGGGTATGTGGCTCTTTTATGAGAATCCGGATGCCGATTTCAAGAGTATGTCTTTAAAATTCCTGGACATCAGAAAGAGGACTTATAAATTCCCGCAGCTTGGCAAGAAAGCAAAATTAGTTGCCATACCTACGACTTCCGGTACCGGTTCAGAGGTCACTTCCTTTGCCGTTATCTCCGATAAAGCCGAGAATAAGAAATATCCTCTGGCCGACTATGAGCTTACCCCGGACGTAGCAATCATAGATCCTGACTTCGTTATGACTGTTCCTAAGAAATCTACTGCGTGGACAGGAATGGATGTATTGACACATGCAGTAGAAGCGTATATTTCGATTCTCGCATCGGACTATACCGATGCACTGGCGATCCACGCTATTGAGATGGTATTTACCTATCTCAAGAAATCCTTCGATATGGGTGCGGCAGATCCTGTTGCCCGTGAGAAAATGCACAACGCTTCCACAATGGCAGGTATGGCGTTTACCAATGCCTTCCTTGGAATTAACCATTCCTTGGCTCATAAGCTTGGCGGCGAGTTCCATATTCCTCACGGCTGTGCAAATGCAATCCTGTTGCCCCATGTAATTCGATATAATGGTGCTTCCTGCCCTACTAAGTTCACTTCATGGCCAAAATATGAAAATTATATTGTAGGTGACAAGATATTTGCATTAATGATGAAGCTTGGATACAAACCAAAGAATAACGATGATGCGGTAGAAATCCTGGCTTCCAAGGTTGAAGAATTGAACAGCTATCTGGAAATTCCGGCAACCTTAAAGGAGTACGGCATTGACGAAAAGCTCTTCCTGTCAAAGGTCGCTCCTCTTGCAGATTTGGCATTCAGCGATCAATGTACCACGGCAAATCCCCGTTTACCGCTTGTTTCCGAGTTGGAAGAACTTTATATGATTGCTTACTACGGCAAGGATAATCTTCCTGCAAAAAAATAACGATAAAAGATTACATCAACTCTAGCGGAGTGCTTTTCATCGTATAGGACGAACTTTCCTATACGATGAAAATAGAGTACCGGATCTCTGTCGGTAACCTTCAGAAATCCGGTACTCTTATATTATCTCTTTATTCCATATAATCTCTGCTCTTCTTTGCTGCCTCCAGGGCCTGTCGTTCTTCCTCTGCCAGTACAACAAAGGATTCTCCCTTTATGATCTCCTTAATATAAGTATAACACCCTTCCCTGCTTGAATGCATGGAATTAAGTATAAAACCATCGTTATTACCATTTAAGAGGGCAAGCGCGAAGCTCAATTTCCCGCCCATTTCCTTAAATGCATCGTATTTTACGATTCCTATCTTCTGGTAGGTTATCAACAGGTTCTCGGTAATCTTCTCAATCTCTTCCTGAAGCTTTCTGCTTTCATATTGCAGTTCGTCTACTTCAGCAAATCTTTTTAAAAATTGCTTCTCGAGATTTTCTCCATTTGCTCCTTGCATAAACTTTTTGTATTTCTTATTAATCTTTCCCATTTTAATAAACAATGCTATCGTTAATATAAATAAAACCAATGAAAAACCGGCCAAACCTATCAGGACATACCCCATATCTATGCCTAAAGTGTCAAATATATTCATTTGTGTGATCTCCTCATATTTGTATTATGTTTCTCTCTACAGCTTCAGTTCTCATTTTATATGCCTGCGCTTCTGCGAGTAAACATTCTTATCATATTAATTGTTTATCGACTCGAACAGTTCCACTATACGCTCCAGCTCTTCGATAGAATAGTATTCAATTTCTATTTTTCCGTTGTTTTTTGCCTTCTTTTTGATGTTTACCTTTGTTCCTACTATACCTTTTATTTTTTCTTCCAAATCCCGATAAATAAAACTATCCTCCTTCGTAACCGCAGATTCTTCCTTTACTTGCTTTATATTTTGAATACTTTTAATTAATTTTTCGGTTTCCCTTACACTCAACTTTTCGTCAAATACCTTGATTGCGACCTGATACTGCTGCTCCAAATCCTCCAGAGATAGCAGTGTCCTGGCATGACCGCTTGAAATCATACCATCGATCAGCATTTGCTGAACTCGCTTATCTAATTTCAGCAGCCTCATTGAATTTGTTACCGCAACCCTGCTCTTAGAAACACGTTCCGCAACTTCATCCTGTTTTAGATTGAATTCCTTAATCAAATTCTGATAAGCCATTGCTTCCTCAATCGGATTTAAATCTTCCCTTTGAATATTTTCAATTAATGCTATCTCCATTATCTCCTGCGGAGAATAATCCTTTATAATTGCGGGGACTTTTTTTAATCCTGCCAGTCTTGCCGCTCTCCATCTTCTTTCGCCGGCAATTATTACATAGTATTTATCTTTTTTTTGTAGTATAAGCGGTTGAATAACTCCGTATTGCTTTATGGAATCAGCCAATTCCTGAATGCCGTCTTCATCAAAACTTTTTCTTGGCTGTCCCTTGTTTGGTTCAATTTCATTTATATTAATCAATGTTTCACGTGAAACATTCTCATCGGCATTAACTGTACTTTTCTTTCTGGGAGGATCCAGTTTCTCCGGTATCATTGAATCCAATCCCTTTCCCAATCCACGCTTCGTAACTGCCATACTTGCACCTCTGTTTCTTTCTGTTATGATACAATTCTTATTCCCTGTCTATAACCTCATCGGCCAAATCCCGATATCCTTCGGCTCCGGCCGACTTTGGATCATATATATTTATTGGAAGTCCATGACTGGGTGCTTCCGCTAGCCTTACATTTCTGGGAATAATGGATTTATAAATTGTTTGCTTCAAATTGTTTTTTACATTTTCAACAACCTGTAAGGATAAATTTGTGCGGGCATCAAACATCGTGAAAACAACACCTTCGATTTCTAAATCTGGATTCAATCTTTTCTTTACTAGATTAATGGTATGTATTAATTGCGTTAAACCCTCCAGCGCATAATATTCACATTGTATCGGAACCAGCACTGTATCGGCAGTGGTCATAGCATTAACAGTCAATGTATTAAGAGACGGCGGGCAATCAATTATGATATAATCATAGTTATCCTTTATCACTTCCAGTTGATTACGGAGAATATATTCCTTGTCTTCCAGACCAATCAACTCAATTTCAGCACCTGCAAGTTCTACATTTGAAGGAATAACCGAAAGCTTATCAAAGACATTTTCTATTATACAATTCTGTATCGAGCATTCGCCAATAATTAACTGATAAATCGTATTTTTTATATTATTTTTATCTATGCCCAAACCGCTTGAGGTATTACCTTGAGGGTCTACGTCAACTGCGAGAACTTTTTTTCCCTTTTCTGCCAGGCAAGCAGACAAATTTATAGCAGTTGTGGTCTTACCTACTCCGCCTTTCTGATTAGCCACAGCTATAACACGTCCCATGTAATGACCTCCTATAAGTTTTTACTTTTACAACAACTACATTATAGCATTCTTCCTATCATATATCTATACTTTACGACAATTTATCATAAATATTTTTGTATAATGTTTCACGTGAAACATTTATAGAAGAAAGAATTCATCAAGTCGAACTCTCATGCCAAGCGCAGCCGGGCTTTGCCGGATGAAGCATTCTTCTATACGATAAAAAAACGTACGAGACAGTGTAAATTGTTCGTACGTAATTTTAGAAATATTTTACATTAAAAATTTGAAAACTAAAGACGCTAAATTAATATAAGAACAAATTTCGATCAAATTATGTTAATTTAACAATTCCGATAATTAAGATTCGATATAACCCGTTACAATTTTTAGCATTAATATATCTCAACTATATTATTCCTGATCGCATAAACAGCTGCCTGTGTGCGGTCAGATACACTTATCTTTTTAAAAATGTTGGACACGTGATTCTTTACCGTTTTTTCGCTTATGGAAAGCTGGTAGGCAATTTCTTTATTAAATAAGCCTTCCGTCAGCAATTTAAGTATCTCAATTTCTCTTCTGGTCAGGAGCTGGTCTTCGTTAGACAAGTAATCGTTTCTCATATTGCTGTTCATATAAGCGGCAAGTTCATTTTGTACATATCTTTCACCGTTATAAATAGTAAATATGGCCTTTCTTAATACAGCAGATTCGGAATCCTTTAAAACATATCCATCCGCACCCAGTTCGATTGCACGCATTAAATACTCAATCTCATTATGAATTGTCAAAATTAGTACTCTGCTTTTGCAATTATTTATTTTTAACTGCTCAAGCACCTTTAAGCCGCTCATCTGCGGCATATTGATATCGAGTAAAATAATATCAGGTTTAATACTGTCAACTATGTTCAGACAAGTTTTACCCTCGCCAGCCTCTCCAATTATCTTAATATCACCGTCCAATTCCAATAACTGTTTGAGGCCTTCCCGTATCATAGTATGATCATCAACAATCATCAATTTAATCGGCTCCATCCGTAATCCTCCTTATGTATTCTTAGTGGTACTTTTACAAATATCTTAGTTCCATTTTTATCATTTGATTCAATTTTTATCTCACCTGCCAGTAATAAAACTCTTTCCTTCATAATTGATAAACCAAATCCAGATAAAATATTTGCTCCATCTACGATACATGTCTCATTGTTGAAACCGATGCCATCGTCACATATTGTCAGTATAATAAAATCTTTAAGGTATTCCAAGTCTATTATAATTTTAGACACTTTTCCATGTTTTATTGAATTATTAGTAGCCTCCTGTATAATTCGAAATAAAGTAAGATTAATGATCGATAAAACTTCTTTTGTGTTATCCCCTTGCTCATTTTTCACTTTCAAAACAATATCGACATCTTTACTTGCATTAATCTCTTTAATATATTTCTCTATAGTAGGAACTAAGCCTAAATCATCAATTGACATTGGCCTTAAATCATAAATAATATTTCGCATATCATTTATAGTTGTTTTAATTGTCTGAACCATTGTCTGCAGTTCCAGCTTTGCACGAATCGGATCAATATCTATTAATCGCATACAAAGCTCTGTTTTATGCATAATATTTGTCATGTTCTGTACGGTGGAATCATGCAAATCCCTTGCGATGCGTTTTCGTTCATTTTCCTGTGTTTCCAAAACATTAATGCCTAATAACAAACGATTATTCTTTTTATTATCCGAACAGCGATCAACATCAAACAATTTCACACTATCATATACTGTTTTTAAACACCGTACGGATTTGTCCAAATTGATTTGTTTACTTTTTAATAAATTTATTTCGTTTTCAGCCGTATTCAATTCTTTCGTAATATTATTCCGCTCATCCAATAAAGCGTTTCGTTCATTATTCCTGCTTATGTTCTTTGTGGGAGAAAATAATACAGCGTTTGAATCATTTTTATTCAGATCCGATAAACTATCTTCAATTTTACTGATACTCTCAATGAAACATTTCACTTTAATTTCATAATTATTTATCTCCAACTGAGTCAGATCAAGCTGTAAAGTTAAAAAATTGAGTGCATCATTTAATTGACCTTCAAATTTATTTTTGTCTAAATTATCAAACATAATTAGTAGCTCCCATGTTATTTACCTATATAGTATAACATAATTTTCTTTTTTTAAAGACAAATATTAAAAAAAAATTATATTTTCTTAATATTATCGCATTTTTTACACAAATTATCAGGCTTTAAAACCATCATCCTATGTCGGATCCCTGCTTCCATAAATTCCTCTCCCAACGTCCGGAAACCAATTCTTTCATAAAAAGGTATCGCAGTAACCTGAGAATCAATATGAATTTCTTTAGCGCCGGCTAGAAATGCTTTATTTGCAAGCATACGGACGGCAAAATCACCGTAAGATTTACCCCTTTCCTCTTTTATAACCGCAACTCTTCCGATCCGGTAAGTCTCACCGTCAAAATATACCCTTCCGGTAGCAACCGGATAATTCTTCCCATCCGAAGCATACACGATTACATGAATCGCCAAATCATCTATTCCGTCAAACTCAATCTGAGCCGGGACTCCCTGTTCTACCTGAAATACCTGACGTCTGATTTCAAATACATCTGATAAATCATCCCCATAATATAAATATTTTCCCTGTACCGGCATATTTTCTCCCGTGCTTGTCTTTTCATCCATGCTTTCTAATGATTGAATGACAAATTTTCCTTCCTTCTTTTATTCTGTTCCTGCAGCCGCCAAGAGCAAGACCGCAGTTTTCTCACCTGCTTTTGACCGGTAACGGTTCTTTCGACGGCTTTCCCGCACTTCTCGGATATAACCCCGGAGTATGTGACTGCTTTCGTATTACGATTAAGGAACGTTTGATATCGCTATCCGGTAAGAAAAAGCTGCAAGTATTCTCAACCGCACCTCCAAGAATGCGAACAGCACCGTCCGCTTCTGCTATTTCCTCCTGAACACTGCAGGCTTTATAGGAGATAAAGCAGCCGTTAATTTTAACATACGGCAGGCAGTACTCGGATAAGGTTGCAAGCTTTGCTACCGCTCTTGACACACAAAGATCAAAGCTTTCCCTGCATCCGGATTGCCTTCCGTAATCCTCCGCACGTCCGTGTACGGCCTTTATCTCTTTTAAGCCTAAAGCATCTATCACTTCATTTAGAAAATTCACCCTTTTATTCAAGGAATCCAAAAGAACTATATTCCAATGCGGAAAAGCGATCTTTAAAGGTATCCCCGGGAATCCGGCTCCGGTCCCCATATCAATCACGCTTAACGCTTTATCCGTATTAAACACCTTTTTCAAAGAGAGGCTGTCAATGAAGTGCTTGCTTACGACCTCTTCAAACTCTGTAATAGCAGTGAGATTCATAACTTTATTCTTTTCCATCAGCATATCGTAGAAATGCAAAAACTGCTTTGTCTGATCATCCTTTAATGATATATCCAAATCAGATAACATTTTGTTAAATGCCGTAGTATCATACATTTGACTATCTCCCCCCTTCTCGCTGTTTTTATTTCATTCTTCTCTTCCTTTGTTCCAGATATACAAGTAAAACCGAAATATCTGCCGGGGAAACTCCCGATATTCTGGAAGCCTGTCCCACTGATATCGGCTTAATTACAGACAGCTTTTGTTTTGCTTCTTTCCTCAGACTTAAAATTTCATCATAATCAATATCCTGAGGTATCTGCTTTTTTTCTAATTTCTTAAACTGCTCCACCTGCTTTAACTGTCTTTGAATATATCCTTCATATTTTATATTAATATTAACCTGTTCAATAACCTTCCCCGGAAGCTCTTTCCTCTCCGGATCAATTCCGGCAATTGCTTCATAGCTTAGTTCGGGACGGCGTATCAGCTCTGCAAGAGTCGTTCCGGTCTTTAGCAAGGTGCTTCCGCACCCTTGCAGCAATGCCTGAACCTCTTTACCTGCACCAACCAAAGTTTGTTTCAGTCTTTCTATCTCTTCCTCAATAAGTTTTTCTTTTAATATTACTTTATTATATCTTTCGGCATCAATCAATCCGATTTTATACCCAATCTTTGATAATCTTAAATCTGCATTATCCTGTCTTAAAATCAGACGGTATTCCGCCCTGGAGGTCATCATCCGATATGGCTCATGTGTTTCCTTCGTAACTAAATCATCGATCAGCACACCTATATATGCTTCCGAACGATCCAGGACTATCTGTTCCTTTTCTAAAAGCTTCATGCTTGCATTAATTCCCGCAATTAAACCTTGCGCTGCCGCCTCTTCATATCCGGAACTCCCATTAAACTGTCCGCCGCTGAAAAGGCCTTCCACATTCTTAAATTCCAAAGTGGGCTTTAACTGCATGGGATTAATACAATCATATTCAATTGCATAGGCATTTCGTACTATCCTTGCGTTTTCCAAACCCGGCACGCTGCGATACATCCGGTACTGCACATCCTCCGGCAGTGAACTTGACATGCCGGCGACATACATTTCATTCGTATAGTTTCCTTCCGGTTCAATGAAAACCTGATGTCTGTCCTTATCCGCGAACTTTACTACCTTATCCTCAATGGAAGGGCAATATCTCGGACCGGTGCCTTTAATATTACCCGAATATAAAGGGGACCGGTCTATATTCTCACGGATTATCTTATGAGTTTCCTCATTCGTATAAGTCAGCCAGCAGGAAACCTGTTCTTTCCTGATATCCTCGGATCTATTCGTAAAGGAAAAGGGAACAATATCCTCATCACCGAACTGTTCCTCCATTTTACTGAAATCAATGGATCTTTTATCAATTCTTGCGGGAGTTCCTGTTTTGAAGCGATACATCTCGATTCCTAACGATTTCAGCGATTCTGTCAAATGGTTTGCGGCCTGTAATCCGTTCGGTCCCGTATAGTTGCTTACATCCCCGTACACACATCTGGCCTTCAGATAAGTCCCTGTACACAATATTACCGCCTTGCACGGATAAATTCCACCGGAAAAGGTTTTTATCCCCACGACCCTGCCGTCCTCGGCGAGTATTTCCGCTACTTCCGCCTGCTTTAAGGTTAAATTCGGAGTGTTTTCCAGCACCTTCCTCATAGCCCTGCTGTAATCCTGCTTATCCGCCTGAGCGCGGAGTGAATGCACGGCCGGCCCTTTTGACAGGTTCAACATCTTTGACTGTATATAGGTCTTATCAATATTCTTACCCATTTCACCGCCCAGGGCATCGATTTCCCTTACCAGATGGCCCTTTGAAGTACCTCCGATATTGGGATTACATGGCATTAATGCGATACTGTCCATGCTTATCGTTACCACCAGGGTGTTTAACGACAGCCTGGCACATGCAAGCGCTGCCTCACATCCGGCGTGGCCCGCCCCCACAACCACAACATCATAGGTTTCATACGTATATGGCATTTTCTTATCCTTCCTTTAAAGTTAAATTCTATTGTCAGTTTATCGCTAATCGCTCTATTTTCGTTACAGTTCAGGCATACGGCTGAGCTGTAACCTATTTTCCCATACAGAACTCTCTGAATATTGTATCTGTCAAATCCTCACCTATTGCTTCACCAATGATCTCACCCAGCTGTCCGTACGCGTTCATCATATCTATGGAAAAAAAATCTTCCGGCATTCCGTCATCAATACTTTGCCTCACCATTTCCAGGCTCTGTATACTTCCTGCAATGGCTTCCTTCTGTCTGATATTTGTAATATAGATTTCATCGTTAAATGTGATTCTGCCGGTAAAAAACATATCTGTAATCCACTTTTCCAGCTTGTCAACCCCTTCATTTTCTTTTGCGGAAATCTGTATTACATCCTTCCCTGTTAAGCTTCTCATATGATCGGGCTCAATAAGGACTTTCAAGTCAGATTTATTCAAGAGAACAACAGCTTTTTTATCCTTTATGATATCCATAATGACGGAATCATTCTCATCCAATTCCTTTGAAGCATCGGCCACATAGATGATCAAATCCGCTTCGGCCGCGGAATTCCTGGCTTTCTCCACACCGATTTTTTCAATAATATCTTCCGTTTCCCGGATTCCGGCAGTATCGATCACATTCAGGCAGATACTTCCCAGTTGTATGGTTTCCTCTAGCGTATCCCTCGTAGTACCGGCAATATCCGTAACAATTGCCCGGTCGGAACCCACCAATACGTTAAGCAGGGAAGATTTTCCGGCATTCGGTTTGCCAAGAATCACCGTATTAACTCCTTCCCGTAATAAACGTCCGTTATCCGCCGATTTGAGCAGCTTATTAAGCTCCGTAAGGGTTTCTTCCGTGTGGGCCCTTAACTCCTCCCGGAAGGAATCAATGCTGATATGCTCCGGATCGTCCAGAGCGGCTTCTATGAACGCCAGATCACGGATGATCACCTGCCGGACATCCCTGATTTTCTTTTGTATGTTTCCTCTTAATTGGTTTAATGAATTCTTTAACGCATATTCATTCCTGGCGTTTATGATATCACAGACGGCTTCTGCCTGCGACAGGTCAATTCTTCCATTTAGAAAAGCCCTCTTTGTGAATTCACCCGGTTCAGCTGTTCTTGCACCATATTTTATCACAGTCTCCAGAATCTTTTTAGTCACTACAATACCGCCATGACAGTCAATCTCAACAACGTCTTCCTTCGTATAGCTCCTCGGAGCTTTCATGATTAGCACCATTACTTCATCAATAACCTCATCCTGATCCGCTATATAGCCGTAATGTACCGTATGGCTTTGGCATAGGGACAGTTTCTTCGATCCGTTCTTTGGCTTATAAATTTTATCTATTATTACTAAGGCGGCTTCTCCGCTGATTCGTATTATACTAATTCCCGCATTGCTGACTGCCGTAGCAATTGCCGCAATCGTATCTGTTTTCATTCTGACCCCTTTCCTGCATATCCGGCTAGCCTGTATGGTTCTTCTTATTTTGACGGCGCAGTTTCCTTCCATTTGAAAAAGGGTGTATCAAAGCAATTACTACCTTTAATACACCCTTTATCCTATTCCTCTTCGTTATGCTTTTGACCGGCTTCCTTGTTCTTCTTATATATACTGCTGTATTCTTTGTTTGAACTACTTCCATAAGGATATTTATTTCGGTTATACTTGTATTCCCTGTTCGGCACACCTTTTTTTAAAGTAATAACTACCCTTCTGTAAGGCTCCTCCCCTTCACTGTGTGTTTCGACAAATTTATCATTTTGAAGCACTGAATGAATAATTCTTCTTTCATAAGGATTCATGGGTTCCAGGGATACGGATTTCCTTGTTCTTTTTACTTTATATGCAATATTACGGCCTAAATTTTCAAGAGTTTCTTTTCTTCTCTGCCTGTAATTCTCGGTATCCAGTTTTACTTTCAGGTAGCCTTCACTTCCTTTATTTAATACAAGGCTTACCAGGTATTGCAGGGAATCCAGTGTTTGTCCTCTCTTGCCGATCAGAACTCCCATATCGTCGCCTATGACATTGATATCAACTAACGAATCTTCTTCTTCATAGTTTACTTCGACTCTGGCATCCACATTCATTGCCTGAAAGACCTTTTCCAGAAAATCTTTTGCCAGATTTACAACACTGAACTTCATTTTTACACGGATTCTGGCGGGTTTACTGTTAAAAAGACCTAAGAATCCGCTGCTCTCTTTTTCAATTACTTCATAATCTACATTGTCACTTGTAGTCTCTAATTTTATAAGTGCTTCCGTTAAAGCTTCACCGACTGTCTTAGCCGTAAATTCCAACCATTCCATAATTATTTATCCCCCTTTTCATTATTCCTGTTATTAAGAAGATTTGCGTTTGCCGCAATGCTGCCGGATTTATACGAAACATCGCTTTTCTTATAGTTCGACGGTTCGTAATTCTTCTTCACGGAATTAGCATAACCGGCGGCGCCTTTTTCAGCCGGAGTGTCAGCATGGATTGTATCAATGGATTTTGTCTGTTTCTTCGCCAGTTCTTCCATTGAAGCATTCGGGTTAATTCCTGCTTTTACTTTCTTCTTCTTAGCTTTCATTACATTCTTTTCTATCAAAACATTAACGTCAACCTTTTCCATATACTTATTGATGACAGCCTGCTGGATAATAGCAAATAAACTGCCGGCAATCCAGTATAAACCGACACCCGTCTGGAATGTAATACAGAATATTCCGGACATAACCGGCATAATTACATTCATGGATTTCATGGATGCCGCCATCGGATTATCCTTATCCACAGGAGGATTGTTTGCAGACATCTGCTTTGTCTGTATAAACTGCAGTCCTGCCGCCAATATCGGAATAATGATACCCGGGAATCCGATACCCGGAGGATCAATAATATTTAATCCGCCGATAAAGCTATTGATATGAACGATTCTATCCGAATTTGAAGTTATTACAGTACTGATATCCGGGAATTTGGAAATCAGTTCGTTCCATTCAGGTTTTGAAAATTTAGCCAATACGTCAATAATATTATTAACCGGAACCGCTCCGTTTGTTACCGCTATTTTAACATGATTGGAATCCGCAAATGATTGAATAACATCGGCATATCCCGGCATTCCCATGACCGCTTCCGCAATCTGGTTGTAAATGCCTTTAATATCATTTACATAAGCAGGTATATTATAGATAACCTTATAAAGTGCAAACATGATCGGGAGCTGAATCAATAACGGCAGGCACCCGGCCGTAGGCTTAGTTCCGTACTTTTCATAAACGGCCTGGGTTTCTAATTGCTGGTTTCTCAAGGAAACCTGATCCTTTTTACCCTTGTATTTGTTCTGAATCTTCATAATTTCAGGATTCATAACCGCCGAAAGCTTCGTAAATTTTTGCTGCTTTATAGTCAAAGGTATCATTAGACCTCTTGCTATAAAAGTAAATAATATAATTACAATACCTACATTTTCTATTCCGAATAAGCTTAAAAATTCATAGATCGCATTTAAAATCCATCCCAATAACGTTGCGATAGGACCAAATACCCCACCGTCCTGCGTTAAAAATATATTAAACAATTCATTTTCCTCCTTGGATACCCTACTTGATCAGGAGCCTTTGTCCTGATTCATTCTTTACGGAACCGGATCATATCCGCCTTTGGCAAAAGGATGGCATCTCAGTATTCTTTTTATGGACAAATAACTGCCTTTAAGAACTCCATACTTTTCCAGTGCCTGAAGTGCATACAAAGAGCAGGTAGGTGTATAGATACAACTGGACCTAACCTTAAGAGGAGAAATATACCTTCGATATAATTTTATTAAAAATATTAAAATTCGTTTCATAGCTACGACTTTATCATCTCTTTTAAAATTTTATGAATACCAGCCAAATGCATCAAAGCACTATTGATTTCATTATAACTCTTTCCTCTTGCACCCACTCTTGCGATCACTACTATGTCTAAACCACTATTAAACATTTCTTCATTCAATCGGTAACTTTCACGAATTAATCGGGTTATTCTGTGCCTTACAACACTATTTCCAACTTTTCTGCTTACAGATATACCAATTCTATTCTTTCCTGATTCATTCCTTAGAACATACATAATTAAATACATATTCGCATACGATTTGCCGTTCTGGTATACCTCTTTAAAGTTGGCATTACTTTTCATTGATTCTGACGATTTCAAAATCTCACGGCCCTTTCCGATACCAATCTTTCTTAAGAGAAGAAAAGGCCACAATAATGCGACCTAAGCTGATATTTTATGTCTTCCTTTTGCTCTTCTGTTAGATAAAACTTTTCTTCCGTTGGAAGTACTCATTCTTGATCTGAAGCCATGAACTTTCGCTCTTGATCTTTTCTTCGGTTGGAATGTCATTTTCATTACGATGCACCTCCTTCTAATTATACCAATATATATATGGTAAGCGTATTTGTTCTATTTTATTATTTAAAATATCATGTCTATTATATGCGTTATCTACTTTTCAGTCAAGCATTTATTTTTTTATTTGCCTTTACCTTTACTTATCTTTTATTTTTCCTTTACTTAGTTTTAGTTTATTACAAGTTTTACCGGGGTAGGGGAATAGAATCCCGGAGCAGGGTCTTGTACCTGAAATATTCAGAGTAAGAATCCGAGGTATCTAATATTCCGGTAATCGCTTGTATCATCAGGTAAGAATGCGAACTCCTCGGCTGCCGCCTCGTCAGACATCACATCCTTACCTGATTGGCACGATTGCCGGAATATAAGATGCCTGACGGATTCTTCCAATTCATTTTTCATGTACAAGACCCTGCTCCGGGATTCTAAATTACTCTTCCCACAAAAATTATGAGTTATATTTTAATTACCTAAAGTATTTACTAATCTTTTAAGAGCTGGATGTTAAATCAACAAATAAGTAATTTATGCTGCTTTATAACTTGTATTTATTACAAACAAATGATATAGTTTGAAAATAGAGGGAACGATTCCATTCTTAGAAGCTTGTACTTTTTACAGAAGTCCCCGGGGTGACAGAATATGGGTAACTTAATTTTCAGTTTGAATATTGTAATGCCGGTATTTATTATTATTATTTTTGGATTTATTTTAAGAATAAAGAATGTCATTTCGGCAGATTTTATTTCAACAGCGACCACGATAGTCTATTACTTTGCATTACCGGCGTCACTTTTTAATGATGTATCAGAAAGCGATTTTTATTCCCTGATGAATATAAAATTCGTATTATTTATAGTAGGAGCAACGGTGGCCTTTTTTATTATCGCATGGATCTTTGCAGTAATATTTATAAAAGACAAAAGTAAAATAAGTGCTTTTGTACAGGGTACCTTCAGGGGTAACTATGTATATGTAGGGCTGCCGATAACACAGAATATCCTGCAGACAAATATAATACCAAGTGCAATACTTGTTATAGCTTTTGTCCTTCCTGTATATAACATACTGGCAGTCCTGGTATTATCCTATTATAATAGCAATAAAGGTAAGGTAGGCATAAAAGATCTGGTGTTCAGCATAATGAAAAATCCTATGATTGTTGCAATTGTCCTCGCACTGCCATTTTCTCTCCTTAAGATAAAACTGCCGTTTATAATAACGAAACCTCTTGATTACCTGGGTGTGCTTGCCACTCCTCTTGCCCTGATGTTAGTGGGAGCCAGCATAAGACTTGATGCGCTTGTCAGAAATTTAAAGTATATAATAAATGCTGCCGTACTAAAAGTAATTATCCAGCCTTTAATTATAGTTCCTTTTACGCTGATTATGGGCTTTAATTCGGAGGAGATAGCTACCATATTAGTGCTTTTTACAACCCCAACTGCCCTTAATGCATACATAATGGCTAAGAAGCTGGGCGGAGATGGTGAACTAAGTGCAGGAATTATTGTGTTAACAGTAATTCTTACGGTAATAACCATCCCTGCAGGCACCTTTGTTTTGAAATCACTCGGGTATATTTAAAATGTTTTGTCAAACAGGGATTCTTTCTCTGAACTTTTAATATAACAGGTACCTCTCCCGGAGTTATCATACCTCCCAAGGCAAAGCGTTCCCCTAACAATAAACATCAGGTTCACATAAAGTTATCCACAAATTGTTGATTGTTTGTGGATAACTTTGTGAATTGGTGTGAATATTTTATACAATTATCAAAAGTGTTACCAATAATTGCTTAGTTTTTTCATGTTTATACTTTTTATAATTTATTCACACAATTGTTGGTAATCCTTTTTCAGCTGGGGATTACATGTGCTTGTACAATTAAAATTTATATTATTAGCATTGAAAATTCCCCAATTTTGTTATAATATATATATTAGGCATGTACGAAATTTTATATTAGGGAGATTAGTGTAATGAATGCAATTCAGAACAAGTGGGATGAAATACTGGAATATCTTAAGATAGAGCACTGTGTGACCGAAGTTTCGTTTAAAACATGGCTGCTTCCGTTAAAAGTATATTCTTTAAAGGATAAATTAGTTACAGTATCCATAGATGATAAAATGATCGGCCCTGACAGTAAAAATTTCATAAACAGAAAATATGGACTTCCGTTAAAAGTTGCCATTTCAGAAATTATGAATGATAACTATGAGGTAGAATTTATACTTGAAAGCCAGATTAAACATGACACAGTAACAAATAAAAAAGACGCTGCCCAGAATAAAAATCTTAAAAATGGCTTGTCTTTTTTAAATCCACGTTATACCTTTGATACTTTTGTAGTAGGTGCTAATAATAATCTTGCCCATGCCGCTTCCCTGGCAGTGGCGGAGTCTCCCGCGGAAATATACAATCCTTTATTTATATACGGCGGTGTTGGATTAGGCAAGACACATTTAATGCATTCCATCGCGCATTACATACTGGAACAAAATCCAAACAGTAAGGTAATGTACGTGACAAGTGAAAAGTTCACGAATGAGCTGATTGAATCCATACGTAATGTGAATACGACACCTACCGAATTCAGAGAGAAATACAGAAACATCGATGTTTTACTGATAGATGATATCCAATTTATAATAGGAAAGGAAAGCACACAGGAAGAATTCTTCCATACTTTTAATACCTTGCATGAATCTAAAAAACAGATTATCATATCCAGTGATAAGCCTCCAAAGGATATACTCACATTAGAAGAAAGACTGCGTTCCCGGTTTGAATGGGGATTAACCGTAGATATTCAGCCGCCGGATTACGAAACCCGGATGGCAATACTTAAAAAGAAAGAGGAACTGGACGGATTACAGATCGACAATGAGGTTATGAAATATATTGCAACCAATGTCAAGTCCAATATCAGAGAATTGGAAGGCGCTTTGACTAAAATTGTAGCTCTGTCACGTCTCAAGAAAAAAGAAGTCAATGTCACTCTGGCAGAGGAAGCATTAAAAGATCTGATATCACCCGATGATAAGAAACAGCTGACCCCCGATTTAATAATAGAAGTAATAGCGGAACATTTTAACATTTCTCCCTCTGATATCTATTCCATAAACAAAAGCAGAAATATAGCATATCCCAGGCAGATTGCAATGTATTTGTGCCGTAAACTGACCGAACTTTCTCTTGCGGATATCGGAAAACTGATGGGCAACAGAGATCATTCCACAATTCTTCATGGCATTGATAAGGTAGAAAAAAATATTAATAAAGATGCCGGCATGCAAAATACAATTGATGTGTTAATGAAGAAAATAAACCCATAACTAAACAATTATATTCTTCCCCAATCTGTTGTTTACAGATTGTTATTATGTTGTGGGTTCGATTGGGATAACTCCGCCGGCTTCTTAATGCTGTTTTTTTAATTTCATTTGCTATTTGATTTTTTCACATAGTTATCCTTTTCTCAAAGCCTTGAATCTATTGACTAAAAGATACATATGAACATTTCAACAGCCCCTATTACTGCTACTAGTTAATTTTATTATATATATTTATATGAAAATTCTGAAGGGAGTTATGCACAATCATGAAGATAATTTGTCCTAAAAATGAATTACTGAATAGTGTTAACATAGTTTTAAAGGCAGTTCCGGCCAAGTCTACTATGCCTATCCTGGAATGTTTGATCATTGAAGTGAAATCAGACCATATTAAACTCATTGCAAACGATATGGAACTTGGAATTGAAACCCTGGTGAAGGGTAATATTATAGATACCGGCATGATAGCAATCAATGCAAAGGTTTTTTCGGAAATTGTAAGAAAACTGCCGGACAATGATGTAACAATTGAAACAGACAGCAATTATATGGCAACGATCCTATGTGAAAAAGCAAAATTCACGATATCCGGAAGGAGCGGCGAAGAGTTTCCTTTCCTGCCGGAGGTTGAGAAGAAAGAGCCTGTCATATTATCACAGTTTACATTAAAGGAAGTTATCAGGCAGACGGTATTTTCAATCTCAGATAATGAGAGCAATAAGATAATGACCGGCGAGCTGTTTGAAATTAAAGGTGCCGCATTCCGGGTAGTATCCCTTGACGGGCACAGAATCTCCATAAGAAACATTACGTTAAATAACAGCTATGATGATATTAAGGTTATCGTTCCGGGTAAGACACTTAATGAAATCAGCAAGATCCTTTCCGGAGAATTTTCCGACGAGGTAAGTATCTATTTTACGGATAAACATATTATATTTGAGTTTGATGATACAGTTGTGTTGTCCCGTCTGATCGAAGGTGAGTACTTTAAGATCAATCAGATGTTATCCAGTGATTACGAAACGAAGGTAACGATTAACAAGAAGGAACTGCTAAGCTGTATAGACCGGGCTACCCTTTTAATTAAGGAATCTGAAAAGAAACCGATTATTGTTAATATCGATGACAGAAAGATGGAGTTAAGAATTCATTCCGCAATAGGATCAATGGATGAAGAGATTGATATCTCAAAGGAAGGCAAGGATATATTGATTGGTTTTAACCCGAAGTTTTTAATTGAGGCATTAAGAGTTATTGATGATGAGAATATAGATATATACCTGATTAATCCAAAGGCTCCGTGTTTCATCAGGGATAGTAAGGAGTCGTATACCTATTTGATTTTACCGGTTAACTTTAATGCGGCGGTACAATAAATGAATGTCGGAAAAGGCGGAAAACAGAGGTTGAAATGGAAGTAATTAAGTTAAAGGAAGATTTTATCAAGCTGGGACAGGCACTAAAAGCCGCCGGATTGGTTGGATCCGGTGTGGAGTCAAAAATTGCAGTTCAGGACGGCTTGGTAAAGGTAAACGGTAACACTGAGATTCAAAGAGGAAAAAAGCTTTACGGCGGAGATAGTGTTGAATATAATAATCAGACTATAAAGATCGAAAAATAATCGGAACAGTGGTGCCTTCATGTATGTAAAAAATCTTGAATTGAAGGATTACAGGAATTACAGTAATCTTTCTATGGAATTTCATAAAGGAATCAATATTTTATACGGTGATAACGCACAGGGAAAAACCAATATTTTAGAGGCTTTATATATCTGCGGTACCACAAAATCTCATAAGGGAAGCAAAGATAAAGATATCATCAGAATGGATAAAGAGGAATCCCATATCAGAATGTTTCTGGAACGAGATGGAGTTATCCATAAAATAGATATGCATTTGAAGAAAAACAAGCCGAAAGGTGTTGCCATAGATGGTGTGCCGATTAAAAAATCCGGAGAATTGTTTGGGATGATCAATATTGTGTTTTTTTCTCCGGAGGATTTGAGCATTATAAAAAACGGACCTTCCGAAAGGAGAAGGTTCATCGATCTGGAGCTGTGCCAGCTGGATAAGGTTTACCTTTATAATTTATCTAACTATAACAGAATAATAAGTCAAAGGAACAATTTGTTGAAACAGATAAGTTTTAACAAAAAATTACTGGATACACTTAGTATATGGGATATGCAGCTGGTAGAATACGGAACAAAGATCATTGAAAGAAGAAATCTTTTTATACATCAGTTAAATGAAATTATATACGGGATACATAATATATTATCCGGCGGTAAGGAACAATTATCGATAAAATATGACCCAAATATCAGTATCGATGAATTTGGCAGCAAGCTTTCCAATTCTTTGGAAAGAGATATTGCCCTTAAGATGACGAATGTGGGTCCTCACAGGGATGATATGAGTTTTCTTAACGGGATGATAGATATCAAGAAATTCGGATCACAAGGGCAACAAAGAACTTCTGCGTTGTCTTTAAAGCTTGCCGAAATTGAACTTGTTAAAAGAATTACAAAGGATAATCCCGTTCTTTTATTAGATGATGTATTATCCGAATTAGACAGGAAACGGCAAAATTATTTATTAAACAGTATTCATGATATTCAAACTATCATTACTTGTACCGGGTTAGAAGAATTTATTACCAACAGAGCGGATTGTGACAGAATATACCGGGTAGTTGAAGGAACGGTTATAAAAGAATATATTGATATCTGATCATACCAAAGCATGATATCAGGAGTATCGGATTTATGATATTTATTATCATAAATAACAGAAAATAGGAGGCAATTTATGAGCGGAGAATACGGTGCAGATCAAATTCAGATACTGGAGGGCTTGGAAGCTGTAAGAAAAAGACCCGGTATGTATATCGGCAGTACTTCGTCGAAAGGTTTACACCATTTGGTTTATGAAATAGTGGACAATGCGGTAGATGAAGCATTGGCCGGATACTGTGATAACATTGATGTGACGATTAATAAGGATAATTCAATAACAGTTGTTGATAATGGACGTGGAATACCCGTAGGAATCAATCATAAAGCTGGGATTCCGGCTGTTGAAGTCGTGTTTACGATCCTGCATGCCGGCGGAAAATTCGGCGGCGGGGGATATAAGGTATCCGGCGGATTGCATGGTGTTGGTGCATCCGTTGTGAATGCCTTGTCCGAATGGCTTGAGGTTAACATCTATTCGGAAGGCAAGATATATAAGCAAAGATATGAAAGAGGCAAGGTAGTTCAGAAGCTGGAGGTAATCGGTGAGACGGAAGCTGACAGGACCGGTACACAGATAACTTTTTTACCGGATCGTGAGATTTTCGAAGAAACGGTCTATGATTTTGAGGTACTAAAGCAGAGATTAAGAGAAATGGCATTCCTGACTAAAAATCTGAAGATAATACTGAGAGATGACAGAACGGAGTCCCAAACCGTCAAGGAGTTTCATTATGCCGGCGGTATTAAGGAATATGTTGAATATTTAAACAGGCACAAGGACCCGTTATATCCGGACATTATATACTGTGAAGGTCAAAGGGATGATGTGTATGTGGAAGTTGCGATGCAGCATAACGGTTCCTATATGGAAGGCTGCTACAGCTTTGTGAATAACATTACAACTCCGGAGGGTGGTACGCACCTTTCCGGATTCAAAAATGCATTGACCAAGACCTTTAATGATTATGCCAGAAGTCAAAAGTACTTAAAGGATAGTGAAACAAATCTCAGCGGTGAAGATATCAGGGAAGGGTTAACTGCCATTGTCAGCATCAAGATTCCGGACCCGCAGTTTGAAGGCCAGACAAAACAGAAGCTTGGAAACAGTGAAGCCAGAGGAGCGGTTGACGGCATCGTCAGTGAACAGCTTACTTATTTTTTGGAACAAAATCCTAATATTGCAAAGATTATATGTGAAAAGGCAATACTGGCGCAGAGGGCAAGAGACGCGGCCAGAAAAGCAAGGGATCTGACAAGAAGAAAGACTGCATTAGAAGGCATGAGTCTTCCCGGCAAGCTTGCAGACTGCTCCGATAAGGATCCGAAAAATTGTGAGATCTATATCGTAGAGGGAGATTCCGCGGGAGGTTCCGCAAAAACCGCCAGATCCCGGGCAACACAGGCAATACTTCCCTTGCGCGGTAAGATATTGAATGTAGAAAAATCAAGGTTGGATAAAATTCTGATAAATAATGAGATAAAAGCAATGATAACCGCTTTTGGAACCGGCATTTCGGATGATTTCGACATATCCAGACTGCGTTATAATAAAATTATCATTATGACGGATGCCGATGTGGACGGAGCGCACATCAGTACTTTATTATTAACCTTCTTTTATCGTTTTATGCCTGAGTTAATCAAACAGGGACACGTGTATCTGGCACAGCCGCCGTTATACAAGGTCGAAAAAAATAAGATACAGAAATATGTTTACAGTGACGAGGAATTGAACCAGGTGCTAAGTGAGCTGGGCCGTGACGGAAATAATAAAATACAGCGGTATAAGGGCCTGGGCGAAATGGATGCGGAACAGTTATGGGATACTACAATGGACCCGGAAAAGAGAATTCTTCTAAAGGTTACGATCGATGAGGAAGAATCTTCGGAAATTGATCTTACCTTTACCACTTTAATGGGTGATAAGGTAGAACCCAGAAGAGAATTTATTGAAGCCAACGCGAAATATGTTAAGAATTTAGATATATAATTGTTCACATACGATAGATGGAGGAAGTTAAATGGATGAGAATATCTTTGACAAGGTTCATGAGATAGACTTAAGGAAGACTATGGAGACATCATATATTGATTATGCGATGTCTGTTATAGCAGCTCGTGCGCTTCCGGATGTAAGAGACGGTCTGAAACCGGTACAACGAAGAATATTGTACGCAATGATAGAGTTAAACAACGGACCTGACAAGCCGCACCGTAAATGCGCGCGTATTGTCGGCGATACAATGGGTAAGTATCATCCGCATGGAGACAGCTCTATTTATGAAGCATTGGTAAAATTAGCCCAGGATTTTTCCACCAGATATCCGTTAATTGACGGACATGGCAATTTTGGTTCCGTAGACGGTGACGGCGCGGCCGCAATGCGTTATACGGAAGCCCGTTTAAGTAAAATATCTATGGAAATGCTGTCCGACATCAATAAAGATACGGTGGATTTCATTCCGAACTTTGACGAAACGGAGAAAGAGCCAACCGTACTTCCATCCAGATATCCGAATCTATTGGTAAACGGTACTTCCGGTATTGCTGTCGGCATGGCGACAAATATTCCTCCTCATAACCTGAGAGAGGTTATTAATGCTGTCTTAAAAATGATAGATAATAATATAACGGAGAACAGGGATACGGAAATCGAGGAATTATTAGAAATTGTGAAGGGTCCTGATTTTCCTACCGGGGCCAGCATCTTGGGTACAAGAGGAATAGAAGAAGCATACCGCACCGGCCGGGGTAAAATCCGTGTCCGGGCAGTTTCCGATATAGAAACCATGTCAAACGGGAAAAACAGGATTGTCGTAACGGAACTTCCCTATATGGTTAATAAGGCCAGACTGATCGAGAAGATTGCAGAACTCGTAAAAGATAAAAAGCTGGATGGAATTACGGAGTTAAGGGATGAATCCGACCGCTCCGGCATGAGAATTTGTATCGAGCTTAGAAGAGATGTGAATGCAAATGTTCTTCTGAACCAATTGTATAAGCATACGCAGATGCAGGACACCTTCGGGGTGATCATGCTTGCCCTGGTGAACAACGAACCCAGGATACTGAACCTTCATGACATGCTGCGGTACTACATACTGCATCAGGAGGAAGTAGTAACAAGAAGGACAAAATATGATTTAAATAAAGCGGAAGAACGTGCGCATATTTTAAAAGGCTTATTAATTGCCCTGGATAACATTGATGAGGTGATCAGCATCATCCGCTCTTCAAGCAACGGAAACGTAGCAAAGCAGCGGTTAATTGAGAAATTTGATTTGACGGATGTGCAAGCTCAGGCAATTATTGATATGAGGCTTCGTGCATTAACAGGTTTAGAGCGGGAAAGGCTGGAAACAGAATATGCCGAGATCATGCAGAAAATAGCGGAATATAAGGAAATACTGGCAGACAAGAAGAGACTGCTTACCGTAATCAAAGAAGAGCTGATATTGATCCGCGATAAATACGGGGATGACAGGAGAACTTCCATCGGCTTTGACGAGTATGACATTTCTATGGAGGATCTGATTCCAAATGAAAATACGGTTCTTGCAATGACCCGGTTGGGCTATATTAAGAGAATGACGATTGATAATTTCAAGAGCCAGCACCGGGGCGGAAAAGGCATCAAGGGAATGCAGACAATCGATGAGGATTTTATTGAGGAACTAATGATGACGACAACGCATCATTATATTATGTTCTTTACCAATAAGGGCCGGGTTTACCGGCTGAAGGCTTATGAAATTCCGGAAGCCGGCAGGACCGCAAGAGGAACGGCGATCGTTAATCTGCTTCAGCTATTGCCGGAAGAAAGAATCACTGCGATCATACCGCTTAAGGAATACCAGGAGCATAAATATTTATTCATGGCAACGAGAAAAGGTATCGTGAAAAAGACACCGATACGGGCTTATGAGAATATCAGGAAATCCGGACTTCAGGCGATTAATTTAAGGGAAGATGATGAACTTATTGAAGTTAAGGCAACGAATAATGATAAAGACATCTTCCTGGTTACAAAAAACGGCCAGTGTATCCGTTTTAATGAGCGTGATGTACGGGCAACAGGACGGGCATCTATGGGTGTTATCGGTATGAATCTTGACCCTACCGATGAAATCATCGGAATGCAGATGAATACGCAGGGAAAATTCTTATTGTTCGTATCCGAGAACGGCATGGGAAAACGTACGGAGATGGAAGAGTTTTCCGTACAGAGAAGAGGCGGCAAAGGAGTAAAATGTTACAAGATTACCGAAAGAACCGGCTATGTGGTAGGTGTGAAAGCTGTTAATGAAGAGAATGAAATCATGATTATTACAACAGAGGGCATTATCATTCGTCTTGCGGTAAGCGGAATATCCAATTTGGGAAGGATTACTTCCGGAGTTAAGCTAATCAACATGGATATTGAGAATGATATTACGGTTGCCAGTATCGCCAAGGTAAGAGAAAGCCAGGAAAAAACTTCGGATGAGGATCTTATTAAGCAGCTTGAACAGGAGTTAGAAGAGGAAGCGGCTCAGAACGACAGTCAAATCGGTTATGAAGAAGATATCGATTATGAGGATGAGGACGATACTGCGGAATGGGAAGAAGACGGTTATGATGGAGACGACTTGCCGGAAGAGGAAGAAGAATCCCGGTCCGGACAGGATCCTTCGGAAGAAAATGATTAATTTAACGGAATGATAATATGAAGTAATATTATAAGCCTCAACCCCCGATATACGACCAGGAAAGTCAGAACCGGATCATTGCCTGGAGTATATCGGGAGAAGGCTTATTTTAAAATTATACTCCCTTATATTCCTGCGGTATATAAGGCAAAACGGAGGCAGATATGAGAAGTATCGGGACGGATACCATAATTAAAAATATTAAAGAGATGTGTATTGAGGCAAATTACCAATTGTCCGGTGATATGGAGCATGCGGTGAAAGACTCGGTTAATGATGAAAAATCCGGGCTGGGAAAAAGGATTCTTGAACAGCTGAGTGAGAATATTGACATTGCAAAAACAGATAATATTCCGATCTGCCAGGATACAGGAATGGCAATTATATTCATGAAAATAGGCCAGGATGTCCATATCCAAGGCATCAATCTGGAGGATGCGGTAAATGAAGGTATCAGGCAAGGATACCGGGAAGGCTATCTTCGAAAATCTGTCGTTGGAGACCCTTTAATCAGGGACAATACGGGAGACAATACACCGGGCATCATACACTATGAGATAGTTCCGGGCAGCAATCTTGAGATTACGGTTGCACCAAAAGGCTTCGGAAGTGAAAACATGAGCAGGATATATATGCTTAAGCCTTCCGACGGTTTGGAAGGGGTAAAGAAAGCGGTACTTGAGACCGTTCAGCTAGCCGGACCCAATGCATGTCCGCCTGTCGTTATAGGAGTAGGAATCGGAGGCAGCTTTGAAAAATGTGCTTTGCTGGCCAAGAAAGCATTAACCAGGGAAGTAAACCGGCATTCCGAGCTAAGCCATATCGAAAAGCTGGAGAAGGAATTGCTGGAGGAAATCAATCAATCAGGCATCGGCCCGGGAGGCCTTGGCGGAACGGTAACTGCCTTGGGAGTCAATATTGAGATCTATCCGACACATATTGCCGGTTTACCTGTTGCAATTAATATATGCTGTCATGTGAACAGGCATTTATCCAGAATACTATAGATAAAACAAATAGTTATCAACAATATAAGGTAAATTCATATCAATTTGTGGATAAATTTATTAAAAAGGGGAAACGGCGTGGAAAAATATATAAATACTCCTATAACAGGTGATGTAACGAAAGATCTGCATGCAGGCGATTACGTCTATATAACCGGTACGATATACACCGCAAGAGATGCGGCACATAAAAGAATGTATGAAGGCATACTAAAAGGAGAAGAACTGCCTATTGAACTGAAGGACAGTACGATATATTATCTTGGCCCGACACCGGAACGGGAAGGGCAGGTTATCGGTTCGGCAGGTCCGACTACCAGCAGCCGGATGGATAAGTATACACCAAGTCTATTGGAGCTTGGTTTAAAGGGTATGATTGGTAAAGGAAAAAGGAGTGAAGAAGTAATACAAAGTATTATAAAGAATCAGGGAGTTTACTTCGCGGCTGTCGGCGGAGCGGGCGCGCTTTTGTCTAAAAGAATAACGGCTTCCAAAGTAATTGCCTATGACGATTTGGGGACTGAGGCAATCCGGGAACTGCAGGTGAAAGACTTCCCCGTTATCGTTATAATAGACAGAGAAGGCAACAATTTATATGAGACGGCTACACAGCAGTTTCGTT
>JAEWSD010000077.1 GCA_023398615.1 Bacillota bacterium
ACCGGAGCAACAGGCCCAAGCGGTCTGCCCGGAGCAACCGGACCTTCCGGCCCGCAAGGAGTAGCAGGCCCTCCGGGTGTTTCGGGGTCGCCCGGACCTTCCGGCCCGTCTGGCCCGCCCGGAGCAATCGGACCTGTTGGACCATGTGGACCACCCGGACCTTCCGGACCACCTGGACCACCCGGGCCATCCGGACCTCCCGGATCTTCCGGCGGATTGACAAGCTTTGTATACCGCTATAGCACCAATTGTTTGTTGACTATCTTTGGCGGTGATGACTTCCAGTTCGATAGCGGCAGTGTTCCGGCAATACCAAACGGTATTACGTTGCCGAGTGCTACGGAGACAGTACTTTCGGAAGCAGGTTATTATCTGGTATCCTTCAGGTCATATGTGATAGGGGCATTGACTTCGGCATCCATTAACTTAAATGGTGCACCCGTAGTGGGTGGTACCACAGGTACGGTTGCAACAAATAATGAGGTTGAAATCTCGGCAATTGTTGAAGTATTAGAGGAAAATCTTCCTGCAACAATTACAATTTCGAATGATTCATTTTGTGCAATCGGATTCCCTTCCTGCCCGCCGGGCTGCGTCGTATCCTCGCTGATCATTGAAAAATTAGCATAATCACTTGCGAAGGGTTCAGCTTTTCTCATATGAGAGAGCTGAACCTTTATTCTTTCCTTTTTATTATAATTGACAAGTGAAAGAAAGAATATTATACTAGTATACAAGATAAAACACTCAATTAAACGGAGGTAGCTATTATGCAAATGACATTACGGTGGTTCGGAAGCGATCACGATTCTGTTACTTTAAAACAAATCAGGCAGATTCCCGGTGTGACAGGAGTGATTTCCACTCTTTATGATATTCCGGCAGGAGAAGTCTGGCCGATTGAGGAGATTCGAAAGCTGAAAGCCGAGATTGAAGCGGAAGGACTTCAGCTTGCGGGAATAGAAAGTGTTAACATACATGATTCCATTAAGATCGGTTTGCCGGACAGGGAAAAGTATATCGAGAACTATATTGCTACTTTGGAAAATCTGGGCAAGGAGAATATCCGTCTGGTCTGCTATAATTTCATGCCCGTATTTGACTGGACACGTTCCGACCTTGCAAAGGAAAGATCGGATGGTTCCACGGTATTATCCTATGATCAGGATCTGATCGACAAAATTGATCCGGATAAAATGTTTGAACAGATCGACCAGAACAGCAACGGGTTCGTTATGCCGGGTTGGGAGCCGGAGAGACTGGCACATGTAAAGGAACTTTTTGAAAGCTATAAAAATGTAGATAACGAGAAGCTGTTCAATAATCTGATTTATTTCTTAAACAGGATTCGCCCCGTTTGCGAGAAATATGATATTATGATGGGAATCCATCCGGATGATCCCGCATGGCCGGTATTCAACCTTCCCAGGATTATTACCGGGAAAGAGAATGTTATCAGGCTGTTGAATACTGTGAATGCAAAATTCAACGGGCTTACCTTGTGCACCGGTTCTTACGGTTCCAATCCCAATAACGATATCTGTGAAATAATACGTGCCGCAAAGGGAAGAATACATTTTGCACATGTTCGTAATATTATTCATCATGCACCCGGTAAATTTGACGAGGCGGCTCATTTGTCCTCCGACGGTTCCCTGGATATGTATAAAATAATGAAAACCTTATATGAAACCGGCTTTGACGGGCCAATCCGGCCGGATCACGGACGAGCTATATGGGGTGAGGTTGCTATGCCCGGATATGGTTTATATGACCGTGCGTTGGGTGCCGCATATCTGAACGGTTTAATCGAAGCGATCGGAAAGGCTTCAAAAGCGGACTGATACCGGCGGACCATAGAGTGTATGTGTTATTGTGCCGTGAGGCTTGAAACGGAGGAGAACATGAAATTAAGACAAAGCGAATTAAAACACAGGGAGCTATGGGAGGAAAAAGGATTTAAACTGCCGCAGTTTGATCGCAGTGAAATGATTGAACGTACAAAAAAGAATCCGGAATGGATTCATTTTGGGGCAGGTAATATTTTTCGTGCTTTTCCTGCTGCGGTCTGCCAGGAATTACTGGATAAAGGCATCCTGCGGACAGGAATCATAGTTGCGGAAGGCTACGATTATGAAATCATAGAGAAAGCCTTCCGAAGCTTTGATAATTTATCCTTATCTGTGACCCTGAAAACGGACGGCAATCTTGATAAAAGAGTGATCGGCAGCATTGCGGAGTCTTTATGCGTAGATACAAAGAATGCGGCAGACTGGAAACGCTTAAAGGAAGTCTTTACAAGCCCGAGCTTAAAAATGGTATCCTTTACGATCACGGAAAAGGGATACAGCCTTGTAAATGCAAAGAAGGAATTTTTAAATGATGTTGCCGCGGATTTTAACGGTAAGCCGGAAGCCGCCTCGAGCTATATCGGTAAGCTGGCGGCCCTGTGCTACGAAAGATTCCGTAACGGAGGCACGCCGTTAACCTTAGTCAGCATGGATAACTGTTCCCATAATGGTTCGAGGCTGAAAGAAGCAGTGACGACCTTTGCCGGGAAATGGACGGATAACAGGATAACGGAGCCTGAATTTTTGACTTATGTTAAAGAGAGTATTTCCTATCCGTGGACGATGATTGATAAAATTACGCCGAGACCCGCCGAATCTGTTATCGAAATGCTCAAAATTAGTGGCTTTGAAGATACGAGGTCTTATGTGACTTCAAAAAATACTTATGTTGCACCGTTCGTGAATGCGGAGGAACCTCAGTATCTGGTGATTGAAGACAGGTTTTTAAACGGCCGGCTTCCGCTGGAACAGGGCGGTATTATCTACACTGACAAGAAAACAGTTGATAAAGTGGAGAAAATGAAGGTGTGCACCTGTCTGAATCCTCTTCACACCGCACTTGCCGTTTTCGGCTGCCTTTTGTCTTATGATAAAATTTCAGAGGAAATGAAGGATAAAGAACTGGTTTCTCTGGTGGAGAGGATAGGTTATGACGAGGGCTTACCGGTTGTGACGGACCCGGGGATCATAAAACCGAAAGAGTTTATTGATGAGGTCTTAACGATTCGTTTACCGAATCCGTTCATGCCGGATACGCCGCAAAGAATTGCTTGCGATACCTCGCAAAAGCTCAGTATCAGATTTGGAGAAACCATCAAGGCATATTCCGCGAAAAAGGGATTAAATCTGAAGGATTTGGTATATATTCCTCTGGTTCTGGCCGGCTGGTGCCGTTATCTCATGGCGGTCGACGATAACGGAAGTGCCTTTGAATTAAGCCCGGACCCGCTGCTTCCGTCCATTACTCCTCTTATAGCATGCATCAGGCTTGGTCAGGAAGAAAATGTTCATGAAACCTTAAAGAATATTTTATCGGATGCATCCATATTTGGTGTGAATCTCTACGAAGCGGGGCTTGGGGAAAAGGTGGAATCCATGTTCCTCGAACTGGCTGCAGGCAAGAATGCCGTCCGGAATACCCTGAAAAAGTATCTTGACTAACACGGGGTTTTGTTATAGCCTGGTACTGGGAGGGAAAATAATGCTTATAATGAAACGAGAAGAGAAAGAAACAGCTCGTGAGTATGCTTTCCGTGTTGTGAAGCATAACATTATATCCTTGGAGCTTACTCCGGGCAGTATGCTGAGTGAGAATGAGCTTGCGGCGGAAATCGGAATCAGCAGAACACCGGTACGCGAGGCTCTGATTGAGCTGAGTAAGTTAAAGGTTGTGGAAATCCTGCCGCAGAAGGGCAGCCGTATCGCATTGATAGACAGCAGACTTGTTGAGGAAGCCAGCTATGTTCGGCTGGTTTTGGAGAAAGCAATCGTTGAAATGGACTGTGATGTGGCAAAGGAAGAAGATTTTCTGGCCTTGGATGAGAATTTACGGTTGCAGGAATTCTATCTGCAGTATCCCTCTAAGGATAAGCAGCTTCAGTTGGATAATGATTTCCATAAGCTGTTATTTGAGATATGCCGGAAGGAGTTTACCTATGACCTGTTAAGCGGCATGATGACGCATTTTGACCGTGTCCGCAGATTAAGCCTGCTGGTAATAAAGGATACGAAGACTATTTCCGATCACCGTGCCTTAGTTGAGGCAATCAGAAAGCGTGATAAAGAGCTGGGGAAAGAAATCATTACCAAGCATTTATCCAGATATAAGGTTGATGAGCAGGAATTAAAAAGCCGCTACCCGGAATATTTTAAAAAGTGAATATTATACATGAGCATGAGGATACCGCAGGGCAGGTTAGTTTCTTCCAATTCAGGAATAAGAAATGAAAGAAGGGCCGCTTCTGGGGTATTCTTTTTTAGACGGTTTTGCGTGCTTTGATAACCGGAAGAAAAAATTGATAGTAAAGATGAAAGCTTTGTGTTAGAATGATCTAGCAGTATTTATATGCAGTAGGAGAGAGTCATATGTTAAACCAATTTTCAAGAACCGAATTGTTATTCGGAAAGGAAGCTATGGAAAAATTAAGCGGATCACGGGTTGCCGTATTCGGCATCGGCGGGGTCGGAGGATATACCGTAGAAGCCCTGGCCAGAAGCGGGATAGGTACTTTTGACCTGTTTGATGATGATAAAGTATGCCTGACTA
>JAEWSD010000277.1 GCA_023398615.1 Bacillota bacterium
GGTAGAATTTAGTCTTTCACAAAATATCCTAGCTGCTTGTTAAGCATGCTCTTTTCCTTCACCAAGTCATTAACTGTGTACTAATTATAATACATTTTCATTTAAATCGGGATGAAAAAATCCAGTAGAATAGAGTTTAGTCTCTCATAGTGGAATTTATTTTTACGGTAGAATTTACCTTTTCAATCAAGCATTATTTTTACTATGGGATGCTAGGAATGATTTCAGGTAAACTGTAGAAAGAATAATTTAGGATGAATTTGACCATCGCGTTTTATATTGTTAAATTCAGGATAAAATGGTATAATTAGTTATATCAATGATTGACATGAAAAAGTACATATGATCGAATACAAAGTTCACACAGAGGGGATAAGTAATGGCGAAGAAGTATTATGCTGTAAAAAAAGGTGTAAAGCCAGGAATATATGAAACATGGCCTGAGTGCCAGCAACAAATAAATGGTTATTCCGGTGCGGAATACAAAAGTTTTACAACATACGAGGAGGCATTACAATACATAAAAGGAATAACTGAAAGTGCGGGTACGCAACTGCGGCAGGAAGAATCTGTCATAACGGATGTTATCGCCTATGTTGACGGAAGTTATGATTCGTCAACAAATCGGTTTTCGTGTGGTGTAGTCTTGTTTGATAAGGGAAAAGAAAAGCATTTTTATGAAATATTCGATGATAACAATTTGGCAGAAATGAACAATGTAGCCGGCGAGATCAAAGGTTCAGAAATAGCAATTAAATATTGCCTTAATAATAAGATACAAAGTATTACTATCTACCATGATTATGAAGGCATTTCAAAGTGGTGTACAGGTGAATGGCAGGCAAAAAAGGATGGTACAAAGGCGTATAAGGAGTTTTTTGATGAGGCATCAAGAAGCATAAATATCCACTTTGTTAAGGTAAAAGGGCATTCTGGCGATAAATATAACGAGATGGCAGATCAATTGGCAAAAAACGCTCTCCAATTGGCGGATGTAAGAAATGCTGGGATTGTTACTAAGGAGGAACAAAAGGTGGCAAAAAATAATGGGGTTTTTATTAACCGTGAAGAAATCGGAAAGTTAATTGTTGAGGCAGGAAATAAACATTGGCAACAGTTTGAAGCAAGTGAATTGGTGAAGGCAGGTAATCCCTATAGATGTAATATAACTGCTGATGGAAAAAAGGCCATTTTAGACTTTTATTATAACAATGACGGAACAACCACCATAACACCAACTGGTTCTAATTTAGAAATTTCTACAGTAATTAAAACCCTTCTTGAGGAAGGCTGTACATATACAACTAATAATGGAGGAAAAACATACTCATTTAAAAAACTGCCATCCGAGTGGGCGGAAAAGTTAATAGAATACTTAACAACTTTAGTCGGAGAATCTGTCGTACATGAAAAAGCGGATAAACAGCCGGTACATGACGTTTATAGATTTACAAGTAAAATTGGAGATTCATTAATTATTAACATATATGAAAATGGAACAATCACTTTACAGGGAAAGCCAGCATACTTATATGGTGAGGCCATATCCTTGTTGTCGTACTGTGATAAGGTCACAGTCGATGATATTGTAGATACAATTAACAGCTTCCATAATGTAGATGTCAAGATTGAAGATGTCAGGAATGAAATGGAGGTATTACTGCCGCGTTCATACAGGAATATTGACGGCATGATACTTAAGTTGTTATCACCATCTATTTCTTTGAGAAAAGTAAAATTGCCTTTGGAGGATTATTCCTGTTATGCTTTTTCCGCATTAAGGGCACTGGAAGGATATATCAAATATTTGTTTGGTTTAAAAAACATAATTATTGGACATAACTTTGGTGGAATATTTGACCAAGGTTCATTAACAACGGGTGCTTCATTACAAGTGGCAGATGTAAACTATCAAAATGAATTAGAAAGACTGTATGGTTATTTAGCAGGTAATAGACATGTCATTTTTCATACGAATCAAGTACTGATAGGAACTACCTTACTTGAGGATAAAAAAGAAGCTGATGAAATCGTAAATAATGTATTGAATTTAATCGAAACATCGTATATAAATATAAATAAGTAACGATATGAAAGGAGGGTTTTCGTTATGGGAAAATATGAAATCTTAAAATTAAATAATGAACCATTTGACTTCCTCATTATCGCAACTTCGTGTGAAAATCCTCTGAGTAATCTTGAGGATATCATCAAAGAAATTAATGTGGATCATGCAAGGATACTTTTTGATCTGACATTAATAAATGGAATGAAAAGAAACAGATATATCGCATGTGATTTCCGGTTAGGTGAAAGCCACTTACAGTCCTGTTCCTTGATAAACGAGATCGATGATTATATTAAATCCATAAGCCACAATTATTTTATGGAAAATAAAGAAATTGTTCAAAAAAGTGTCATACCAAATTCACTCAAATTCTTATTGAAATCTGGTATGGTTTAGAAATCCTGAGAGAAGCTAATTGATTAAGCCGTACATATATTTGTGTATGGCTTAATCAATTAAAGGAAATTTCAGAATCAAAATAAAAGAGACGAAGAATTCTTCTTATATTGCAAACCTGTCCAAATGCCCTATAATCGGGAACTGTTTCCTCTCTTCTTCCAGCCTTGCCTGAAAGGTTTCTTCCCTGACCTCTACCGGATCGATTACCCATATGGCCGCCAAATCCACGTCTCCGAATTTCTCCTGTACC
>JAEWSD010000278.1 GCA_023398615.1 Bacillota bacterium
CGGAGGGGAAGGATTCGTAATGAAGAAAAAACTGCTATGTGTGTCATTGTCTCTTTTACTGTTAACAGGATGCTCCGATTCCGCCAATGCCCTTTTATCCTATTCGGAACAGGACAGTAACGCGGAATTTGACATTGAAAATGTGGAAGGCACGGAAGCTGCGGAATATTTTGCGGAGGATTTAACCGTAATTCCGGATGAATTGAATCATATGGTGGAGGCAAGTATTACCGCCACCTCCGGCTTGGTTGTTAACAGGACGGATAATGAAGTTGTTTATGCGAATAATGTATATGAACGGATGTATCCGGCAAGTTTGACGAAGCTTATAACCGCTTTGGTGGTTTTAAGAAATGCCGATTTAAGCGATACGGTAACCGTCAGCTATAAAGCTTCCCATATTACTGAGAACGGAGCCAAGCTATGCGGATTTAAGGAAGGCGATAAAATAAATCTGGAAGTTTTGCTGAATTCCCTGCTGGTTTATTCCGGCAACGATGCGGGTGCTGCAATTGCGGAGCATGTCGGCGGGTCGGTGGAGGAATTTGCGGCTATGATGAATGAAACTGCGGTAAGCATAGGTGCGGTCCATTCAAATTTTGTTAATCCGCATGGCCTTCATGATGATAACCATTATACAACGGCTTATGACTTGTATCTGATATTTAATGAACTTCTTAACTATGATGAATTTGTCTCCATTATCAACCAGACATCTTATACGGCCAACTATAAGAATACTTCCGGGGAATCGGTTGCGAAAGAATTTACCACTACGAACCGATATCTGAAGGGTACCGAGGATGCCCCGGAGGACGTTACGGTAATCGGCGGTAAGACCGGAACCACCTCTAAGGCCGGTAACTGTCTGATCCTGTACAGCAAAAATATCCGGGATAAAGACTATATCTCCCTGATTCTCCATGCGGACAGCGGCGACAGTTTATATGATCAGATGACATTTTTATTGGAGAAAATTGAGTAATCGGTTGCTATTCAGCCTATGGTACCGCGAGGTGTTTTTTGTGAGTGCAGCGAAGCGTAAGTCACAGAAAACCCGAGACTTTTGTGTGCGAAAGGCTGTAAAGCAGCCTTTCTGTGCATCAATTGTTACTATGAAGCCGTAAGGCTGAATAGTAATAGTAATAATAATCTTTTTTCATAAATATGGTTGTGTTTTAGGAAGAGTTATACTATAATATTTTTATATTAATAATCTTATAGACAAAGACAGGTTGTTTACAACCTGCCAATGTTTATATAATCACTCATAATTTGCAAGTCTTAAGGAGGAGATTACAATGATACAGATTATTGCAGGTGAAAAGGGAAAAGGCAAGACCAAAATCCTGATTGAAAAAGTCAATTCCGCAGTAAGAGAAGCGAAAGGCAGTATTATTTACCTTGATAAGAATAATAAGCATATGTATGAACTGAGTAATAGAATCAGATTGATTAATGTAAAAGATTATTTTATTGATAATTCCAGTGAATTTGTCGGATTTATATGCGGGCTTATTTCACAGGACCATGACCTCGAAACCATTTACCTTGACAGTTTCTTAAGAATTGCAAATACAGATGTATCAAATATGGAAAATATACTTAATAAATTAGAAGTATTATCGAAGGAGTTTGTTGTCGATTTTGTTATCAGTGTCTCACTGAATGAGATTGATATTCCTGAATCAGCAAGAAAATATGTCGTTGTATCATTGTAATAACAGATACATATTTAAATATCACGGAGAAACCGGCAAATGCAGGTTTCTCCGTTTTTGTGTATGGAAGTTTACCGGCAATCAGTCATTACGCAGTCTTCCAAAATAGCTTAATGCATATAAACCGGCTATACCCACAACTGAATAAATTACTCTTGTTAAAAAGGACATATCACCAAAAATCGCTTTCACCAAATCAAAACCGAAGAATCCGATTAAGCCCCAGTTGATAGCCCCGATAATTACAAAAATCAATGCGATATAATCTACTGTTTTCAATTGAATACCTCCTTTTCATGCATTAAATATTATTGCCACTTTTATGCCTACTATACCTTATCTTTCATTTGATTATTAAAAAAATACGAATTAGGTCTTTTAATATCATTCAAGAAAAAGTATAATAGAAGTGGCATGGAAAGGGGGATGCTCGTTTGAATTCGGATAAAAAAGTTGCAAAATTTCGAAAACGAAGAACCATTAACATTGGTTTCATTGTATTTCTTATCATATTTGTATATGTCGGTATCAGTGTTTATATGTATTTCACCAAGGATCACTTGTCCATATACGAGGTGAAACAAGGCTCTACCTCCGATGACAATATTTTTACGGGACTGGTCATAAGGGATGAACAGGTAGTTTCTTCCGGTACTGCCGGATATATTAACTATTACCATAAGGATGGGGACAGAGTCGCAAAGAATGCCACGGTGTATTCAATTGATGAAAGTAAGTATACCTATGAACAGATCATCGACAGTGACGGGACGGCAGAGTTAACGGCTGACGATGCAAAGGATTTAAAGAAAGAGATCTCCGGCTTTCAGAAGCTTTATTCGGATAATGATTTTTCCAGGGTGTACGGCTTTAAAAGCGACCTGGAGAATACCGTACTGGAGATTACGAACAACCATATGTTAAGCAATCTGGAGAATATTTTAAAGAATAATGGGACAAGCAGTACGTTCCAGGTTGTAAAATCAAAATCAAGCGGGATCATTACATACAGTGTGGATAATCTGGAAGATATTTCGCCTGAAAATGTTACGGCCGCGGATTTTAATACCGATAATTATAAAAAGACCCAGCTGCGTACGACGGAATTGGTGGAATCAAACAGCCCCGTTTATAAAATAGTAAAAAGCGACGACTGGAATATCCTGCTGTTGCTGAATAAAAGCCAATATGACAAGATATCCCAAAAGGAATCCGTACGCATCACGTTTACGGAGGATGGATTAACCGCTGAGGTTCCGATATCGGCACTTAAAAAAGGTAAGCATTACTTTGCAAATATAAGTATGGACAAATATATGATACGTTATTTAAACGACCGTTTTGTCAATATTGAATTGGCCATTAATTCCGCCGACGGCCTTAAAATTCCCGTATCCTCGATCGTCAGTAAGAATTTCTATATGATTCCTTTGGAATATTTTACGGTCGGAGGCAACAGCGGAAGCAACGGGCTGGCAACGGAAGCCTATTCAAAGAACGGAGACGTGGAATACCGCTTTGTCCCTGCCGATATTTATTACAGTGACGAGCAATACGGGTACGTCGATACGAGACTGTTTGAGTCCGGCACATGGATTTATTCGGAGAAAACGGGAGAGCGCTATAAGGTAGTGAAAACGAAATCACTTGACGGCGTATTTAACGTTAACAAGGGTTATGCCATATTCCGCCGCATAGAAATACTGTATGAGAATGAGGAGTACTGTATCGTTAAAAACGATACTCCATACGGCCTGTCTGTTTATGATCATATCGCCCTGGACGGCGATACCGCGGTTGAACAGGCAATTATATATTAAGGAAAGGAAGCGTTACCATTGATCAGAGAGAATCTGGAAACAGTTGAACAAAGGATTAAGGAAGCCTGCAGGAAGGCCGGACGTTTAAGGGAAGAGGTAACATTAATAGCGGTCAGCAAAACCAAACCGGTTTCCATGATACAGGAGGCTCTGGATGCGGGGATCATCGAATTTGGGGAGAATAAGGTCCAGGAGCTGGCGGAGAAGTACGAAGTCTTTCCAAAGGACTTGCATTGGCACCTGATCGGCCATCTACAGACCAATAAGGTAAAATATATCGTTGACAAGGCTGTCCTGATTCACTCCGTGGATTCCTTAAAGCTGGCGGAGCAGATTGAAAAGGAAGCCGGAAAAAGGAATATTCTTTGTAATATCCTGATTGAAGTAAATATCGCCGACGAGGATACCAAATTCGGCGTCCGGGCGGAAGAGGTTGCCCCTCTTATACGGGAAATCTCCCGATTGCCTCATGTACGTGTAAAAGGGCTTATGACGGTAGCTCCTTTTGTAGATGACCCTGAGAAAAATAGGGAGCATTTTAGAAAATTGCGACAATTAAATATTGACATAAAATCAAAAAACATTGATAATGTTACTATGGATGTACTATCAATGGGTATGACCGGAGATTATGAGGTTGCGATCGAAGAAGGCGCTACTATGGTACGAATCGGAACAGGTATATTTGGTGAAAGGAATTATGCAGTTTAATTATGTGTGATTAGTTGCCCCGCCTCAAGGAGGAAGGGAATACCTTTACTTATTTATGGAATATATATGGATAGGAGACTGTTATATGGCTAATATATTCAAGAGCATTTTGGATTCTTTAAAGCTGACGGAAGATGATGATTATGACGATTACATCAATGAGGCCGAAGAAAAAGAATTAAAACGTGCTGAGAGACTCGAACGGAAGGCTGCAAAGCAGCAGGCGAAGCAATCCTATGACAGGGAAGAGCAGCAGCCTGCCATGAACACTGCCGCAAGTGAACCAAAGAAAGAACGGATTACAAGAATGGACCGTACGACGAATAACAAAGTGGTACCGATCCGGACTACTCCGAAGGGCTTTGAAGTATGCATCATGAAACCGACCGCCTTCGAAGATTCCCAGGATATCTGCGATATGCTTTTATCCGGAAGGGCCGCCGTTATTAACCTGGAAGGATTTGATGTCGATCTGGCTCAAAGGATTATGGACTTTATCTCCGGTTCCGTTTACGCGATGAATGGGAAGCTGCATCAAATATCAAGCTACATATTTATTATTTCTCCCGACACTGTTGACATATCCGGAGACTATCTTGATCTGATTCAAAATGATGGTTTCGAGGTACCGACCCTGAATAAGGAATTCTGATGCTTATGAGTAGTTCAATTTATTATGTCCTTTATATATTTTTTGTAGTGCTTGAAGTGATTCTCTTTCTTTATATACTGGCCTCCTGGTTTCCGATCAGCGGCCGCTTCAAGAATTTCCTGGTAACCTTAATGGCACCGGTATTGGAGCCTGTCAGATATTTGCTGAAGCATTCGATATTCAGTACTCCTACGGCAGATATCTCCCCAATTATAGGATTGGTTATCATTTCTTTTCTACAGCAGTTTTTTTATGCATTAAAGTAAGGATTACTTAAAAGATGGCGGCAGGAGATTGACATGAACAGCGGGAAAGAGGAACAGCTTACCAAAAAACGAATTCTGGAATTGGCAAAAACTGCTTATAATAAAGGTATTTGCACCTATACAGACTTTCTTAACCTGAATGAAATCAATATATTTCATAGTTTAAAGCCTGAGCTGGCTGCTGTCCGGTATGAACTTTCCGGAGGCTATGAGCCGGCTGAAAGGAAAGTAATATGCTTTTACGGAGATGAGTCTGTAAAAGCTTTTTCCAATTACATTACCTGTATCCGTATCCTTCCGCTAAACAAGAAGTTCAGCGATGACTTAAGCCACCGGGACTTTCTCGGCGCCATTATGAATCTTGGCATTGAGCGCTGCAAAATCGGTGATATTCTTGTCAGGGAAAAGGAAGGTTATGTTTTCTGCGAAACTGCGATCGGCAATTTTATCATCGATCAGCTGATAAAGGTGAAGCATACCAGTGTCCGTTGTGAGACGGCCGGCGATACTCCGGATATCACTCCCGATTTTAAGGAAATAAGCGGTACAGTATCCTCCGCAAGGCTGGATTCCATTATCGCATTCGCATTTCATTCCTCCAGAAACAGTATACTCGGCCTGATTTCGGGAGGAAAGGTTTTTGTGGACGGCAGGTTAATCGAGTCAAACAGTTATGTATTAAAGGAGAATCAGACCGTTTCCGTACGGGGATTCGGTAAATTTATCTTTAAAGGGCTGCAGGATCAGAATAAAAAGGGCAGGTTCTATGTAACAATATTAAAATACATTTGAGTATTGAAATACAGTAAGGAGGAACGCATATGATTACCCCAATCGAATTGCAGGGCAAAACATTTAAAACCGGAATCGGATATGATAAGAAAGAGGTGGAAAGCTTCTTAAACAGTTTACTGCACGATTATGAATCCCTGTACAAGGAAAACATGGAATTAAATGATAAGATTAATGTCTTGAATGAAGGGATTAATTACTATAAAGAGATAGAAAAAACCTTGCAAAAGGCTCTGGTTCTTGCTGAAAAGACCGCCGAAGACACGAAAGAAGCCGCTATAAAGCAGGCCAGGGCAATCGAGAAGGAAGCAAGAACCAAGGCGCAATTGATCGTGGCAGATGCAAATAATGAGCTGCAGCGCCTGCAGCAGCAGATTATACAGCTTGCCATGCAATACGATTCCTATAAGGCACAGTTTAAGCATCTGGCGGCAGCACAGTGTGAATTTCTGGAAAGTGAAACGTTCCGGATAACCATTCCCGATTTTAAGGGTTCCGCTGCTAAGGAAAACAAGGATCCTTATCCGGATAATACATACGAAATGAACGACCCCGAGCTAAAAACCGCTCCTCCCGAAGCAGCTTTTCAGGAAGCAGCCTCTTGGGAACCAACCTCTCGGGAAACGCCGGAAGACGAAGCGGACGGTTTTGAATACTTTAATTTAAACGAGGATGAATAGCCGATATGGAATCAAATATAACCGTAAAATATAATGACCTGCCCGTTTATGATATTCTTCTGGAGCAGGATTACAGCCGTTTATATAAGGAATTAACAAAGCTTGATACAAAGCAACGGAAACTATGCATCGTTTCGGATACCAACGTAAGCAGGCACTATCTGAATCAGGTAGCCGATCATGTTAAGGAGTATGCAAAGCAGGTAGAAACCTTTGTTTTTCCGGCAGGAGAATCCAGTAAGAACCTGGATACCGTGTATTCCTTATACGAGCATTTGATCAAAGCAAATTTTGACCGTAAAGACCTGCTAATCGCCCTTGGCGGCGGAGTTGTGGGAGACTTGACCGGTTATGCAGCAGCCACTTATCTGCGCGGCATCTCCTTTCTTCAATTACCGACCTCATTGCTGGCTATGGTGGACAGCAGTATCGGCGGTAAAACAGGCGTGGACTATCATGCCTATAAGAACATGATAGGCGCTTTCCATCAGCCCAAGTCCGTTTACATGAATCTGTCGGTATTACTGTCGCTTAGTGACAGGCAATATTATTCCGGTTTCGGTGAGATCATAAAGCATGGGCTGATTAAGGATGCAAATTACTACGAATGGCTTAAGGAGCATTCTTCCGAGATACAATCACGTGATTTACCGTTGTTAAAGCAAACGATATACGGAAGCTGTCTGATAAAACGTGAAGTGGTGGAAAATGACCCGAAGGAGTTAGGTGAAAGGGCTTTATTAAACTTCGGGCATACCGTCGGCCATGCAGTTGAAAAGCTGATGGAATTTAAGCTTCTTCACGGCGAATGCGTAGCCGTAGGTATGGCGGCGGCAGCCTATCTGTCCTGTAAAAGGGGCGGCATCACCGAACATCAGCTTGAGGATATCATTTCCGTGATACAAAGCTTTCAGCTGCCCGTATCCGTATCCGGTCTGAATACGGAAGACATCCTTAATATCATGCTGCATGACAAAAAGATGGAATCCGGTAAGCTGAAATTCATCCTTTTGTCCGGAATCGGACATGCCGTAATCGATACCTCCTTAACCAGGGAGGAAATTGCAGAATCCCTGCAATATATTCTGAAGTAAATTTTAATCGGAGGCTATATGAGAAAAATACGTCACCTGCTATACCTGGTTCTTTTTATTGCTTTGGACCAGTTCACCAAATATCTGGCAGTCACAGGATTAAAGGATAAAGCACCGCTTGATATTATCCCTAATGTATTACAGTTGTATTATCACGAGAATACCGGAGCGGTATGGGGTATCATGAGCGGCAAGGTAAGCTTTCTGGCTATCGTAACCGTCTTGATTATGGCCGGCATGGTTGCGGTTTATTTTAAAATACCCGAGGACAAGCGTTACAACAGCCTGCGCATTATAATGGTATTTATCACGGCCGGTGCCATTGGAAATCTTATCGACAGGTCAATTCGGAAATATGTAGTGGATTTTATTTATATTAAACTGATCAATTTTCCGATATTCAATATAGCCGATACCTATGTCACAGTTTCGGCCGTTTTACTGATTTTACTCAGTGTGTTTTATTATAAGGATGAAGATTTTGATTTCCTGAGCAGGAAAAAATCAGGAAAAGAACCGGATAAAGATGTGAGTCAGGATGAATGATCAACAAATTGAATTAAATGTATCAAAAGAAAATGACGGTATCCGGATCGACAAATATATTGCGGCTTATCAGGAAGAGCTGACCAGGACGTATATTCAGAAACTGATTCTGGAAGAGAGGGTTACCGTAAACGGCAAAACCGTCAAGTCTAACTATAAGGTTAATGACGGAGACCGGATAACAATAGTACTTCCGCCGCCGGCCGAGCCCGAGATAGAACCGGAAGATATTCCTCTTGATATCCTTTATGAGGACCGGGATGTTATTATCATTAATAAAGCAAAGGGTATGGTGGTACATCCGGCCGCTGGTCATTATAACGGCACGCTGGTGAACGGTCTGCTTTATCATTGCAAAGGCGAATTGTCCGGCATCAACGGAGTCATGCGGCCCGGTATCGTTCACAGGATCGACAGAGATACCACGGGAGTAATTGTTGCCTGTAAAAACGACAGGGCACATCAGTTTATTGCGGAGCAGTTAAAGCTTCATTCCATAACCAGAAGATACAATGCCATTGTTTATCAGCCGTTTAAGACGGATTCCGGGACCGTTAACGCTCCTATCGGACGGCACCCGGTTGACAGGAAGAAAATGGCGGTCAATTATAAGAACGGTAAGGAAGCCGTTACAAATTATACCGTACTCGAAAATTTGAGCAACCGATATACCCATATAGAATGTTCCTTGCAAACAGGAAGAACGCATCAAATCAGAGTCCATATGGCAAGTATTCACCATCCCTTGTTAGGTGATAGCATCTACGGTCCGGAAAAGGACCCGTTTCATCTGGAAGGCCAGGTTCTGCATGCCAGGGTACTTGGATTTATCCATCCTTCCACGAAGGAATATATAGAGTTTAATGCGCCTTTGCCTGACTATTTTGAGGCTCTTCTGGCTAAATTAAGATAGCGGCTTACGGCATTGAATTATATGATATCAAAGGAGTACTGTTTTGAAGAGGAAACTGTTTAACGAATTGTCGGCTTGGAAAGACGATGTACAAAGGAAACCTATCCTCCTGACCGGTGCCCGTGGGGTAGGCAAAACGTACCTGGCATATGATTTTGCAAAAGCATTCTATTCAAAATCGATCTACCTGAACCTGGAAAGGGAACCGTACCTTTACGACCTTTTTTCCGGCAGTCAGGACTTTGCTTTCATAAATAAACTCAAAGAACGGTATCACATAACGGATGTGGAAGAACCGGTCCTTCTGATTATTGACGAGATAGCGGACTGCCCGGATATTGCAAAACTGCTGCGCGTGATTTCGAAAGCTGATAAAGCCCTGCATATCCTTGCAATCTCCAGTTCTTTTGTTGATACTTCGTGCTCAGAAAATGACATAATGCTCTTGCGGCTGTATCCGTTGGATTTCGAAGAATATCTGACGGCAATCGGTAACGAATGGTACATAGAGGTGATCCGATCGCATTATGAATCAAATAAGGCCCTGCCCGATATCGTCCATAAGGAGCTGCTTGCATATTTTGAGGATTACCTGGAGGTCGGCGGTATGCCTGCCGCCGTTAACGAATATGTAAACATGGATTCCAAATTAAATGTTCCTGAAAAGCACCGGATTTTAATCGATTCCTATCTTCGCAATGTGAACAAGCGTAATATGGACGGTACTGCATTAAAGATACACCAGGTCTTTGCTACACTTGACAGCCAGCTTATTAAGGATAACCGTAAGTTTCGGTATACTATGATTCGGAAAGGGGCTACTCAGGCAATATATGAGGACGCGTTGGATTATTTGCAGGACACCTTTTACGGCATTCCGTGCTATAGGGCGGCGGATGAATATTTCAAGGACAGTCCGGCCAAAATCCCTTTTAAGGTTGAGAAGACAGACTTACACCCGGGATTCAAACTGTTTCTGCCGGATGTAGGAATCTTGCATTCCATGATCCGTGCAAGATACGGCACTTTGACAGAGCCGATGAAGAAAGGTATTCTGGAAAATTTTGTTGCACAATCCTTAATTGCAAACGGATACCCCATAATATTCTGGGAATCAGGCTCCCAGGCAAAGGTTGACTTTATTACCTGGAACAGTTCCGGTTATATTCCGATGGAAGTCAGGACGAACAGTAATACCAGGTCTAAAAACATCAGTGTGTTTAAGACAAAGTGCAGGTACATGAAGGATTCCATAAAAATATCGACGAAAAACTTTGAATATTCAAACGGTGTAAAATATGTTCCGGTTTATGCCGTATTCTGCATTTGATCATTTATGGAGCTCGGCTGAACTTATTTGGTTTTTATTAAGCATATTTTTTTCGAATAGAAGATTGCAGTATGGATTTACAGGTTCCTGTTACCGGCAGAGAACACTTTAAATCTATGCTGCAGTCTTTTTATTATTTTTAATGGACGGAACTGTAACATTTTTAATTCTCTTAACAGTAAAATGTAGGTTTGTCAAACATATGTTACACCATGCTGGATAAAATCCTTCAGAATGGTATTGGGTGATTTCCATCCTAAAGGCCTCATAGGGAAATTATTATAGTCTCTTTGGTTATATACTTTTAACT
>JAEWSD010000283.1 GCA_023398615.1 Bacillota bacterium
TATGTCATACTTAAGCTTACTCTTCTTTCTCAACGGTTTTTCCTTTAATGCGTTTATGATAATACACGATTCGGATTTTGTCAACAGATAATTTATGAGAATTATTCCTAGCCCCGGTACAGTAAAAATTATCCGGTTGAATACCGGTTGACGACCCCTGTCCGGGTATGCTAAAATACTTTCAAATAAATGTTTTAAGGAGGTCTCCCGTACATGTGGAGTATTCGTTTAAGGTAAGCAGGCAATAGGAAAGCAATGAATTATAAGTGATTATAGTTGCCACGTAAGTGGGCTTTTTTGTTGTGCTTATCGTAAAGGAAGACATGGATATGAAGCATGTGATCTGTTTCAGACGGCCTGTTTGTGCTTATGACTTCCTATACCGGTATGCAGACATTAACTTATAATACGGTTTTGTGCCTGCTTTTTTGTTGCCCGAAATACGGATAAAATTTTTCAACTATTTATCAGAAAAGAGGTCACTATGAATAATAACTTGAATAATAAATGGAAACAACCATTTTTTACCATATGGGCAGGGCAGTCGGTATCTCTCATAACAAGCGCCGTCCTGCAAATGGCGATCATTTTTTATCTGACCGAGAAGACACAGTCGGCAATGATACTCTCTGTTGCCTCCTTTGCCGGTTTCCTTCCCTATGCGGTGCTTGGACCTGTAATCGGGGTATGGATAGACAGGTATAACCGAAAAACGATTATGATCGGCGCCGATCTGGCGATTGCGGCAGCCAGCGCCGCAATCGCGCTTTATGCCATATACGCGGAGCTTCCGGTTTGGCTTGTCATGCTGGTATTATTGATACGCAGCGTCGGAACCGCCTTCCACTCCCCTTCCTTAAGCGCGGTAACCCCTCTTATCGTACCGGAAGAGCAGCTGACCAGGTGTGCAGGCTACAGCCAGGCCATACAGTCCGTAAGCTATATCGTAAGCCCTGCCTGTGCCGCTTTGCTTTACTCCGAATGGGATTTGAACCTGATCATTGCCCTGGATGTAATCGGTGCGGCCATTGCCTGCACCACGGTAGCCCTGGTTAACATACCCGGACTGGATAAGGAATCGTCCCCTGTCAAAGCGCCTTTCCTGAAAGAAATGAAGGAGGGCTTAACAGCCTTGCAAGAGAACAGAGGATTGTTTGCGCTGCTGCTAATCGGTGCGCTGTATATGCTGATCTACATGCCGATCAATGCGCTGTACCCTCTTATGAGCATAGGGTATTTCAACGGAACACCGGTACATGTTTCAATCACCGAAATTGCCTATGCCGCGGGAATGCTGGCAGGCGGCCTGCTGTTAGGTACGATGGGCGGAGTTAAGAAAAGAATTGTACTCATCTTTGCCTCAATACTGATGATGGGATTCAGTTTAACGGCATCCGGGCTGCTCCCTGACAATGCATATCCGGTATTCGTCATATGCTGCGTATTCATGGGGCTTTCCGTACCCTTTTACAGCGGCATACAGACCGCTCTCTTTCAGGAGAATATCAGGCCTGAATATCTGGGCCGTGTATTCTCCCTCACAGGAAGCATCATATCCCTGGCAATGCCCGTCGGTTTAATCCTGTCCGGCCTGTTTGCCGATCAGATAGGAGTCAGCCGCTGGTTCCTGCTGTCCGGGATACTGATTATTGCCGTCGCAATGCTTTGCCGGCTGCTTTCTTCCGTCAGAAAACTAAACTAGACCCGTAATATTATTCTGTTTTCTGCAATATCTTAAATACCAGATTCATACCGGGTTCAATGGCGGAGGAAAATATTGTCCTGTTCCCGTCATTCACCCCGATATGGGTGATATCCCTTTCCAGATCCAAAAGCACCGCATTTTCCTTATTCACAGTCACGGTAACCTGATCCGCAAAGGAATTAAAGGAACGAAGTATAAAAGTATCGTTGTCATAGGTAAATAAAGCTACTTTTGACACCGCATCCAGCCGAACCATCGGATTATCTGCAAATATTTTACGTATGCCGTTTAACACTTCGCGCGGATAATGGTAAAGGTTACCGCAGTCATCCGGAATGGTCAGTACAAAAAGATGGCCGTTTGCATATTTGGTGCCTAAAAGAATCGGATAGGTATTGTCTTCGCCTATGCCGGATATCAGGTCCCATACGTCATTCGTGTAAAATTCCAGCTGCGGAACGATGATTCCTTTTGCCGATTGTGCATAGCCGCCGTAATTCAGTCCGCCGTTCACGGAATAGACATACCTGTTAACAACCGCCTTTCGCCGGCTGTAAGAGACATGCATGAGTTCATGAAAGGCTTCTCCCATAGCTTCCACAAAGCCGGAGGTCACTATAACATCCGCTCCGCCATAAAGGCTGTCCTTTATCTTTCCGATAATATCTGCATCCTGCGCCGCATTTTTGGAAAGGAATACACGGGAAGCCCCATCCGGGTATACCGGAGAAGGTTCCAGGGGAATACCGCACATTCCGATATAATTATGAAGGTAATCCTCCCCGAAGCTATTGTGCGGTATATAGCAGGCCGTACCCGTCGGATTGCCAAGCTGTCCGAGATATCCGTCAACATCCATAAAGGCCTGTCCAACGGCCGGAGGAAAAACCGAATAGCTCGGATCCCTGCACAGGGAGGCGATATTAAACAGAGTAACCTCCTTTGCCTTTGCAAACAGTGTCAAGTATCCCTGCTCTAAATAAGAGGTAAGGTTATAGCTGCATTCATACGGATCAAACCAGCCGCCTAAATTACGGTTTTTCGCCGTATTCTCAAGGTAACGCATGATAAAATAGCCGAGATATTTCGGTAAATGCTGCTGCGAGTAAGCAGGGTTGCGGGTCTCCGTACCGGTATAGATGTAATCGAAAATAAACGGCTGTTCTGCCGGGTTATAGCCGGTTTCCTGATAATGCTCATACCAGTTGGGATATTTAATGATAGTTTTTACCTTCGGATTCACTTCTTTTGCCGTCTTTACGATGATTTCTTCCGATATTTCCCGCATTAAATCCAGCCGGAACTTACTCCAGGACCGATTCCCCTTTGCCGCGATACACGATTCACAACGGCAGTTTGTGAAAAAGAAATCGTCAAGTATGATCTCATCAAAAAGCTCCGCAGTCAAAGTGACGATTTCCTTCAGCGTTTCCCTGGATTTTGCGGAGGTATAGCAAAAGGTCCCGAAGCCCAGATAATCGGAATTCACATCATCGGCGGTAATACCGCCTGAAGTCATGATTCCTTTCCGTTTAAAAAAATCTATTACCCGCAGCATTTGCTCTCTCTCTATTCTTACTCCGTTCCTGTATGTCTCCAGATAGACTTTTCCTATCTTAATATTTCTGTTAAGCAAGTCGAAGTCCTTGTCAAACCGTTCAAAGTCCTCTATGTGATCTATCGTTCCGACAGGGCAGTAGATGCTCACATTAAAATTTTGATATTTCATATTCGTATTCCTCCTTTTATAGTCGTTGTATAAGCCGGTGCCTAATCTTATTTTACGCATCTTATCCCCGTACAGCAATGTAATAAATTAGTTCGCATATGTTCATTCTTATTTACATTACCACGGATAAAGTTCTGCAAATGCTTGTAAATAATGTAACAATTTACTATAATATTGTTGTAAGAAGCTGCTATACTATTCACATGCACTATATGTACAGGCCGAAAGAAAGGAACGTGAAGCTTATGTCAAAAATTATTATGGGCATTAAATTACAGGAACGCGTAAAATCCGCAACCAAGGTACAGGAACTGTTAACAAAATACGGATGTGAAATCAGTACCCGTATCGGGCTACATGTGGCATCACAGGAAAGCTGCAGTCCCCAGGGACTTATTGTTTTGGAATTCATTGATGATGCGGAGGATTCCGTAGCGGAATTTGAAAAGGAACTGGCGGAGATCGGTGATTTTGTAGTGCAGAAAATGATCTTTTAACCGCCGGATAACAGGAATACCGAATAATAAACAGAAACAGCCTATGCGGTCGGATGACGATATGCAAGGGCTGTTTCTGATTGGCATTTGCAATTATTTTGTTAAGTACCGGATGCTTCTTGCCGCATCGGATAAGCCGTCAGGTGCGGGAAAATCATTTTCTACAATGACCCACTTCATGCCGATTTCCTTAGAAGCTTCGAGAATACCCTTAATATTGTTATAGCCTTCGCCGATAGCACTCGGATGAGAATTGAAATCTCCGTCTTTCAGGTGAATAAGCGCGATGTCGGATACGTTATCCTTAAGGTAGAAGCAAGGCTCCGTACGTGCCTGGAGTGCCCAATAGGTATCCACTTCCAGCTTACAGAACTTTTTGATTTCCTCCAGAGGAACCGTCCCATCGGATAGTTTTGTGAATTCGTGGCTATGGTTATGGTAAGCCAGTTCCATATCATAGATTTTGATTGCCTGCTGTGCCCTTTCCATAACATTTTTAAGATGCGCCAATTCTTCCGGCGTCGATGCGGACGAATAGGAGCAAACCACGTATCGGCAGCCGATTCTTGCGTTAAACTCCAGAATCTCGTCCAGCTTTTGATCAAGGTCCTCGATAGCATGATGGCTTGCAAGCGGCTCCAGATTAATTTCGTTCAGAAAAAGTCTCAGTTCCTCCGCATTAAAGCCTGCAAATCCCGCGAATTCCACTCCGGCATAACCCATTTCCTTCACTTTCCTGAGAATTCCCTTAAATTCTTCTTTCGTCTCATAGGAATCCCTGACAGTATATAATTGTAATGCGTATTTCATCATTTTATCCATAATATTCCTTCCATTTATATTTTCTTTCAATCTTCCGCCATGCGACTATATTCTGACCGTTACCGAACGGCCCTTATCCGCAGATTCAAAAACCGCATCGAGTACCTTCATAACACGCATGGCCTGTTGAGGTTTTACGGTTAATTCCGCTTTTCCGTAAGCCGCATCCCTGAAATTGCGGTAGTAATCTTTCGCATCCGTTTCCATTTCAGGAAGCTCGAGCTTTTCTATTGTTTCCTCAGGTCTCGGTGCCATGGTTCTTGTCGGCCCTGCGGCGGTATAGACAATACCCTCCTCCCATTTGAACTCAACGGTATTTGCACGCAATATCCGCCCTTCACAGGAGAAAGTGTCAATCTGTGCCGTCCCTCTATCGCCGGAAACATGCCATCGCGGCAAATTAATAAAAGTATAGGTATCTACCTCGACCAATGCGGACAAGCCATTTTCGAACCGCATCAACAGTTTAAAATTATCATCCACCTCCGGGAATTTAACAGAAAGCAAATGGGTGTAAACCTCCGTCACCGGACTGTCAACCATCCACATGATCTGATCGATCAAATGGACTCCCCAGTCGAGAAGCATTCCGCCTCCCGCCTCTTTCACGCAGCGCCAGTCGCCCGGAATTCCTTTACTGCCCTGTACTCTCGATTCAATATAAAAGGGTGTCCCTATCATACCATCTTCCAGGATCTTTTTAATGATCCGAAAATCCTTGTCCCATCTGCGGTTCTGATGGACCGAAAACTGCCGTCCTGTTTTACGGCTTACTTCAAGAACATCCTGCAGGTCGGCGGAACACATCGTAACCGGCTTTTCGCAGATAACGTCTTTCCCTGCTTCCATCGCCTTAATGGACAATTCCTTGTGAAAATTATTCGGAACCGCGATAATAACAGCCTGTATATGCGGGTCGGACAACAATTCCTCCAAGGTATCAAAGCCTTTTATTCCCTGTGCCCCGGCAGCTTCGGTCTTCTCAGGATTAATATCATATACACCGGCCAGGTGAAACTCTTCCGGCATCTCAAGAATTGATTGCGAATGCCATGTCCCCATTCCACCGAAGCCTATTATTGCTATCTTATACATAGATACTCCCATCTTCCGTTTCCACATTTATGTTATGCCCAATACATATTCACCTGTTCACTGTCAAAAATTATCGTCCTTTTCAGTACTTCTACGGCTTTCTCCAGGCCTTCCTTCGTGGTCATCAAGCCGTCCTCGTGTTCAATCGATACGACGCCGTCATAGCCTGTTATACGCAGCTCACTGAATATACCGCGCCATACCTCTTCCCCGTGTCCGTAACCGATGGTACGGAACAGCCATGAACGTTTCGGTATGTCATCAAACCTGGTGGTATCCAATACGCCGTTAACGGAAGTATTGTATGCATCAATAGCCGTATCCTTGGCATGAAAATGGTAAATGGCGCCCTTTAACGCACGGATTGCAGCAACCGGGTCTATGCCCTGCCAGAACAGATGGGACGGGTCAAAGTTAGCTCCGATCGTAGGGCCTACGGCCTCACGCAGCCGAAGCAGCGTTGCCGGATTATATACGCAGAAGCCCGGATGCAGCTCCAGCGCAATCTGGCTTACACCATGATCATTTGCAAATTTACACATATCCTTCCAGTACGGAATCAGCTTTTCGTTCCACTGCCATTCCTTGATCTTCTGGAAGTCTTCCGGCCAGGTGGCCACGACCCAATTCGGATATTCGGAGGTTTCACAGTCACCCGGACATCCCGAGAAACCGACTACCGTCTTTACCCCGACCTTCTCTGCCAAAAGGATGGCAGCTTCGAATTGCTCATGATAATCCCTTGCAATCTCCTTATTCGGATGGAGCGGGTTACCGTGGCATGCAAAAGCAGCCACGTCTATCCCATATTTATTGATAGTCCCTACAAACTCTTCGATAAGCTCAGGCTCGTTCAAAAACTTCCGCGCGTCCGCATGGGCGGTTCCCGGATATCCGCCGCAACCAATCTCTACCTGCTGGACTCCGAGAGATTTCAGATATTCCAGAGTTTTATCCAGCGGCAGTTCACCCAATAATACCGTTAATACACCTAATTTCATATTCTCCTCTTTCCTGCGCAATCCACTTGCCTGCAAGTAAATTAGCGCATTATTTGTCCATAAAATAAATAGGTTTCCCAGTTTTCGCGGATTCATAGATCGCATCCAATATTCTGGTCACCACCGCAGCCTGTTCCGGCAATACCGTTAACCTGCCCTTTCCCATAACAGCATTTGCGAATACCACCTGTTCCACTACCTCCGGCGCTTCGTCCGCACCGTTAAAGAAAGCCACTCCTTCCGACTCCAGGGAAGGCTTCAGGACATACTGCTTGTCGTGCTTTACCCCATTGATGCGGAGCCCGTCCTGCATATCGGCGCCTGCTTTGGTGCCGCACAGTACTGTCTTTGCTTCCATCACATCCAGCGAATTAAGCGCCCAGCTTGCTTCCAGGCTGATGGTCGCACCGTTTTCCATTACGATAAACCCAAACGCGCTGTCTTCTACCGTAAAATCTTCCTGTTTCCACGGACCGAACAGATTGCCCTGGTCGGTTTCCCCGTTTAATTTGTGATAAACGGTACCAACAGCATATTTCGGCCTATAATTATCCATTGTCCATAAGGTCAGATCCAGAGCATGCGTCCCGATATCGATCAGGGGACCTCCGCCCTGGTCGTACTCATTCAGAAAAACTCCCCAGGTCGGCACGGCACGCCGGCGGATTGCTTTCGCCCTTGCATAATAAATCTCACCTAAAACCCCTTCCTCACACTCCTTCTTTAAATACTGGCTGTCCGTGCGGTAGCGGTTCTGATACCCTATGGTAAGTATCTTTCCTGTCTCTTTTGCGGTATCAACCATTCTGCGGGCTTCCGTATAATTGATTGCCATCGGCTTCTCGCACATGACATTTTTACCGGCAAGCAATGCATCCACGGTGATGAAAGCATGGGAACGGTTTGGTGTACAAACATATACCGCATCCAATTCCTCTTTCAGAAGTTCCTTATAATCCGTATAAACCCTTGCGGCATCCGAGCCAAAATCTTTGGCCGCTTTTTCGGCCCTTTCCTTAATTGTGTCACAAAAAGCTACCATTTCAGCCAAACCGGCCTTCTTAACAGAAGGCATGTGCTTTCCGTTGGCAATTCCGCCGCATCCGATGATACCAACTTTTAATTTACTCATACTCAGCATCCATCCTTTATTTTACTTTTTAAATCTTGCATTTTTTTACTATTAGTATTATACTAAATCTGTCCGTTTATATCGTGTCACTTAATTAAAAACTGCAGTCAAAAAATGCTATATATTGGAGAAAACTAGCATGTATAATTTTTCATATGAATACTACAGAGACAACCAGCTATTCCCTCTTTGCTGGAAATCCATCAATGACAACTGTCTGCCGCATTTCCACAGCAGTATCGAGATTGTCTATGTGACCTCCGGTGAAATTAAGGCCACATTAAACGGCCAGATATTTATTATAAAGCAAAAGGATTTTCTGATCGTACCAAGCTATACGATTCATGCATATACTACGGAAGCCTGCTCGGACTCCTATATTTTTACCATTCCGCTGGACGCCATATCCTCGTTTAAGTCTGCCCTGCATAAGAAAACGTTTGCTTCTCTTTTAATAGAGAATCCGGGCCATGCGGACGAATTGATTCATTGCCTGGATGCCATATGCGAGCTCAGCGCTCCTAATAAAAAAAAGAGTGTCTCCTGCTTATTGGAGAATGCCGCTCTTCCGAACGATATCAACACTCTCTTGCAGGAGAACACCATAAAGGGATATACCTATGTATTTTTAAGTTTACTGATCAAGCAGGTCGATCTCATCGATATTCAGAATACTAAGATAACGTCTTTAGCACAGGAAATTCTTATCTATCTCCAGGACAATTACCTGAAAATGCTTACCCTGGAGGAGATATCCGGACATTTCGGCTACAGTAAGGGCAGGTTTTCGCATATTTTTAACGAATATTTCGGCTGTAAGCTGGTCGAATATGTTAACGGCCTGCGGTGCCGGTATGCACTGGAGCTGCTGCAGGAAAAGAGTTCCACCGTCACCGGTATCGCCTTGGCTTCCGGCTTTGACAGCACAAGGACCTTCTACAGGGCCTTTCAGAAATGCTTCGGATGTACTCCAAGCCAGTATCTGCTAAAGTAGATTCCTACCCTTTCGCGCCGGTTAGTTCCTTCAGCCTTTCCGCGGCTTGTTTCGCAATCCACAGTTTATTTCCCTGTTGTACTACCTCCGTATACTTTGAGATTGCGTCTTCCGTATCGTTCTTTATTTCATCTATCTGAGCCAGCCGGTATTGTATGTCTAAACGTTTCCTCTTACTGAGAGGGTTCTTAAGTAACTTGTTAAAATATTCCAGACTTTCGTCATATTTTCCCAGGAAGAAATAGCGTTCTCCAATCAATACTCTTATCGCATCCCTCAAATCCCTGCTTAATGCCGGAAGTACCGTCAGCTGCCTTACAAACAGGCGCTCCGCCTCGTCCGTTTTGCCAAGTTCATAGCAGCAGATAATACGGTTCATGGTATAAATCAGAAGTGTATTGTTCCTGTCCGAAAGATATCTCCTGTCAACGTCCTCCAGTATTATCCCGGCTTCCTGAAATCTGCCCATTGTTATGTATGCCGCCGCCTCATTAATTGCAAAATAAACTGCCATTTTCGGATTACGGCCGGTAACGGATGCCTGCTTTACTGTTTTCTCCCAAAAAGCCTCCGGATCGCAGTCATTGTCCAATATGGCAATACGCCTCTTGCTCCTTAATATTGAGAATGCGATATATATAAGCATTATCAGTGCTATAATCAGCAAATAGATCGGAATAAGATGTTTTATTATATTCAGCATACCATTCTCCTTTAATTTTAATTACGCTAAATATAAGTTTAATTTATTCCATCACGTCAGTCAATAATCCATACGAAATATAATCCGATTCTATTCCGTTTCTCTCAGTCTCTCTACGATACTCTGCTTTTTAGCACTGCGATACGCAATCAGGGGAACCGCAAGGGCAATCATAAGGAAGGCAGGCAGTACCGCCGCAAACGGAGCTGCCGTGAACCGGTATTCAAAATATGATGCTACATTATTAATGGCCCGTATAACGGAAACAGACAGTACGGAACCGATGACAAAGCTGATCACTGCGGTAAATGCTACGTAATACATCCCTTCAAGGAGAAGCATTTTCTTTAGCTGACGGTTTGTAAGGCCGATGCTCTGCAGCATTGCAAATTCGCGTTTTCTTGCAATTACTCCGGTCAGCATGGTATTGATAAAATTGAGGATTCCGATTATGGCAATTACAAGGCTCAAAGCACCTCCCGCGATTCTTATGATATCGGTAAAGGACTTAAATTCATCCCGCAGGCTTTCTTTGGATTCATAATCCGTATTCGGATTGATCTTCGATGTGTAATCCGAGAGAAATTTTTCAAATTCTTTTTCTCTGTCATCCCTGACCTGGAACGAAGCGGCAAAACATTCGGCATCCTTCTCATTACTGAGCAATTCCTGTACCGGCAATATGGTATACAGTGCATTCAGAGGATACCTGCGTACCGTCATTCCGGAAGGGATATCCACGACTGCCATGACTTCATAGCTTTTTACCATGTTGTTGATCCAATTAACCCTGACCGTATTCCCGTCTTTATCCTTCTCCTCAACAAGTTCGGATTCCGGTCCGTGAAACTGAAGTTCCGCAATATCACCCGGTTTATAATAGGTATTATTTTTATCCGTAAAGGTTCCCACCAAAATATAACGGCCGGTTCTGAATTTTTCAAGATCAATTACACCCTCCAGAACTTTCAGCTTTCCGAGCAGTACCTCATCATATGCGTAGCGGCTTTCCTCGACCGGTGCATTACGTTCCAGAGTATCCCGTACCTTACTGCTGTTTTCCATAATACCTTCACGGATGTCCAGAAGACCTCCGTCATAAAGTTTCTGAAAGCGCTTATGCCCTGCTTCGGATAGGGTATGTTCCAGGTTGTACCGGGTATAATACAGTCTGCCCGCACTTTCAATCCCCTCCAGGTTGTCCGCAGCCTGATAGAATTCCTCCGGCAGTGCCAGATCTGCCGTCGCCTGATAATTCATTAAGGATACGGAACCGATCTGGAAATCACCGCTTATCATACTCTCAAGATATTTATCCAGACTAAAGCTCTTTGAGAAGGTTACCACCTCAGCCAGAAGTATTACACTAAGTGAAAGAGAAAGGACTACCACCGCTGTTTTCTTTTTATTGCCGGCCATATTCGCCAGGGCCATATGTGATAATCCGGCGCCCTTCACGGTATGCCTTGTCATTCTCCTTATCTTTCGGATATCGGAATATTTTACCGCTTCAACCGGTGATACATCCCCGGCTATTTTACCTGGTTTCCGGCAGCTGATGAGGACTGTAAACATTGAAAAGACGGCTCCGAACAAAAATATCCGGGGATTTGCTTTCATGTGAAAGGCAGCAGTGTTATATCCGGAGGCTACCCTAAGAAAGTATGGCAGCATCGCTCTTCCGATGAGATATCCAAGCATAAGCCCGACCGGGATACCGATACAGGATAACAGGTAAGCCTGCCTCCTGATCAAACTTCGAATCTGCCTTTTCGTGGCTCCGATCGTTTTCAGCAAGCCATAGAATCGAATATCCTTAATTATCGAGATCTGGAAAATATTATATATGATAAGATATCCCGTAAGTATGATAACGAAAAGAGCCGTAAGTAACAGGAACACCGTCATAGGGTCCGCATCCCGGCTCTGCTCGGTAAAGTAAGCCCAGTTCACACCATAATGTATTTTCTGTGTGTCATATCCGCTTTCCGAGATTACCTTTTTTATCCTGTCTTCAATATTCCGTGAGTCCTTAAACACAATATCTGACTGAAGCAGGCCGAAACCGTTCGTATCCCGCTCACGGGCAGCAAAAGCAAAGTCCTCTTCCGTGTAGCCTTCCGATATCCTGTCCAGATAGGCTTTCGAAAGATACACCTGACTGGCACCCATAACCGGATCTCCTTCGTACCAGCCTGACACCGTAAAGGTTTCCTCATAATGCTTTCCCATAAAGTCAAATTCCAACGGTACCTTTACCCCTGTTTCATGCGGAAGCCCGAGCATGTCCATTACGATGGTATCTACCACCGCTTCCTTTTCTCCCTGCGGCAGATTTCCCTCCTTAATCTCCTTGAAATGAAAGCCGAAGTCCTTTGGTTCGATATAATTAATTTCCGTTTGGCGTTTCATAAATGCGTCATTTTTAGCCATAGCTATCCTTATCTCATAGCTTTTATCCTTTACCAGAGGATGGGAGGTGATCCTCTCATATTCCTCCCTTGTAACATTTTTCAGCCCCGCATGAGCCCAGGTTCCAACCCTCCTCATTGCCTGCTCCTGTGTGATTTGCAGCATTCCCAGCCCAAGAGAGAACAATGTGGTAAACAGCAGGGCTGTCAATGTGACGGCAATAACGGCAAACAGATTGCGCATTCTGTTATTCTTCAGACTCCTTCCGGATAGCCTGCGTATAATTCTCCTGTTATTATTTCTCATACCTGCCTCCGTTGTTTCCGATGATTTTCCCGTCTTCAATATGGATAACACGGTCGCATAGCTGGGCAAGGGCCTCGTTATGGGTAATCATAACAATGGTTTGATGAAACTTCTGTCCGGTCGTCTTAATTAAACCCACCACCTCCTGCGACGTTTTGGAATCCAGATTCCCCGTAGGCTCATCCGCAAGTATAATGGCCGGTTTGGCGGCCAATGCCCTTGCTATCGCAACTCTCTGCTGCTGACCGCCGGATAGCTGGTTCGGCATACTGAACCTTTTATCCTCAATGCCAAGTGTATGAAGAATCATATTTACATACTCCCTGTCCACACGGTTGCCGTCCAACTCAACCGGAAGGACGATATTCTCATAGACATTTATGATAGGTACGAGGTTATAGCTCTGAAAAATAAAACCGATATTTCTTCTTCGGAATATTGCCAGTTCATTCTCATTAAAGCCGGACAGTTCCCTTTCCCTAACCCTCACCGATCCGCCGGTGGGATAATCCAGTCCTCCCAGCATATGAAGCAGCGTGGATTTTCCGCTCCCCGAGGTACCCACTATGGCTGCAAATTCCCCCTCCTCTATCGACAGGCTGACCCCGTCCAGCGCCTTTACGATATTGGGTTCCTTCCCGTAATATTTTTTCAGTTCACTTGCTGTTAATATACTCATATCCAACCTCCTGTTTTTAATCTCAAAGCCGTTGCCCTTGATTCTGCAAAACCCCCGCCTGTTATCAGTCTAACAGAGTTTCCTTACATACTTCTGACAAAAATGAAAAAAGTTCTTACAATATCGTCAGAATTGTAAGAACTTTCGGTGTCCTGCGTTCATTCATTTTTTAAAAAAACGGAAAAGGTGCTTCCCTTCCCCGGCTGAGAATCCACGGTTATATAGCCGCCCTGTTTCGCCAGGATCAGCTGTGAAAGATATAATCCAAGACCGGTGCCGTTCATGGTCTCCACCTGCTTGCTCCGGTAGAAACGCTTAAAAATAAGGTTAAACTCTTCCGGAGCTATCCCGATTCCCTGATCCTCTATCTGTATTCGTGTATAAAGCTCCATAGGAGTAATATTTATCGTGACCGTTGAATCACACGGCGAATATTTTATCGCATTATCCAGTATATTAGCGATTGCCTCCGCCGTCCATTTGCGGTTATGAATAAGCTTTCTGTCCGCAAATTCCTCGATCATGACACGGATATTCCTGCTTTCGGACTGTCCGTATACCGCACCGATACTCTCTGCTATTGTCCCTTTGATATATTCGGGTACCGCCTCAAATTCTATGATCCCGGATTCCAGGCGTGAAGTTTTCAGCAATACCGCCAACAGCCACTCCATTTTAGCCGCCTGTTCGCCGGTACGCAAAATGAATTCCTTCATTTCTTCTTCCGTAAGAGCCCCTTCCCTTAATATCTCCGTATACATTGTAATGTTCGCCAGAGGAGTCTTTAACTGATGGGAAAGATCCGAGATCAGCCTGCTGACCGTTTCCTTTTCTTCGCAGGACATCCGTATCTCGTGCTCTGTAAGCTTAAGCAGCTGATTTAACTGGCTGATAAGCTTTGATTCTCTGGTTTCCGCCACATCGTTACGGCGGACGGTGCGGTTTGACAGAAAGCTTCCGATAATATCACCGGCTCTGTTCAATTCCCGGTTAATATAAAACCGGCAGGCAAATACGGCAGCCAGGCAAAACACCAAAGATACCGCCGGTATGAGTATGTTACCTATCATCTGATTCTCCTTCGTCCCATATGTAGCCCATTCCGTGAACCGTTTTGATCAGCCGGGGATGGGACGGGTTCCTTTCCAGCTTCATCCGCAATCTCCGGATATTCACGGATAATGTATTTTCATCCACGAAATTGGCATCGATATCCCAAACCGCACTCAGTATCTGTTCTTTTAACAGAACCTGACCCGCATGCTCCAGGAAAAGCAAAAGCAGCTTATATTCGGTCACACTAAGCGGAATCTCCTGCTCGTCACGGTACACCTTCATGGTATCCCTGCACAGCCGTATATTATCGGAGATTACCCACCGGTTGCCGGCAACCGCCGATAAATCCGTATGTCCGCCGGATTTTCTCAGTCTGGCCGAAACCCTTGCCTTTAACACCGACAAGGAAAACGGCTTCGTTATATAATCATCCGCACCGGTTTCAAAGCCGATGACTTCATCGGTTTCCAGGTCTCTTGCCGTAAGCATAATAACCGGAAGTCCGGAATGTTCTCTTATCTCTCTGCAAAGGTCAAGTCCGTCCCCATCCGGAAGGTTTAAGTCCAGCAGTACTAAATCAGCAAAAGCCTCCTGAAATATTTTTCTTCCGGCAGCCAGATTATGCGCAGTTAAGACCCGAAAGCCTTCTTTCGATAAGGCAAAGGCTATCCCTCTGTTCAATCCCTCATCATCTTCAATTACCAGTATGGTTTCCATAAGTGCTATCAACTCTCTTCTTTTCGTAGATGATTCTATATTATTCCATATTCATAAAAGTTGCAATCCCATCCTTTACAGTAAAAATTCGAAAATATAATACATTTACAATCTGTTACAGGACAGCTATAATATATCTGTATCTGCCATAATATAGCTAAGATGATACGGGATAGGCCGGTGTTATCAAGAACCGGCCAGGAAGACTTACGAACCGATCGGGGTATCTTATGATTTACGGAATTGAAATTGATAAAAACAGTCCTGTTTCTTTAACGGCACAGCTAATCAGCGAACTGCGCAAAAAAATCCTTGCTTCGCAGCTTGCCGCAGGAGAGAGACTTTGTCCGTCAAGACAGCTTGCCCAGGAACTCGGAGTTTCCCGCAATACCGTAATAACTGCTTACGAACAGCTGATTGCCGAAGGCTATCTGGACAGCCGGACAGGCTCCGGAACCTATGTAGCGGAGTTGGAAAATGTACATACGGGCATATCTCCGGTACGGAGCACTCCAAAGGCAGGAAGGAAGATAGAAAAGAGTACAGGTAAGAAAATGATCCTCTTTGATGCCGGAGCCCCGGATATTTCCTGCTTTCCCATTATACAATGGTCAAAAGCTTTAAAAGAAGCCTGCCTGATGTCACCGGCGTCCGGCTTCGGCTACGGCCCTCCTTCCGGAGAAAGCCGGCTGCGGGAAGCGCTGTGCGAATATCTTCAGCGTTCCAAGGGTATCCAATGCAGTCCGGAACAGATGATCATCGTTCCCGGTACCTCCGGAGGAATATCTTTGATCTCCAAGCTGTTTTTCGGGAAGGATGCAAGTGTAATAATGGAAGACCCGTCAATTTCATTTATCCGTAATATCTTTGCATGCGACGGGTATCGGGTACAGCCCGTTCCGGTTGATTCGCAGGGTATGCGGACAAATGAGCTGTGGAAGCTGCCCGCACCGAAACTGATCTATACGGTGCCGTCCCATCAGTTCCCGACCGGCGCCATACTGCCGGTAGTAAGAAAGCTGGAACTGCTGCGTTATGCGAGGGAGACAGGCTCCTATATTATCGAGGATGATTATGACAGTGAATTCTATTATCAGGGTATGCCGATACAATCCCTGTTTAACCTGGATTCCAACCGTACGATATACCTCGGCACATTTAGTAAGATATTCTCACCCGCAATCAGGCTGGGATATATGATTTTGCCTTCCGAGCTGATTTACGGAGCAATTGAGCTGACGGAACAGCTGAATGTGAGGGCGGAAACCTTAAGCCAGCTTGCAATGGCATACTTTATTAACAACCGGCTGCTGGACAGGCATATTTACAAAATGAAACGCCACTATGCCGCCAGGAGAAAGTTCCTGATAGAATGTCTGCGGAATTATTTTGCAGATAAGATTACCATATCCGGCGAGAACGCCGGTTTACATCTCATGGCTTCCTTTGAAGCCGATTTTACGGAAGAGGATTTTATAAGATTATATGAAAACGGAGTGATAGCGGATTGTGTGGAAGATTTTGCAATGATCAAGGGGCATTACAAAAATAAACTGCTGCTGGGCTACGGTAATCTGAATCCTACACAGATTGAAACGGGGGTGAGACTGCTTAAGCAATCTTTAAATCGTTACTTTGTATAGAGGGAAAAGGGTTTATTAAAATATACAAAAAACGAAGAGAAAGGATTTTTTATGGCAACATTTTTTTTAATTATAATTTACCTTGCATTTATCAGTTTGGGGCTGCCGGACTCCCTGTTCGGCTCTGCCTGGACGGTAATGCGTCATGATTTCAATGCGGCTTTGGGGAC
>JAEWSD010000020.1 GCA_023398615.1 Bacillota bacterium
AATATTTCTGATTCTGAGTGGAAGGTAATGAAAGTATTATGGAAGAGGTCCCCAAAACTGGGGAGTGAGATCGTCGAGGAGCTTGAGGCTGATACCGGCTGGAATCCCAAGACAATCCATACACTGATAAGGAGACTGGTCTTAAAAGGCGCCGTTATTGCTAAAAAGGAGAATACTTATTACTCCTACTACGCGGCAGTATCGGAGGCGGAATGTGTAAAGGAAGAGACGAAATCTTTCCTTGAAAAATGTTTTAACGGTTCCCTTAATATGCTGCTCTCGAATTTTATCAATGAAGATAAGCTGTCCGAAAAAGAGATTGAGGAACTTGAAAACTTACTGAAGTCGAAAAAGAGCAGGTAGCCTATGCTGAATCATTGCATTTATTTTTTTAGTGAAATACTGTATCTGGGCAGTATAGCGAGTATATTGATTATACTTATATTAGTAGTAAAGAAAATTTTTAGCAAGTTATTAAGCCCAGGATGGCACTATTATATTTGGGTCCTGTTACTGATCCGGCTTATGGTTCCGTTTTCACCGGAAAGCTCTCTTAGCATATTCAACCTGGTTTACATAATTCCAAATTCGGCTGATTTACTGGCAGAGGGAATAAATACTCCCATTCTATCCGATAGCGGGAATGGGAATACGGCAACGGAGCAGGTGTTACCGCAGACTCCGGCCGTTAGCGATAGTACGGGCGGTGACGGCGGACAGGTGACGGACAGCGGCAGTAAGCAGCCGGCAAAGCCTATCTCCGTTATCATGATATTGGCACTGATCTGGCTTACAGGAGTTGTGGTATTGGGCTTTTACACCATTTGCGCCAATATTGTATTTGCGGCAGGGGCGAACAGGAATTACAGAATGCTTACAGATACCCGGGTCAACGGCATACTGACGGATTGCAAAAGAATTATGGGGATTAAGGGCAGTTTGTCCCTATATACCACAGAGCTGTCCCGGGCTCCCTCCCTTTATATTTTCCGTCAGGCAAAGATATTGGTATCGGAGATGTACCTTAAGCAGTTAAACGATCAGGAAATAAAGTATATACTTCTCCATGAGCTGTCACATTACAAACGCAAGGATATTGCCGTTAATTGGATTCTTACCGTTCTTCAGATCATTTATTTCTTCAATCCGGTCATATGGTATGCGATTTATAAAATACATGAGGACTGCGAAGTTGCATGTGATGCGGAGGCCTTAAGATATCTTGGGAAAGAAGAACATCAGAGCTACGGCAATACGATAATAAAACTCATCAGATTATTTTCGGAATCCGATTTTATCCCGGTTACCGCCGGGATATGGAAGCATAAGTCGAACTATAAAAGGAGAATTATCATGATCAATAGATTTAAGAACGGTAAATGGATGGGTACGTTTTTAACCGTAATACTTATATTTGCAGTCGGTATGATTGGTTTAACCGGATGCAGAAAGGCATTCCGGGAGACAAACGGTAAAACGGCAGCGGAATTGTCTGCTTCTGCCGATGATACAAAGGAGGATATAACCCCGACAGTCACCGCTACACCTACTCCGGCAGATACGAAAGTACCTGGAGACGACGGCTCTGATGAAGCGTCCGGTACAGAATCCGGTGAGGTGACTGATACAGATAGTGATCAGGACAATAGCACCTCTCAGCCGGTATTAAGTGAATCGGGCGTCCCGGAGCCGGTCGCCGATAAAAAAGCATCCGGTGCGAGGCCTTCACAGGGTGATGCCGGAACGAAAAGACCTTTGGCTGTTTCGGAGCCTTCACCGGTTGCAGCATCCGGCGGGATGGAGGGTTTTTTGGGTGATTGGACAATCAATCTTGTGTCGGCATATGGCGCTGCCGGAACCTATGGCAGAGAGGATGCGGAAAGCCTGATCGGAAAAACCATGAGTTTTTCCGCAGATCGTGCAAGCTGCTTTGGCGATCAGGCATCCGATATCGAGAAAATGGCAAAGAATCCGGCATATTCTATTACTAATATATCAGCTGAAAATTTCTTGTCTGATTATCGGATGACATTTGACAGCCTGGGCATCACGACAGATTCCGTGGTCCAGATATCGGCGGCGGATTCGGAAGGGAATGGCTGTACCTTTTTGATAAAAGATAAAGATACCCTGATTGTATATGGCGGCGGCACATTTTTTGAATTGGTAAGAAAAAACTAGCACTTAACGGACGTTCTTTTCTTTCTGTAATAAGCAGGGAGGAAAGGATGTCCGTTTTCTTTTGCCTAATCGATATGACTCCCGGCTTCATAGTAACATCAAAACATCTTCTTTTCGTCATCAATTGACATATCAGTCATAATTTAGTATTATTTAATCCTGTAGATTTATTGTCTGTAAGGTGTCTGTAAGTCTTAAAAATAATCAGAATTGAGGGAATTGCCGTTATGTCGTTAGCAAGTATTACATTTAGCCAAATTTCAGTCATGTTTATAATCGTTTTTATCGGAGCTGTCTGTTATAAAACCAAATTAATCGATGAAGCAACGAATAAAAAACTATCTAATATATTACTTAATCTTGTTGTACCGATGGTAATATTTGTATCCTACCAAAGGGATTCCAGTCCGGAACTGGTGAAAGGTCTCTTGATTTCTCTGGTTTTGGCTTTTGCGGCACATATTTTCGGCATTCTGATATCAGCTGTTTTAATCCGGGAAGGCAGGACGGATGCAGTAATTGAGCGCTTTGCCTGCATCTATTCCAATTGTGCTTTTATGGGGATTCCGATTGTAGACGGAATATTCGGAAGTGAAGGAGTATTTTATTTAACGGCTTATATGACGGCTTTTAATGTCTTTGTATGGACACACGGTGTTATTATTATGGCCGGTAAGCAGGAACGGAAGGCAATGTTAAAAACTTTGGTATCGCCTACCATTATAGCGATCGTCTTCGGACTGTTGTTTTTTATCGTACAGATTCGGGTTCCGGGCATTGTGCTGCAATCCTTTGATTATATTGCTGCCTTGAATACTCCTTTTGCCATGCTGATAGCGGGAGTTACGATTGCACAGACAGATATTAAAAAGCTGCTTGGAAAGCTCAGGATTTATTTTGTGGCAGGGATTAAGCTTCTTTTGATACCTGTACTCTTACTCTTAATATACAGCAGATTTTCAATCGATAAAACAGTTTTAACTACGGCTGTATTGGCGGCCGCATGCCCGACGGCGGCAACCGGAACCCTGTTTGCACTGAGGTATGATAAGAATGCTCTTTATGCCTCTGAAATATTTGCGGTGACATCTTTACTGGCAATGGTCACAATACCAATCGTTATGGCTTTTGCGGAATTCATCGTCTAGCGGTATTTCGTAACGGTCGGCGGCAAATGGTATTCCGATTTAATTTCTCCGGACCGGTTGTATACGCTAATAGCTGTATAGCTCTTTTTACTACGAAAACACCGGATACGTATCCCATAACGAATACGTATCCGGTGTTTTTTAAAATATCTGCCATAGATGGGATATTTCTTTATTCAGCTAATTTTACTAATTGAGCATATTTCTCTTTAGCATTCTGTTCAGCCTTATCAAACAGCCTCTTAGCTCTTTCCGGATTGGAACGGGCAAGCGAGCTGTAACGAACTTCACTGTTGATGAATTCCTGATAGTCGGCCGTAGGAGCCTTGGAATCTAACTGGAACGGATTCTTTCCATCCTCAGCTAAGCGAGGATCGAAGCGGAATAAATGCCAGTAACCTGCCTGAACGGCACGTTTCTCTTCTGTCTGAGCACCTTTCATGCCGCCTTTGATACCGTGGTTGATACATGGAGCATAGGCGATGATGAGTGACGGTCCCGGATAGCTTTCAGCTTCTACCATAGCCTTTACACACTGGTTGTAATCGGCGCCCTGGGCGATTTGTGCAACATATACATAACCGTAGCTCATTGCAATTGCTGCTAAGTCTTTCTTCTTAACCTCTTTACCTGCGGCAGCAAACTGTGCGATTGCACCGGTAGGAGTAGCCTTTGAAGACTGTCCGCCCGTATTGGAGTAAACTTCCGTATCGAATACCAATACGTTAACATCCTGTCCGCTGGCAAGTACATGGTCTAAACCGCCGAAGCCGATATCATATGCCCAGCCGTCACCGCCGAAGATCCATTGGGATTTCTTTGATAAGAAATCTTTATTCTTTAAGATGTTTGCCCTGTCGGCATTATCACATCCGCAGTTTTCCAGAGCGGTAACCAGTTCTTTTGAAGCGGTAGCATTTTCTGTGCTGGAGTTCTTTGTTGCAAGATATTTTTCGCAAGCCGCTTTTACATCTGCCTTATCAACTACTGAGGAAAGTGCTTCAACGGAGGAGATTAAGCGTCCTCTTAAAGCGTTCTGAGCTAACAGCATACCGTAACCGAACTCAGCGTTATCTTCGAATAAGGAGTTAGCCCATGCAGGACCATGTCCGTTCCTATCCACCGTATATGGTGTGGATGGTGAGGAACCGCCCCAGATAGAGGAACATCCGGTTGCGTTTGCAATATACATTTTATCACCGAACAGCTGGGTGGTTAATTTAGCATAAGGTGTTTCACCGCAGCCTGCGCAAGCGCCGGAGAATTCAAGGAGAGGTTTTTTGAACTGGCTTCCTTTTACGGTAGTAGCCCTGAACTTCTCAACAACCTCATCCGGATTACCGATTTCAACACCGTAATCGAATAATTTCTGTGAATCCAACTGAGTTTCAAGGTTCTTCAGTTCAAGAGCTTTCTCACCCTTCTTGCCGGGACATACATTTACACAGGAACCGCAGCCGGTACAGTCAAGTACGGATACGGACACAGCAAATTTATAACCTGCCATGCCGGTAAGATCTAATGAGGAAGATCCTTCCGGAGCTTTGGCAGCCTGATCTGCGGTCATTGCAACCGGACGGATACAAGCATGAGGGCACACATAGGAACAGAAATTACATTGGATACAATTCTCTGGTTTCCAGCTCGGAACATCTACGGCAACACCGCGTTTTTCAAAAGCGGAAGATCCGTTTGGTGCGGTACCGTCAACATAATCTACGAATGCAGAAACCGGAAGACTGTTTCCGTCCTGTGCATTAATGTAATTCTGGATATTATTTACGTAATCAACAACATCTTTTCTGCCTCCGGCAGCGGTAACAGCCAGACTTTCATCCTTAGCATCCGCCCAGGCAGCAGGAACCTTGATTTCTACCACATCCGTAATACCGCGGTCAATGGCATCATGATTCATCTTAACAATTGCATCACCCTTCTTGCTGTAGGAATGTGTTGCAGCATCCTTCATGAATTTAACGGCATCCTCAGCAGGGATGATATTGGCAAGTTTAAAGAAGGCAGCCTGGAGAACGGTGTTGATACGTCCGCCGAGACCGATTTCCTTACCGATCTTAATACCGTCGATCACATAGAATTTAATATTATGCTTTGCCATATAACGTTTCACCTGGCCGGGAAGATGCTCTTCGATTTCATCCATTGACCAGCTGCAGTTCAACAGGAAGGTTCCGCCGTCCTTTAAGTCCTGAACCATGTTATATTTTCTGACATAGGAAGGATTATGGCAAGCAACGAAGTTTGCTTTATTTATTAAATAGGTAGCCTTGATCGGGTCTTTTCCGAAACGTAAGTGGGAGATCGTTACACCGCCTGACTTCTTGGAGTCATAATCGAAATAAGCCTGCGCATACATGTCGGTATGGTCGCCGATAATCTTGATGGAATTCTTATTTGCGCCTACGGTACCGTCCGCACCAAGGCCCCAGAATTTGCAGCTGATTGTGCTTTCCGGTGTAGTATTCGGATTCTCGGAAAGTTCGAGGGAAAGTTTTGTAACATCATCCACGATACCGATCGTAAATTTCTTTTTCTCTTTGTTCTTATATACCGCAATAATCTGTGCGGGGGTCGTATCCTTGGAGCCTAAACCATAACGTCCTGAGAATATAGGGGTATCATTAAACTTTGAATCCTTCAAAGCAGCAACCACATCAAGATATAAAGGCTCACCAAGAGAACCGGGTTCCTTAGTTCTGTCTAATACGCTGATCTGTTTTACCGTTGCAGGAATCGCATCGATTAAGTGCTTTGCACTGAACGGTCTGTATAATCTTACCTTTACGACACCGATTTTAGCACCGGAAGCCAGCAGATAATCAATAGTTTCATCAATGGTATCACAAACGGAGCCCATAGCGATAATTACGTGCTCGGCATCGGCTGCACCATAGTAGTTAAACAATTTATAGTCGGTTCCGATCTTGGCGTTGACTTTGTCCATGTATTCTTCTACGATTCCCGGAACTGCTTCGTAGTATGTATTGCAGGCTTCTCTTGCCTGGAAGAAGATATCAGGGTTCTGAGCGGTACCTCGGGTAACGGGATGCTCAGGATTGTTGGCATTGCGGCGGAACGCATCCACTGCATCCATATCAACCAATTCTTCCAAATCATCATTGTCCCAGATAGCAATCTTTTGAATTTCATGTGAAGTTCTGAAACCGTCAAAGAAATGAAGGAAAGGAATACGTCCCTTGATTGCCGAAAGATGGGCAACTGCTCCTAAATCCATGACTTCCTGTACATTACCGGAGCAAAGGAAAGCGAAACCGGTCTGACGGCAGGCATAAATATCGGAGTGATCGCCGAAGATTGATAAAGCGTGGCTTGCTAATGCACGTGCGGATACATTAATTACGCATGGTAATAGTTCACCGGCAATTTTGTACATATTGGGAATCATTAACAGTAACCCCTGGGAAGCTGTAAATGTGGTTGTTAATGCACCTGCTGCCAGAGAGCCGTGTACGGTACCTGCTGCACCGCCTTCGGACTGCATCTCGGTTACCTGCACTTCATGTCCGAAGATATTCTTTCTTCCCTGTGTAGCCCAAGCATCCGTTACTTCTGCCATTACAGAAGACGGTGTGATCGGATAGATAGCTGCAACGTCGGTAAATGCATAGGATACATGTGCCGCAGCATTATTTCCATCCATGGTTTTCATTTTTCTAGCCATGATATATTATCCTCCTTATGATTATAGTAATTGAAAGCCTGAATAAAGGCAGCAAAAAACCAGAGTCACCCCTATTGTGCCTCAATTACAAATTTAATGTATTCATAAAAATACCTATAGTAGAGAATAACACTATTCGACATAAGTGTAAAGAGTTTATTCATAAACTTTATGAAAAAAATACGGATTCTTTCTCTTGTGCAATGCTCTGTAAACAGCTGCGCTAATTAACCGGACTGGTTTTTCTTAAAATTGGGTTTTTCTTACGTTAATATACAGGAAAACGGTTCTGTTTCTTCCTTTTTTGTAATACGATTTAAGGTACTGCATCACACAAATTTTGCATTAATTGGATAGGAATAATACTTTTTTAAAGGTATATTTTTGAAGGCAGGAAGATATTATATAGAATAGCCACAAGAAGCGGTAAATTCGATTGATTCAATTGATAAACTAGTAGGAAAAAACAGTTATTTTGTTGACAAGAAACTGGTGATACGTTATAATACTTTGAATGTATCGTAATATCGATTAAAGCGGAGGAAGGGTGTTTAGTATGGCAGACAAAAAGAACATATTGACCTATGAGGGATTAAGGCTGTTAGAAGACGAACTTCAGGATTTAAAGGTAAACAGAAGGAAAGAGGTTGCTCAAAAGATAAAAGAAGCCAGAGAACAGGGTGATTTATCTGAAAACGCCGAATATGATGCTGCAAAGGATGAGCAAAGGGATATAGAGGCCAGAATCGAAGAAATCGATAAAATTCTTAAAAATGCGGAAGTTGTAGTAGAAGACGAAGTCGAAGTAGATGTGATTAATATAGGCTGCAAGGTTAAAATTCTTGATTTGGAATACAATGATGAGATGGAATATAAAATAGTAGGTTCGACGGAAGCGAACAGCCTGAAAGGTAAAATCTCAAACGAATCACCGGTTGGTAAGGCGCTTCTTGGAGCGAGGATCGGTGACACGATTAATGTAGATACTCATTCCGGAATTATACAGTATAAAATACTCGAAATTCAAAAATCCAGTTAAGGAAAAAAGTATGGTGTACGTAAGGTTTGAGGAAGAAAGGATGAAAAATTGTGGCGGAAGAAAAGATACAGACGGAGCAGGACCTGAATGAACTGCTGAAGGTTAAGAGGGCAAAGCTGTCGGAACTGAAAGAGAATGGAAAAGACCCGTTTCAGATAATGAAATATAATATTACCCATCATTCTGCAGACATCATTGCAGATTTTGCTGATTTAGAAGGAAAACAGGTGACGGTTGCCGGACGTATTATGTCAAAAAGAGTAATGGGTAAGGCATCCTTTTGCAATATACAGGATTTAAAAGGGAATATTCAGGCTTATATAAGAAAAGATGAGATAGGGGAAGAGGCTTACACGGATTTCAAGAAATATGATATCGGTGATATTGTGGGCATAACCGGTGCAGCCTTTAAAACCCATACGGAAGAGATATCCATACGTGCAACGGATGTAGTGCTTCTGTCCAAAAGCCTCCAGGTATTGCCGGAGAAGTTTCACGGGCTTAAAGATACGGATACCCGTTACAGACAAAGATATGTGGATCTTATCGTGAACCCGGAGGTTAAGGAAACCTTCATCAAGCGTTCCTTTATTATCCGTGAAATCCGTAACTATCTGGACAGCAGGGATTTTATTGAAGTTGAGACCCCGGTATTGGTACCAAATGCCGGAGGTGCTGCGGCAAAGCCGTTTATGACGCATCATAATGCGCTGGATCAGGATACCCATTTAAGAATTTCACTGGAGCTTTATTTAAAGAGGTTAATTGTAGGCGGCCTGGAGCGGGTATATGAAATCGGTCGTGTATTCCGGAACGAAGGCTTATCCGTCAGACATAATCCGGAGTTCACATTGCTTGAATTATATCAGGCTTATACGGATTACTACGGGATGATGGATCTGGTAGAGGAGCTGTTTAAGACCGTGTCTTTAAAGGTACTTGGCACCACAACCGTTATTTACGACGGAGTTGAAATAGATCTGGCAAAGCCGTTCGAAAGAATGACTATGGTGGAAGCGGTAAACAAATACGCAGGAATCGATTTTACCAAGGATATGTCGGAAGAGGAAGCAAAGGCTCTTGCAAAGGAGCATCATATACAGTATGAAAACCGCCATAAGAAGGGTGACATTATTAACCTGTTTTTCGAGGAGTATGTTGAGGAAAAGCTGGTTCAGCCGACTTTCATTATGGACCATCCGGTTGAAATATCACCGCTGGCGTCCAGGAAACCGTCCGACCCTGACTTTACGGAACGTTTTGAGCTGTTTATCACGAAACGAGAAATGGCAAATGCTTTTTCGGAGCTTAATGATCCAATTGACCAGAGAGGCCGTTTCGAGGCACAGGAAGCGCTCCGGGCAGCCGGCGACGATGAGGCAAACAGTACGGATGAAGATTTCCTGAATGCTTTGGAATATGGCATGCCTCCTACGGGCGGTATCGGAATAGGGATAGACCGCTTTGTCATGCTGCTGACGGATTCCGCGGCGATCAGGGATGTGCTTTTATTCCCCACAATGAAAAACCTAGATAAGTAATAGAAAATAGTGGTACAAATTGGTACAATATACAGTAGAAATACTTGTTTTTAATGCACTTTCCTGAAATGATTTGGAATCCTATGGAATGTTATGAAAATGATGTGGTTCATTGCAATATGACGTCATTTTCAATCATTAATTGAATAACTATCAAAAAGCAAGGAACAAGCTTTGTGGTAAAGGATATTTCGCCTTTCGTAGAGATATGAAAGCGGGATGTCCTTTTTTGCATTTAAATGCAAAAATTTATCTTTCACACGACTTGGCTAAAGGGTGTTGTGCTGGTGGATACGCATACTTTTGAAGAGTATCTAGAAGCGCTTCGTGAGATGCAGGAGGAAAGAATAATTGGAAAAGTAATAGCAATAACAAATCAAAAAGCTAGAGTAGGAAAGACCACTACTATTGTTATGGTGGACAGTAATATTCAGAGGAAAGAATTAGGAACAGTGCCTTGACAATAGAGGAAATATTATCGCGTTAAATGATAATATTGAGAAAATAACGTTCGAAAAATAGAAATTTGTTGAAAATGTTCATATATAAGAATATACTAAAAAGTATATGTTGTAGCTTTTATGGAGAAGTAAGTAACTACAGCAGAATTAGCAGAAAAGTGGCACATTTCTTTGAGAAGAGTGGCTATTTATTGTAAAGAAGAAAGATTTGAAAGGGCGGTCATAAAGGAGAAAACATGGCTGATACCACCAGATGTAGAAAAACCGAAAGATCCGCGTCGACTGAAAAGAAAATAAACGAGGTATAGGATACATGGGGACAGACATCAAGCCAATCGTCCATAAAATACCGGACGATGTGAATGGATTAATTGAATTTCAGAATAATTTAATAAAGCATGCTTCTGAAAAAGAGCAGAATATCATTCTTCAGTTTCCGACCGTATATATCCATCATTGGAAAGAAACAGAAGATTATGAAGTATATATTGGAGAATCCAATAATGTCATTCAAAGAACAAAGCAGCATTATGATTATCAAGGGGATGTTAGTAAATGGCAGCATAAGCTCACTAAACATAATGCAAGTTTATATATAATTGGACACGAACATTTTAATAAATCGCTGACCTTGGATATAGAAAATCGATTGATGCTTTATATGATGAGCGTGGATCGTGTGAAAAAAATACATAATTTGAGGGGAAACCCACAAAGTAAATATTATCCTGATAGCGAATTGGATGATATTTTTCATATGTTATGGAGTAAATTACATAGAGATAATAAATATTTATTTCCAAGTGAAAGTTCAATAAAAGATTCTGCTGTTTTTAAGGCATCACCACTTCATAAGCTAACAGCAGATCAAGAAAATATAAAAAGTATCATTGTTCAAAGAGTATTTGAGGCACTGAATATAGGAAAGAAGAACCAAATTATATTTATAGAAGGGGAAGCAGGAACTGGAAAAACAGTGCTCAATAGTAGTACTTTTTATGAAATATTTGCAAAAGCAGAGGAAGAAAATAGGGAGCCGTTAAATTGCTATATGATGGTAAATCATGATGAGCAGATTACAGTATATTCCCAAATCGCACAAAAACTTGGTCTTACAGAACGATATGGTGAGGTCGTATGTAAGCCAACGTCTTTTATAAATCATCATAGCAAAGAAGACCCTGTGGACGTAGCTTTTATAGATGAGGCTCATTTGCTATTAACACAAGGAAAACAATCCTATCAGGGAGAAAATCAATTACAAGATATTGTGGATCGCGCAAGAGTTACAGTTGTAATGTTTGATGAAAATCAGATCCTTACAACAGAACAGTATTGGGAAGCACGAATCCTGGATGGATTTAGAGAGAAAGCCAAGAGTACAAAGACTTATTATGAATTGAAGGATCAGCTTCGTATCAAAGCGTCCAAGGATGTAGTAGATTGGATAGATGGTTTTACAAAGGAACAGAAAATCAAAAAAGTACCATCGAATCTCGGTGGATATGAAATTCAAATATTTGATGAACCAGATAAGCTAGAACAAGCATTAAAACAAAAAGCATCAGATGAAAAGCATCGTCTTTCGCGTATGGTCGCAACTTATGATTGGGATTATAACAATAAAGCTGCTTTGGCATCCAGATTAAGTAAATACTGGGAAGTGCTAATTGGACAATGGCATAAGCCATGGAATCGAGAATTAGAGCAGGATCTTTCACGAAAGGAAAAACATGCGATAAAATCGCTGTCCTGGGCGGAACAGCCACAGACTATTGATGAAGTGGGTTCTACTTTTACAATTCAGGGGTTTGATTTAAATTATGCGGGTGTGATTTTAGGGCCATCTGTAAAATATCGAGACGGAAAAGTAATTTTTGATCCGTCTGCTAAAAATTATAAGAAAATGACTCAAAATCGTACATTATCTGATGGTACGAAAAAACAGTTCGGTGAAACATTAATACAGCATGAAGTAAGAGTTCTGATGACGCGTGGTGTAGAAGGCTTATATGTCTATGCTTATGATAAAGAACTAAGAGAAGCACTTCTTGCAGCATCACAAAGGAGTTATGAATTATGACAGATGAAACAATAAAACAGATACTACAATTTCGTGATGATCGAAACTGGAAACAATTTCATAATCCAAAGGACTTAGCAATATCCATATCTCTAGAATCAGCCGAATTACTGGAAATCTTTCAGTGGAGCGGTGAAGATGTGAACTGTACAGAGAAAACAGATAAGATAAGGGAAGAACTTGCGGATGTTGTGAATTATTGTGTGCTTATGGCAGATGCCTGTGGACTAGATCTTGATGAAATAGTTCAACAGAAGCTGAAAAGAAATAATGAGAAGTATCCGGTAGAGCTTGCTAAGGATAGTAAAGAAAAATACGATCAGCTAAAAAGGTGATAGAGAATGGACAAAACACTTCAGTATTACAATAGAATATATTGCTAACATTGAAGGTATCCGGATAGAAAACAATGGGTGACAGCAGATGTAAGACCAGGCAGGGGTGAAGATAAATGGCTCAATTTGATCCTGAGAAAATCAGATATCAATTAAATATTGATGAAAAGTATTATAGCAATCTGGATGTTGATGGCTTTTCTTTGATGATGAAAGATCCGTCTTATTGTTATAAGTTTTACTGGCTTGAAGCAATTGTAAAATTGATTTCTAGAGATAGAACCGAGGCAACATATGATGAAATAATAAATGAAATGATTGTAAATGCGTGGAATTCTGTTTTGGAGTATCACATTCACTTGAGTGGGATTTTTGGTGCTGGTGAGATTAGGGATAATCTTGAAAAAGCAGTCTTAAAATTGCATAGTCTCTGTGACTTACCAAATAATGCTTCTGATGTAGAAATAATGAATCAAATTAGGATCTATGATAAAGTGCTTCATAGTAAAAAAATGACTTTAACCCAAAATGTTCCATACAAAGCATTGTCAGGCTTTGCAAATAAAGGAGAAGATCGAATAGATCTTAACAGCAGTGCTGGAAGACTAATGTCTTATTACAATAAAATTAATACGAGATCCATTTTGTTGCCATATACATATGGATATGAAAATGGATTGAAAAGAAAACTTTTCTTTGCTCCGGCATGGATTCAGATGATACAGGATCATACGGTATCCATTCTTGGATGGATTCAGTATGAAAAAGTTAAGTGGCTTCAAAATAATAATCCGGAAATTCCAGGACTTGTTTATAAACTTGCGCCAATGGATGAAAAAATGCGCAAACTAAACAATGTTAGAAAACTGTGGGAAGCCGTTCTTGATAATCAGCCGATAGTGGATGTATTCAAGAATTCGCCCATTGATAAAGGTAATTATGATGTAGATCATTTTATTCCGTGGTCCTTTGTAATGAATGATGAACTATGGAATTTGATGCCGATGGATGTTTCGCTGAACTCTTCAAAAAGTAATAAGCTTCCCAAATGGGATCCATTTTTTAAGCGATTTGCAGATAATCAGTTCACTTTGTATGGCATAATTCATGATGAAAGAAAGCCGGAGATTAGAAAGAAATACGAGGCTTGCTATCGAGATAATCTGCATTCGATATGGGCAAACCAGGAACTTTATAGAAAAGGAAATTCCAAAGATGAATTTTATCATATACTTGAGAAAAATATGCAGCCGATCTATGATTCGGCAAGAAGACAAGGATACCAGATTTGGTAAATGCAGATGCTTTTGAAGATAATATGATCTTTCGATGGGACTCTCAGATGGGACGAGGAATTGACAGCTCCTATGTCGCAGATGTTACAACTGCACCACGAAAACATCTTTTAGTTAAGAAAAGTGATGCAGAAACCTGTTTCTATTATATGGGACAGTTTGAGGTAATAGAAGTAGACCCAGCACGTAAGAAGGACAATAATGGAAAAGAACGTGATATAGCAAAATTCCAGATGAAAATGCATCATGCAGTTAGAGAGGATTTATTACGTTACTTACAGAGTAGGATTAAGAAAGAGGAAGTGAAAGCAGGA
>JAEWSD010000058.1 GCA_023398615.1 Bacillota bacterium
TTAAAAATATCATCCTAATTTATGGTAATATAATAAGTTTTTATTTACATACTGTCAAGAAATCATTCTATTACCTTGTTAGTACAACAATGATTTAAAAACCATACCATCTAAAGAAGAGAAAACATATTTTGTTTCTTGTTGCCGATCATCAGTCCCTGTGTTACAATAATTCTAAAATTATTGAAGAATAAGGTGATAATGAATGGACGAAATAAATAGCTCGCCGCAGGCTGCTGAACTGAGAGCTTTATGGGATACCCTGCTGATTCATCATAAAATTGATATATGCACGGAACAGTTAGAAGGCTGTAACATAATAGACTTGAAGATTCTCAAACTTTTGTTCGGGAATCCGGAGATAAAGATTAAGGATATAATAAATCTATTAAAGGTACCCAACAGTACCATAACGAACGCAATTAACCGTCTGACGAAAAGAGAACTCCTGGAACGCAAGATTGACCCGATGGATTTACGATCCTTTGAACTGGTGCTTACGGCAAAGGGTAGAACCGCCGTCGAAGAACACCTGCAGGCGGAAATCCGGTTGTTTGAGGAACTGCTGCAGGATTTAAGCAGCGAAGAGAAATCCGAGTTTATACATTTATTCCGAAAAATAGTATAGGACGCACTTTCCTATGCGATAAAAAGGACTGCCGCAAAGCATTCAGCAGATGCGCGGCAGTCCTTCCCCGTATAAGGTATCGATAATCCGGTCGCCCTTTAAAAGTGTAGTCATGGTTACGCCGCCGCCTTCTGTTATCGACCCTATGATGGCCGCATTTTTGCCGTACCTGCTCTTTCTTGCAGCTTCCAGAGCTCTTTCCGCCTGCTTTCCCGGCACCACCGCAATCATTTTTCCTTCATTTGCCATGTAAAGCGGGTCAAGCCCCAATATATTGCAGAAGCCCTTTACCTCTCTGCTGACCGGTATGGACGCTTCGTTTATCCTTACACCGCATTTTGAGGAAGCCGATACCTCGTTCAGAACGGTTGCAAGGCCGCCTCTGGTTACATCACGCATACAATGTACGCTGATATTGTTCTGCAGTAAATTCTTCACTATGGAGGTAAGAGGCGCGCAGTCACTGGATATTTCATTCTCTATTCCCATCCTTCCGGCCATGATTGCCGCCTGATGCTCACCCAAATAACCCGACAGCAGGATTACATCACCAACCCGGCAATTCGATATACTGATCCCCGGCTTTAATATTTCTCCGATTCCTGAGGTGTTGATATAGATGCCTCCGTTTCCTTCAATTACCTTTGTGTCACCTGCAACAATTTGAACATTCGCTTCCTTTGCCGCCGCCTTCATAGACCGGGCAATTCTGTCGAGGCTTTCCGTATCGGCTCCTTCCTCTATAATAAAGCCTGCCGTAAGATACCTGGGCTTTGCGCCCATCATGGAAAGATCGTTTACCGTACCGCAGACGGCCAGCTTTCCCACATCTCCGCCTTTAAAGAAAAGCGGAGTAACCACGAAGGAATCCGTCGTATAGGCAATCCTTCCGTGAAGGTTAAGTACTGCCGCATCCTCCAGTCTGTTCAGAATCCTGTTGTCAAAATTTTTTAAAAAGATGTCATTGATTAAATCCGACGTCTGCCTGCCGCCGCTGCCATAAGACATAGTGATTCTCATATTCCGCTCCCGTCCGCATGTCCCGCATGCATATTCTTATACCATATCCCGCATGCACCTTCCACAGATACCATGCAGGGCCCGACCGCGTTAAGCGGCGAACAGGCCGTTTTAAATAACGGACAGTCTGACGGATGTATACGGCCCAATATTACGTCCCTGCACCGGCAGCCCTTCGGAGTATTTTCCGTAACATCCGTAATATTGCTTCCCGCATCATAATCCGCATATTCCGGTTTTAACCGCAGGGCGGAATCCTGAATCGTTCCGATCCCTCTCCAGTAACCGTCCGTACTTTCGAAATACCGTCCGATCATAGCAAGAGCCTTCTGATTGCCGTTCTCCGTAACCGCACTCTCATACAGATTCTTCATATGGTATTCGTGACCGGCAGTCTGCCGCAGAATTTCATAAATCGCCGCGATAATGTGTTCACCCTCGAAGCCGGAAACCACGAATGGTTTCTGATACTTCCCGGCAAGAGGCTTATAAATGTTGCAGCCGGTTATAACACTTACATGACCGGGGCAAAGGAATGCATCAATCCCCTTTTCATTTTCACAGATATAGGTAAGCGCCGGAATCATCGTTTTAAGAGAGGTTAGAAGCCTCAGATTTTTAATATTGGTATTCCGCATTTCCTCTATCATTAAAGCATATATGGGAGTAGTTGTTTCAAAACCTACCGCCGCAAAAACATATTGAACGTTTCTGTTCTCCGCAGCAAGCTTAAGGGCAGCCAAAGGGGAATACAGGATTCTTACATCCGCACCGGCGGCCTTTGCTTCCGTCAGAGACAGTTCATTTCCCTTGACCTTCATCATATCCCCGAATGTCAAAACACAGTACCGCTCCTTTAAGGACAGCTCCACAAGCTTATCGATGTAACCGGCGGAGGTTACGCATACCGGACACCCCGGACCTGAGATTAATTGAATCTGCGGGGACAGAAAGCTTCTGATTCCGTTCTTGAATATACTGGAGGTATGTGTGCCGCACACCTCCATGATCTTGATTCTTCGCCCGTTATAATTTTTCAGTTCCTCTTTCACCTGGTACAGCGTCTTCATCTGCATCCTCCTGCAAATCCTTAAATATACCCAGTATCTCTTCTGCCATATCCTGCTTTAATACTTCCAGTACGCAGCCGGCGTGTGTCAGCACATAATCACCCGGCTTTACCGACACCAGCGAAATGTTTGCTTCAAATATATTATCCATGATATCGACCTTAGCCATATTACCGTTTATCTCAATAATTTTACCGGGTACCGCAACACACATATTTATGCCTCCATTAATCCTATAAAAGCCTGTCCCAGGCTGATTGACCCGTCATTCGGCGGAACGGCGGCATTCATATAGACATGAAAACCTTTTGCCCGCAGATTCTTAAGAAGATGTTCCGTAAGTACGGTATTCTGAAAAACACCGCCGCTTAACGCGACCGTATCCAGCCCCTGACCGGACCGGATGAGGTCACATACCTCTACAACGGCATCAGAAACCGCGTAGTGAAACCCAAGCGCAAGAGATTCCGTATCTTCCGGAAGTCTGCAAAGGGATTCCAGCAACGGTTTCGGATCCATCTCAATCATATCACCTTTTCTGTTTATTGCAAAGGAAAGTTCTGCCGCCTTTTTCCCGGCCCGTATCGCAAGCACCGCCGCTTTCTCAAGCTTGGCGGCACATTCGCCTTCATAGCTGTTATAATCCTGAACGTTGAGGATCGAAGCCACTGCATCGAATAACCTTCCCATGCTCGAAGACAGTACGGTATTGATCCTTGCCTTAAGCGCCGCCCGGATGATATCACTGTGCTCCTCCCTGCAATATTCCTCGAGTCCCGCATTTATCAAAAAACACGCCGCCGTCTTTGCGGCATCGCGCATGGACCGGTCGCCGCCCAGCAAAGGCGTATAGCACAGATGCGCCGCCCTTGTAAATTCGGCTCCGTCACAGATTAAGACTTCCCCGCCCCAAATATTTCCGTCCGTACCATAACCCGTGCCGTCAAAGGCAATACCGATGACTCTTTCCGACAAGCCGTACTCCGCCATAACGGAAGCGATATGCGCATGGTGGTGCTGCACGGGGATTACCGGAATGCCCAGCTCCCTTGCATACTTTGAGGATAAGTAATTGGGATGCAGATCACAGAGCGCAATATCCGGCGAAATCTTTAAAAGCCCCGACAGGTCCGTAACGGCCGTTTTATATTCCTGTAATATATCACTTTCCTCCAGGTCGCCGAAATACTGGGATACTACCGCATTGCCTCCCTTATAGAGACAGAACGCCGCTTTCAGGTCCCCGCCTGCGGCAAAAATCCGTATCTTCTTTTTGCTTTCCGGAAGGAATACCGGATAAGGCACATAGCCCCGGCTCCTGCGGATAAGCTGAGGCCGCCTATCGATGATCCTTGCCACAGAATCGTCAACGGAACGGACAATTCTTCGTTCATGATACAATACTCCGTCGAGATAAGGTGACCGGACCGATAACATATGTGAGTCCTCTTTTATAATCGGCTTGCCCGACAGATTGGCACTCGTCATGACAAGCGGTCCGCAATGCTTCGTAAGAAGAATCTGCAAGGGGGTATACGGCAGAAAAGCTCCGATATATACGCTGCCTTTATTCGTCGAATAAGCCATGTCTTTCTCCAGGGAATAAAGCAGTACGATGGGGCGGGCTTTTGATTCCAGCAGTTCCCTCTCCTCCTCCGACAGGAGGCAATGCTCCCGGACGGATGCCGGCGAATCAAACATCACCGCAAACGGCTTTTCTTCCCGCCCCTTTAGCTCCCTGAGATGATTTACCGTATCTTCCCGAAACGGCGAACAGGCGAAATGATATCCCCCGATACCCTTCACGGCAATAATACCGCCTGCCTTTATGATATCCGCCGCTTTGTGAAATGCCTGTTCTTCCTTAAGTCCATCGAATATCAGACAGGGACCGCAGTCATAGCAGGATATCGTCTGGGCATGGAAGCGTCTGTCGTCAGGTGAAGTATATTCGTTGTTACAGGCAGGGCACATGTCAAAATCCTTCATTGCCGTATTCTCCCTGTCATATGGCAGTTCCTCTATGATTGTATATCTGGGGCCGCAGGACATACAGCTGACAAAGGGATTTAAAAAGCGCCTGTTGCCCTCGTCAAACAGCTCCTTCCGGCATTCCGGGCAGACCGGCAGGTCGGGTGGGATAATAGAGGCTTCCTCATTCGAAGAACTGCTTATGATCGAGAAATCACCGAATTCCCATGATTCATCACGGACAGGTTCCTCCATTACTAACTTCACCATCTCCATGCCCCCGTCCTTGCAGGCCCGTAACTCATTCAGGAACCCGTTCAGTTCCTCCTGTGAAGATTGAGTCATGATTTCCGCCAGGCCTCCGAGGTTGCGTACCGTTCCCTTTATATTATGTTTTTCGGCAAGACGATAAACAAGGGGGCGGAAACCGACCCCCTGAACAATCCCGTAAACGGTTATTCTCTTTCTTATGATCCCATTTTTTTCATTATCCATGCCAATACTTCATCAAAACCTTCCCCTGTTTTACAGGAAATCTGAATTACGGGTGCGGTCTTGTTCAAGGCTCTTACACCCTTCATAAAGAAACTTTCATCAAAATCTATATAGGAAAGAAGATCACATTTATTAATAAGGATAATATCAGCCTTCTCAAAGGCCAGAGGATATTTATACGGCTTATCGCTGCCCTCCGTTACGGTTGATATAAGCATCTTCGCATGTTCTCCGATCTGAAATTCGGCAGGGCACACCAGATTGCCTATATTCTCTATGAAGAGCAAGCCATTCTCAATATCCAGATCCTCTACCGCTTTCCCGATCAGCGGGGAATCCAAATGACAGGCTCCGCCCGTATTGATCTGTATTGTCTTTACACCCAGGGAAAGCAAGGTACGGGTATCAAAATCCGCCTCGATATCTCCTTCGATTACATAAGGTGTAACTCCCTGCAGACGTTTTGCTATCTGGATTAAGCATGAAGTTTTACCTGCGCCCGGTGCTCCCATGACATTAATTGCATAAATGCCCTTTTGGGTAAGGTCTGCATTAATCTGTGCCGCAATCTCATCATTCTTATCATAGACGGATTGCATGATTTCGATTTCCTTCGTTTCCGTCATTTTACCAACCTCTTTCCTTTCTTATACCTCGATAGATTTAATATAGAATTCCTTTCCGATCTCCGTAGGACTGCCTTCGCTGCCGCAAGCCGGGCACTGAAAGGAGAACGGTTTTCTGATAAACAGCCTGCCGCAGCTGTTGCATTTAAGCTTCGGTTTCACCCTGCTTATATTAAGCCTGGCATGCTCACATAAGCTTCCTTCCGCAATAATATCAAAATACAGTTCAATGGAACTGGCTACATAACCGGAATAGTCTCCGACAACCAGGTTAATCTGTTTGACCTCTTTGGCATCGCTTTCCTCTGCGGCTTTGCATGCAACCTCAATGATCCTCTGTGTGATCGGGTACTCGTGCATTGGTATATTCATCCCTTACTTTTTCCTGTGACGGAGCCGTATAGCGGTTATCCATCGTCAGGCATTTTTTTGGACACACTTCGCTGCAATAATTGCACTGAATGCATTGAAGCCTTTGTATGCTCCAGGTAGATTTCGGTTTATCCACCTTAATTGCACCCGTAGGGCAGCGTCTCTCACAGAGCCCGCAAAAGATGCAATCGGATACGGAGATCTCAATTCTGCCCCTGGTGCGTTCAAAATTATCCTTTTTCCCCAAAGGATACTGTTCCGTATACGGTCCATGAATGACACTTTTAACAAGTGTCTTCGTCATACTTAAAATCGACATTTTAACCTCTAGTCTTGCGCACGCTCTTTGCGCATGTCAAGTTTGTGGTGCGCAAGCACAAACTTGTGGTTGAAAAATTTATTTTTCAACCTAACCCCCATGCCTTTCAATTTTTTGATGAGGCTGTTGCAAAACTCATAATATAATGAATCTCTACGAATTTGTTCGCAAATATTTCTTGAAATTTGTGCTCCGTCGCGCGAGAGGCAGCGACATTCTCTTTCTTGTCGCTTCTCGCGCATACCTCGCATAAATTATCTCGAACTATTTATGAACAATTCGTTTAGGGTGCCGTAATAATTATGAGTTTTGCAACAGCCCCTGAATAAAATGCTAACGTTCGGTACAGCTTATGCAGGGATCAATCGTAAGAATCAGGATCGGTACATCTGCAAGCTCACAGCCTTTTAATGTCTCCAGTAATGCGGGAATGTTAGCAAAGGTAGGGGTTCTGACCCTCAGTCTGTCCAGGAATTTCGAACCGCTTGCCTTTGCATAGTAAATCACCTCACCGCGGGGCTGTTCCAATCTGGTAAAATATTCGCCGTCCGGATTTCCCTTAATCTTCTCCCTGATGCCGCCCTCGGGAATCAAATCGATGCATTGCCCGATCAGGTCTATGGATTGGAATACCTCGTTTATCCTTACGGACATTCTTGCATAGCAATCACCTTCGTTATCCGTTACCGGACTAAACTTAAGTGCACCGTATGCCGCGTAGCCCTGCGTCCTCATGTCCGCGTCAATCCCGCTGGCCCTTGCCATCGGGCCGACTGCCCCCAGGTCGAAGGCCTGCTGCCTTGACAGCACTCCGACTCCTTTTGTACGGTGTTTAACGGAGTTATCATTCAGGAAAACCTTTGTAATCTCCCTGACCTTCTTCTCCATACCGTTTAAAATATCTTTTATCTTTTTAAGCATATCCGCATCGATATCCTTACGTACTCCTCCGATATCGCAGACGGAAAATATTACTCTTCCGCCCGTAGTCTGCTCAAATATATCAAGAATCTGTTCCCTCAGCCTCCAGGAATGCATGAATAAGCTTTCAAACCCAAAGGCATCCGCTAAAAGCCCCAACCATAATAAATGACTGTGCAGACGCGACAGCTCGGCCCAAATGGTTCTCAAATACCTGGCCCGTTCCGGAACCGTCACATCCATAATACTCTCTATCGTCATGCAATAACCCATGCCGTGCATAAAGGAACAGATTCCGCAAATCCTTTCCGCAACATAGGTATATTGCTGAAAATCCTTTTTCTCCACTAATTTCTCAAGCCCTCTGTGAACATAACCTATCCTGGGTATTGCTTCAACGACAGTTTCCTCTTCGAGCACCAAATCGAGATGTATCGGTTCAGGCAGAACAGGATGCTGCGGGCCGAATGGTATAACCGTTCTCTTTCCCATTTTTGTACCCATTGCATAACATATCTGCGTGCAGATATGTTATCGCCACAAATAAAAAGGTTAAAAGAATCCATATGTGGCATTCCTTTCTTCTGTTATATTTTCTTTCAACCTTTCAAACATGCCGCTGCGCGGCACAAACAATAAGATGAAGAAGCCTATGCTTTTCCGGCTTCTTCCAGTGTGAAATTTTAGAGATTCTTAGCCGATGTATTTTGTCAGCTTAGAATTTCTTTTCACACTTCTCTCCATTCTTGCATAATTTTTAACATTTCACACTCCCTATTGGTTAAACGGAGTATCTACCGAAGTTTTATAAAGGTTATTATTATAATCCAAAACAATATTCTTTATCTTTACTCCAAAAAGTTCCTTAATCTCATTCTCATAAAGAAACGCATAAGGATAAAAACAGCTGATGCTCTCTAACTCTTCGTCACTGCCGGTTTCCAGCGTTATCCTCAGATTGATGAACTCATAATTCCTGTCAAAGGAATAGCTTAGCTCCATGCCGTCCTTATTCGTACAGGTTATGGCAACAAGGCGGTATTCTGAATTCTTAAGTTTCAGAGTCTCGGACAAAAGCTCACCGGGCAATATGATTTGTATATCCTGCTTTTCCATATTAATTCCCATTCCCTTCTCTATTTTGTTTTCCTTACACTCTTCTGTCTTTCTTCCAATATTGCCAGCGCCTTCACCACTCCGTCTATGATTGCTTCGGGACGCGCGGCGCAGCCCGGTACATATACATCTACAGGCAATACTTTGTCAACTCCCCCGACAATATTGTAGCACTCGGCAAAAATTCCGCCCGAAGTAGCACATATTCCGACTGCCACCACAACCTTGGGGTTTGCCATCTGCTCATATAGCTGCTTTACTACAGGTATATTCTGTTCATTCACACTTCCCGTAATCAGCAAAATATCCGCATGCTTCGGGTTTCCCGTGTTTATTACGCCAAAACGTTCTACATCATATAAAGGAGTAAGGCAGGCGAGTACCTCTATATCACAGCCATTGCAGCTGGATCCGTCATAATGTAAAATCCAGGGTGATTTTTTACTAAAATTCATACTTACTCACACTCCTACTTGAAAAAAGACAGTACTACCAGATTTATTGTACCTAAAATCCCGGTAATAATCCATGTCGAACTGATTGCCAGCTGCCACTTGATACGCGCAAACGCATTATCGATCACAATTTCCAGCAGATAAACAATAATGCATGCAATTACCGCAAGAAAACGGCTTACCGGCGCCGCCGTAGCAAAGAAAACAAAAACAAGAGCCAGGGCAAAGACATTCTCATACCAATGTGTAACCTCTATCACCGCCAGGTCCTTACCCGAATATTCCGTCGTAATACCCTGCACAATTTCCTGGTGTGCATGGTGTGACAGGCTTAAATCGAACGGCGACTTTCTCAGCTTTAACGTCAATATATAGACAAGTCCGAGAAATACCCCCGGAAGCAGTACAACAGCAGGAAGAGAGGTTGAAATGATATCTTTTATAAAGAAGCTCTTATCCGCATAGTATAAACCGATACCGGTTAACAAAACCATCGGTTCATATGCCATCATCTGCAGCAGCTCCCTCTCCGATCCGATCGTACTGTATGGGGAATTGGAAGCGTAACCTCCCAGCACAAAAAAGATGGAGCCTAAGGTCAGGGCGAAAATCGCCAGAAGAATATCTCCGCCCAACAGCACAATAACCGTTGTAAATATTACAAATATCAGGGCAATGTATACATAAAACCTGTGCATCCGGTTAACCTGTATCGATTCCTTCTGCAGGAGCTTTAAAACATCAAAAAAAGGCTGCAGGACGGAAGGCCCTTTCCTTCCTTGCATCCTTGCTGAAATTACCCGGTCCAGGCCCGTAATAAATCCGCCAACCAGCGGCGCCAGGACAATGATTAAAATTATTCTCAGTATCATTGTATTGCCCCCTTTACCAGAAAGATAATTTCGGCACATAGGATTATCATCACCAATATATTACTCCAATACAGCAATTTCTTGCTTCCGAATGTTTTAGCCATATACCAGTTATGGAACTCCACCTTTCGCTTTCCGCCGAGCGCACCATAGAAGGTTACATTGTCACCGGTATTTTCACCGGACATATAGATCGGCACCAGCCTTCGCTTATCTTTTTTAAGAAGCGGTATAAAGCTTACCGGTAAAATCAAAAGCATACTGAGCATGGTAAGCATGATGCCGACATCGCTCGTCTCGATCGGTATTGACGCAGCTTGTCCAAATAGCTCCGACAGATATGGTACTAAGGCATATTTTGATATGGCCGGGAAGGCAAAACAGGATATCACTACCAATGAGGCATGTATAAAAATCGGAATCTCTTCATCGATGTGGAATATATGCTTATACTGTTCCTTCGTATTGGCATTGGATACCAGCTTACCCATCCACTTTGTCCAGTAGAACAGGGTTACGGCACTTCCGTATGCCAGTATGATCACTGTAAGAATATTATCGGAATCAATAAAAGCTTTCATCGCAACCCATTTGGATATCAGCATACCGAACGGTGCGAGGAACATGCCGGCAATCCCAATGATCATGTACAGGGAAAGCCTTCGGGATACTCCCATCAGAATATCCATATCCTCCACATTCCTGCTTCCCAATTGATGCTCCGTGGAACCGACCGACAGGAAGAGCAGTGATTTTGAAACCGAATGGAATATAACAAGCAAAATTGCCGCCCAAAGCGATTCCTGTGTTCCCAGGCTGGCACAGGTTACGATCAGTCCAAGATTAGCAATCGTTGAATACGCGAGAACTTTCTTTGCATCATTCTTAGAGATCGCCATCAACGAACCGGCAAGGAAAGTAATTCCACCGACAAGTGTCACAATCCTTCCGACCGAAGTCTGGCCGAGCAGCGGAGCAAGGCGGATAATCAAATAAACTCCGGCCTTCACCATCGTTGCCGAATGCAGTAAGGCAGAGGAAGGGGTAGGCGCTACCATTGCCCCGAGCAGCCAGGAAGAGAAAGGCAGCTGGGCCGACTTGGTAAGTGCGGCAATGCAAAGCAGGAATACCGGAACGAGTACTGCTATCCCCGGCTTCATTCCAATAAGCTCCGACATTTCCAGAGTATTCAGATTCATGCCGATTAGTACGATGGCAACCGCAAAGGCCAGTCCGCCGCCAAGGTTAATTGTTAATGCTAAAAAGGAATTATTTCTTGCCTGTTCCGTCTTTGTATAGCCGATAAGCAGGAAGGAGCAAAAGGAGGTTAATTCCCAGCAGAAATACATCCATATTAAATTATTGCTCAGTATCAGTCCAAACATTGCCGACAGGAAGAAGAACAATACCGCGAAAAAGAACGACTTTCTCTCCTTATAACCGTCATGGTGAACATGATACCATTTCATATATCCGACGGCATATAAACATATCAGGCTTCCGATAATACCGACGATCAGGAGCATAACTGCCGTGAGCTTATCAAAAATGAAGACAGAGCGAACTTCGATCCCATGCTTTCCGGTAAACTCAAACCAGAGCATTAACGGTGTCTGGATAGCGGCAAACACAGAAACAAGATACTTCCTGTTCTTAATACCCGCCGTTATCACATAAAGCGCAATTGCAATTTCAACGGCTATCATAATATTATCGATTACATGAATGCCGAAAGCCTCCGATTCAAAGGATAAAGCCATTCCGTCCCTGAAGTTGCCAAATACGGCAATCAGTGTGAGTGCCGCGGTCAGGAGTGCTCCAATCCGGACCAATACATTCCTTATGCTGTCTTTTCTGATCAGAAATACCGCTGCGGAAACCGCCAAAGGAAATAAGATTAAAAGAAATATAATGTTCATAGTCATCGCCTTACCATTAATTTTATTTTATATAGAAAAAACTATCTCGTGAATAAACATTGCATATTGTATCATTTTGTATTCTTTTTTACAAGAGAAAAGAAATGTAATTTTGAGTTATACATTGGAAGATTCACAAAAATTTCACAATCACGGCAAAACGGCATATACTATTAATAAAGTCATTTTTTACGCAGTAAACTTGGAGGTCATATGCAGATTCATGTGGTAGAGCCGGGTGATACCATCACCTCGATTGCAAATCAATACGGCTTAACAACCGAACGGATCATTATCGAAAATGAATTGCCGAACCCGGAAAATCTTGTCGTAGGGCAAAGCATAGCGATACTTTATCCCGATATAGTCCATACTGTTACGGAAGGGGATACCTTGTTCAGGATATCTGAAATATATAATGTCGAACCCTTACAAATACTGAGAAATAACCCGAATATAGCAGCAAATGAAATTCTGATTCCGGGACAGACTGTCGTTATAAGCTATAGACCGGACGAAGAAACCGGCGGCGAAAAGCTCGGCAATCTCCTGATAAACGGATATGCTTATCCGTTCATAGACCGCACCGTACTGCGGAAAACCTTACCTTTTCTTTCCATGCTTTCCCTATTCACATATGGTTTTACCGCAGACGGCACTCTTATTCCGATCGATGATGCGGAGCTCATACAACTGGCATTGGACTTCGAGGTAGCTCCTATCATGATGCTTGCGCCGATGACGGCGGAAGGGGCATTCAGCAATGAGATTGCCCATGCCATGTTCACCAATCCGGAAGCACAGAATAACCTAATCAATAATATCATTGCAAACATGCAGGCAAAAAATTACCGGGGGCTGGATATCGATTTCGAATTCGTATTGCCGACGGACAAAGAGCTCTTTATCAGCTTTATACAAAATGTCCAAAGCAGGCTCGCGCCGGAAGGATTCCTGACTATGGTAGCTTTGGCACCAAAGATCTCCGGCGATCAGCCCGGCCTTTTATACGCCGCCCACGATTACCCGACTATTGGTGCGACTGCCGATTACGTACTGCTCATGACATACGAGTGGGGATTTACCTTCGGGCCGCCAATGGCAACCGCTCCGGTGAATAATGTCAGGATGGTGTTGGAATACGGTGTCTCCGAGATTCCGACAAACAAGATACTTATGGGTATCCCCAATTATGCCTATGACTGGCCTCTTCCTTTTATTAGGGGAGAAACGCAGGCAGAATCCATCGGCAATGTGGAAGCAATTGAAAGGGCGGCACAATACGGAGCCACGATCGAATTTGACCAACTGGCACAGGCTCCCTATTTCTATTATACGAATGCCCAGGGAGTTCCGCATGTTGTCTGGTTTGACGATGTAAGAAGTATGGAAGCAAAATACAGGCTGATACCGGAATTCGAGCTTACCGGCGCAGGCATCTGGCAGATCATGCGATTCTTCCCCCAGATGTGGCTGGTAGTCAATAATTTCTTCAGTATAAGGAAGCTGGATTAAGCGTTGCCCTGTTATGTAAGAATTTTATAACCGTATGCCATAAGGTAAGACAACAGACGGTCCGAACGGGAAGCGACAGCCAATAAAGGCCGCCGCTTCCCGTTCAGTTTAAATTATTATTCAGGAAATCTTTGTTAAAATATTGTCATATAATTCAGTCATCAGCTGCCGTATCCCTCTCAAGCTTCTCCAGATAGCGGAAGGCCTCTTCCGATGAACTCCCGCACATTTCCTCCGACGCTTTCAGGCTGCCGCAAACAGCCGGCCTGTGCTCTGTTCCAAACAGCTTACATTTATTGTCCTCGC
>JAEWSD010000119.1 GCA_023398615.1 Bacillota bacterium
CTGCGGGCTGACATCGGCAAGCACTAAGTTCGCGCCATAGCTTGCGTAAACTTTTGCGATACCTGCACCGAGTCCCATTGCCGCTCCAGTAATAAATGCCGTTTTTCCGCTTAACTTTTTCATGAGATTTCTCCTTTATTTTTAATTTTTAACTGTTATTTTGTTCCGGATGATACATGCTCAGGCGCCTGTTTCTTTATCAAGAGCATTGCAATCAATACGGATAAGACACCGCCGAATAGTTTTGTGATTATCATTGGCATCAGATAATTGGGAATATTAACAGAGGCATAAGCAAGATGATCCCCAAAAGCAAATGCTGCCGGAACCATAAACGCAATCGCCAGCACCTTTCCTTTGTCATCCATTTCCTTCACCTTTGTCAGGAGCAGGAGGCTGTTGGCCAATGCTCCGACCATTCCGCCGATGGCCGCTTCATTGACACCTAATACTTTACCGAAGCTCTTCATTGGCTTAGCGAAAACCGTCGTAATAAACTTGACAAAAGGATATGCACCTGCCAAAGTGATACCGATAACTCCTACAATTTCAAGCTGCGGTCCGATCGGCGCCATGCCTTTAATAATCACAAGCCCGGTAAGTGCCTTAATGATCGCACAGGCTAACGAAGCGTACATCAAAAAACTAACTATTTTAGAAAAGGTATGAAAGCCCTTTAACATTCCATTGGGAATTAACCATAAACCCAGTGAGAGAAGAATAGCCAAAAGCAGAGCAAAAGAAAGATTGCTGATTAAGACTGCAGGAGTGATTCCCATAAACAGGCCGCCCGCAAAACAGGAAAACGGCGCAGCAATGACACCGGCCATGACACCCTTCGCCAGATACGGATAATCCTTTTTGGTCAGCAATCCCAATGAGATCGGGATGGTGAAGGTAATGGTCGGACCCATAACGGCCGCATAGATTCCTCCTGAGAAAACCGCCAGCTGATCGCTTTGTGTCATGGCTCTGGCTAAGGGGTAGCCACCCATGTCCATAGCTAACAGTGTGCCTGCCAGCATAGCCGGATCGGCATGGAACAGTTTAAACACCGGTGTTACAATAGGCGTCAAAGCTTGTCCAATAACCGGTGAAAGACACATAAAGCCAACCATAGCGGCTGCCATAGGGCCCATAGCATTCAGCCCTTCGTCAAATTGATTTCCGTAACCAAAACGATTGTCAAATATTAGCTTGTCAATCACACTCCAGGTTAAAAAGATTGCTATGATAATCATTATTATTTTACTGATATTCACCGCTCAATCTCCTTTTATATGATAATCTTCTTGCATAATTTATCATACAACTCTCAAGCGGTGGAGAGTCAATAATTTTTGTTAAAAAAATATCAAAAAGGAGCTTTTACTCATAGTAAGCCAGTTTATCCTTAATCTGAGTCAATTTTACGGACCGGAAAACGTATTTCTGTGACATAGTCATCGCTATTGGTGACATGTGTAAATTCTATTGTATAAATTTCAATAGGATCTCCCATTATTTCATAATGATTTTCGCCAATCCATCGAACAAGCTTTGTATATTGCGGCAGCATTTGCTTATAATGCCCTCTCGCTATAATTCCTGCCGTTAAAAAACCGCCAAATTGCTTCATAGATGGATTTTTTTCATCATATTCCTTAACAGGAAGCAATACCTCTAAGTGACCGTTATCAAAGAAAAACTGATGAGTATAATGTTCATGAAACACAGCCATGATAGGAGCGGTTTGCCGGCAGCCATACTGATCGATAAGTTTATATAGTTCCGAAAAACGATCCCAAAAGATCTCATCGACGAAAATTCTGGAATTACTGTCAGAATATAAACAGTTATATAATGGGAATTCGGAAACAAAAACTTCATCGTTATTATCAATTTCCTCTTTATTCAGTACTTTGGATAATGTTTGCCGGGTGGTTTCCACTAATTGCTTTGCCTTTTCCAACTCGGCTATTTGCCGGTCAATGCTTTCCTGCTTTTGAACTAAAATATCATTCAGTGTATTTAAAGATTGCGCATGCAAAATATTTGTCATTTCATTAAGCGAAATATCCCTTTGGCGCAGCTCACGAATGGACAATGCCACCAGTATCTGCTCTTCAGAATAATAGCGGTAGCGTGAATTGTGATCTCGTAATGTCGGAACAAGCAGTTTCTTCTCATCATAAAATCTTAAGGCCGGTATGCTGAGCCCGCTTATTTGAGACACCTCGCCAATACTGTATTTTTTTTGATTCCTTTGCATCATATGTATTATCCTCATGAGTATTTGGTTAATCGTTATAAATTTCTTTAGAGTATTATAGCATGATGAGTAATGGAAAACAATTTCATGAAAAAGTCAGGGTAAAATTACTGCAAAAAAACCAAGCGGAGTCATATGGGGTTTTGATTTCAAAAATGACAATGTAGATGCTAGGACAAATGTGTATATGTTTTTCTAAGCAAAAAACGGGTAAGAGCTGATACTAAATTACTAAGAGCTAAACATTGACCAATTGTAATAATATAGGTATAATTGTAAAAAAAAGAAAAAAGGAGTGAAAGATGAAGAACAAAAAGAAAGTTACTATAATGATATTATCTTTATTATTTATTTATCTACCAATATCAACAATATAAGTGGCCGCGGAAAAAACGTCGGTAAATGAAGAGGGAGAAAACCTTGTAGTAAATGGAGATTGTAATCAAGGACTTACAGGGTGGGTGGATACTCAAAATGCGTGGCAAATTTATCAAAATTCATTTATGCCAAAATCAGTAGCATCTGCAACTATGTATCAAGATGTGTTGATTGAGGATATTCCGGCAGGGACTGAAATGATATTAAGTGCAAATATGTATTCTTTTAATCAGTCACCTATAGATGTAGGAACCTTGAAGCTGGAATTTTTAAACAGTGACAAAACAGAAGTATTATCATCAAATAGTGTAACTCATGCAAGCAATATATGGACTGTGAAAAATATATCTATGTTTGTGCCGGAGGGTGCAAAATATGCAAGAATTAGCCTACATGGTGATCGTCATAATGGAAAGGATTTAGACACGCATTTTAAAGATATCAGTTTTGCAGTAGTTTCATGGGAAAAAGAAAATAAATTAAAAGTAGTATTAGAGGTCAACGAAAAACTTCAGCTAAGTGTGGAAGATGATTTATCGGAAAATCTAAATATTACTTGGATTTCTTCGGATGATAGTGTAGCAACTGTAGACACAAATGGTGTTATGAAAGGAAAAAGCCCTGGAAATACAATGATTACAGTTACGAGTAGTGATGGTTTATATACCGATACTATTAATGTTTTGGTAGTAGATGATGCCAAAGATCTAAGGTTAGCAATAGACTTAAAAGTGGGAGGGTCTTGTAGGTTAACAGTAGATGATCTGACCGAAACCTTACCAGTAATATGGAGTTCACTTAATACGGATATAGCTACAGTATCAGATAAGGGTATAGTTACAGCAGTCAGGAAAGGTTTAATATTTATAACAGCAACCGATGAGGAAGGTAACATTATTGGACAGGTTTATGTGAGAGTAAGGGAATAATATATCAAATGTTATCATCCTGATTTGACGATGATGGCGAATCTCTTTAAATTGTACAAACTAAATATGATAACTTAATGCAGTCAGATTTTTTCGACTTAGTGCGGCTGGCTTTTTTGGAGCTTGATTTTTTTTGTTTAAACCAATAAAATAGAGTTAATCTAAATTGTACAGGGAAAGGGGTTCAGGTGTGAATTTTGAGGGAATAATTGTGGGAGCCGGTGCATTTATAATCATCGGAATTTTGCATCCTGTTGTTATAAAAACAGAATATCATATCGGTTCAAAGGCATGGCCTATGTTTTTAATAACCGGTATGCTATGCATAGTTCTTTCATTTTTTTGTGAGAAGTCAGCCGTATCGGCCATACTGTCCATATTCGGATTTTCATTACTGTGGAGTATTCGGGAGCTTTTTCAACAAGAGAAAAGGGTTGAAAAAGGATGGTTTCCAAAGAATCCGAAGAAAGACGATGCACGTTCATTAAGGAGGAGATAAATAATGAAGATATCAGTTATTTTAGGGCATCCCTATGAGAATAGCTTTAATACGGCTATTGCCGAAACTGCTGTCACAACGTTAAAACATAATGGTCATGTTGTTATGTTTCATGATCTATATCAGGAAAATTTTAACCCCATCCTTACCGACAAGGAGCTGATCAATGATATTACCGAAGATGAGCTGGTTCTATGCCATCAGAAGGAAATAAAGGAAGCAGACGGTATAATCATTATTCATCCAAACTGGTGGGGACAGCCGCCCGCGATTCTTACAGGCTGGGTTGATCGGGTATTGAGAGAAAATATAGCATATGCGTTTTCGGACGATGATAACGGCGGTGGAATTCCCATAGGCCTGTTAAAAGCTAAGATGGGATTAGTGTTTAATACCTCAAATACGCCGATGGAGCGCGAAAATTCAGTTTTTGGAGACCCATTGGAGCGTATCTGGAAAGACTGTATTTTTAATTTTTGCGGGGTAACCATATTTGACAGGATAATGTTCCGTGTAATAGCCGATAGTACAAGTGTGGACAGAACAGAATGGCTTAATGAAGTCAGAGCAAGTGTTAACAAGTATTTCCCAAAGTAAAAAGTTAAGGAGTAAATATATGATAAGAGTATTAGCAATATGCATTCCCATAGCTGCGACAATTTTATGTGCCATAATCACAATCGTGATTTCAAAAAATAAGAAAAAGTAAAGAACTAACGAAAATACAAAGAAGGCATTACGGATGAGTATGTGGCGTTTTGAAGCTTCTATTCTGTTAGGAGCGGCTGCAGTACCCCTCTGGTTTCTGGGACTGGTAAGTGTGGGAAAGGCGATTCAGGATAAGAATAAAAGAGCAGGCAATTCTAATGGCTTATATACCGTTTTATCCGCTGAATGCGGTAACCGGTGGAATGGAAAGCTTCGGACACTTTTTAATGTGCCTGGTAATTTTTAAATATTATAACTCTTTGTGCCGCCGGCGCCGGCAGCAGAATGGAGATTAGAATGAACAGGATAGCATATATAATATGGATGATAGGATGTATTGGAGAATTTTTGGTTCCTTTTATTTTAAGTACCAAATTAAATGATTACAGTAACTTAAAAACGGTTATGAGTGCCATTGCCACCCCCAAAAATGGGAAAATAGCGATAGCATATAGTATATGGTTGGTGTTTTTTGGAACCATGACCATAGCGATATCCTTTTATTTAAGAAATATTTCTTCACTTGGAACGTATAAAGCCGCCTTAATAGTTCTTGGCATGTATGGACTGGGCTGTGTTATTTGCGGGATTTTTCCTGTGGATGAAACCAAAGTAATGTTAACTATTTCGGCTAAAATTCACGGCTATGTTGCAGTTATAACCTTTTTTATGCTGATGTTTATTCCGCTTTTAATGAAGAGAACCTTAAAAGCAGGTGGATATCACAGCTTTGCCATGATTTCAAATCTCGTGTTTATTGTTGCTTTCATTTTCTTTGTATTACAAATAGCCTCAGAACGAGAACAGTTTTCAGAAATATTCCTGGGCAATACCGGTTTGTGGCAGCGGCTTTATTTGGCGGTACTATATTTTTATATAACAATAGTATTTTATTTTATTGGCGAATTCTGACTTTTGCAGCAAGACGACCTTGGTGACTATGGAACCGCTTGATAATATTTTAGATGTTCAAGGAAAAATGCTTTTAACTTTTCAGCGGATACTTGGTTTAAGCGATATGCTTCCTTCAGTTTTCCTTTTTCCAGATGTATGACATCCGTACAGCAATTTAAAATCAGTTCCAGATCATGGGTTATCACAAAAATTGTTTTTCCGTTTTTACTTAGATTTTTGATACAGTCAGCTACCTTATTCATATGATGAAAATCCAAACCACTGGTAGGCTCATCAAATAAAATTATGCTTTTTTCAGCTGCAATAGCACTTGCGATGGCTACGCGCTGTTTCTGCCCGCCGGATAAAGCCATAGGATGCTTTTTTTTTAAAGCCAATAAACCGAGATTCTTTAAAATTTCTTCGGATAATTTTTCCTTCTCTTCATCGGTACGGTTGATACGATCACTCATACTAAGCAGGACTTCGTCTATCACACTTTCGGTAAAGAGTTGATGATTTACGTCCTGCATTACCATATAACAGTAATTCAGTCCTTTGTTGGAGGGGCATTTTATTTCGTCCACTTCAAACGTCCCGCGGCACTTTTTTTCAAGGCCGCATATACATTTGGCAAAGGTAGATTTCCCTGCTCCATTGTGGCCGATAATAGCTACAACAGATCCTTTTGCCACGGTAATGTCATTCAGTTCTATACCATGCATTTTATCCTTATAGGTAAAGTGTAAATGGGATAGCTTTATGCCGGAAGAACCAAGGCGGATATTCTCCTTTTGTATCGGACAGGAAAGATTCTCCACGTATAATGGCCGGATACCCCGGCGCTTTGATTCTTCGATACTTAAGTGCTTTATTTCTTCAGCAGACAGTTCTTCTATGATTTTTCCGTTTTTCATAATAAGCATACGATCTGCCAATTCCCGCATAAAATAAAGCCTATGCTCAGTAATGATAATTGTCCGCCCTTCTTTTTTCCAATGGGCAATTATCCTGCGAAGGTCTTCTATTGCTTCAATATCTAAATTCGAGGATGGTTCGTCCAAAACAATAATTTCAGATTCGGCAACAGAAACACTGGCACATGCGATTTTTTGCTTTTCTCCGCCGCTTAGTTTAAAAATACTCCGATCTATTAAAGGCAGAAGATTAAAATCGGAGACAGCATTTTCGATTCTTCCGGATATTTCGTCTGCGGAGACACCTTGGTTTTCGGGCGCGAAGGCAAGCTCACTGGTTGTATCCACATTAAAAAACTGTGATCTTGGATTCTGAAATACACTGCCGACATATTTTGAAGTTTGATAGATTGATTCCTTGCTGATATCCTTTCCGTGAATCGTGATTTCACCGGTAAGATTACCTTCAAAAAAATGAGGAATAAGTCCGTTGATTAACCTGGTTATCGTAGTCTTACCACAGCCGGAAGCGCCGGTTATTAATAATGTTTCACCCTTATGTACGACAAGATTAATGTTTTTGATTCCATCATGTTCAGTACCGCCGCGATAGGTAAAGCATACATTTTTGAATTCAATCATATAACAGCCCTTTCTTTAATTGATGATAAATAGTAGTAAACCGGCAAGAGATATGGTAAAGATAAGAACGTCTCCGATATGGAATCCGATCTGACAGATATTGGTACGCTTGATTTCGCTGCCAAGACCCTTAGTTAAGGAGGCGGCCGAGAGTTCCTCGCCTATTTTTACTACGGACATTAACAGTGGAACAAGCTTATATTCTAAATAAAGAATTGGATTCTTTAGTATCCTGCCCCGTCTGATTCCTCTCATCTTCATAGCAGCACTGATTGATTGTGATTCTTCAATAATTGTTGGGATAAAGCGAAACATGACGGAAAGAGGAATGGTGATTTTATCTGTCATATGGATTCGTTTCATAGCACAATTAAATTCGCTGACTGTAGTAGTAGAAAGCAAATAATACCCTGCGATGAGGCCCGGGACAAATCTTGTAACGAGTCCCGAAGTTATCAAAATCAAAAAGCTGATCATTCCACTTGTATGCATGAGCAAAACAGATTCCATAAAAGAGGCGGTAAAAAATATAAATGAATATAATAATGCACTTTTTCGTTTTTTCTCGCTGAATAATAAAGCGGCGGGCAGTAAGGCAAGTATAATGCGGGCAATCATATCATAGCCGGTTACACCGCCGCTGATGAGAACTATACTGACAGAAGCAGACATAAATATTTTGGTTCTCGGGTCAAGCTTTAAGTTTGTCTTTGGAACACCAAGCATAAAACTACTTTGCATGAGTTTTCTCCTTTATAGAATACCGGCTTTTTTAAAATGTTTCTTTAAGACGGCCTTACCAAGGAGAGCTCCTGCAAAAGCACCGACAACAGCAAGGAGAGCCATAAGGTAAAATACCCACATGGGAGTAAGCGACATTAAGGTATCGGTATAAGCATCACCGTATCCTGCCCGCATTGTTGCAAAATAAGCATCTCGCATAAAAAATAATGGGGCAAGTAGGCCTAAGATCCATTCACTGAAAACAACATACCCAAGAAGCAGACTTTTCCAGGATTGATATTTGCCCGCTTTCATAATAAGATCTCCCAAAAAACCAAACACACAGCCGGATACTAAAACTGGCCAGGGGTGCCCTGTGATAAACATAAGAATACCCAATATGACACCGGTTATTGTAACCATGCCGAATTTTTTAACCTTTGTTAAATAAAGAGTAAATGGGATTCCTGCCACAAGAGAACAAAGCAGAGGGAGTAAAACCATAAAAATAGGAATATAACCCAACATCCCGGTTGCAAAAAAGCATACAAAATACAGCGCAGTAAACATTCCGATGTTAATTAAATCTTTTGCTTGTAACTTCTGATTCATAAAATTACCTCCGGTATAATATGTAGTTAGATGTGACTAACCGTAGACTATACTGGATTACTCCTTTTGTCAATAAAAAATTACTTAATGAAAAAAATAATACGATTAACAGAGATGAATATATATTGACAGAAAAGTTAAGATATGTTATTCTGTAAACAGTGTTAGCGAACGGCGTTCGCAAAGTGCGACTTATTATCATTACGGAGGCTATCATGCCAAAAGATAAAAGCGATACCTACAAAAAAATAATTCCGGCGGCAAAGAAGGAGTTTTTAAGCAAAGGCTTTGAAAAGGCGTCGATGCGTTCGATTGCTTCCGGTGCAGGTATGAGTGCGGCCGGCCTTTATCGCCATTTTGCCGATAAGGAGGCTATGTTTGATGCATTGTTGGGGCCGTTGTTTGAGCAGCTTGAGATAAGCTTTCAAAAGCAGCGTGACCGGGATTATGCGCTTTTGGATCACAATTGTTTGGATGATATGTGGAATGAACAGGCGGATCTTTCGCTTTTTATGGATCTTATGTATTCCTATTTTGAGGAGTTTAAACTGCTTATCTGCTGTTCTCAGGGAACAAAGCATGCCAATTTTATCCATGATTTTGTGACTATGGAACAGAAAGAGACGCTGGAATTTCTCGAAGAAGCCCGAAAGAAAGGCATCCTTGTCAATGATATTGTGCCAAAGGAATTACATCTTCTCCTAAGTGCGTACTATACGTCGGTGTTCGAAGTGGTGGTCCATGATTTTAGCAGAGAGGAAGCGAAGCATTATCTGGATACACTGCAAAAGTTCTTTTATCCGGGATGGAGGAGGATTCTGGGACTGTAAAAGGTCCCTATTTTTTGAAACTATGGTTAGCTACGACTAACACAAAAGGAGGGATAATAACAATGAAACCCAAAAAAGAAAATGCGATTAAAATTTTATTTCGTTTTGCGGGTGAAGACAAAGGAAAAATGACGTTATCCGTCATTTTAGCAACTGTGGGGGAACTGTTTGGAATGCTTCCCTTTCTTGCGGCGGCTATGTTAGCAAATGAAGTGTATGCGGATACGATTTCTTTTCCTAAGGCAGTGTCCTGGGCGGCTTTGGCAATAGCCGGGACGGTTCTGCGCACCGTATTATGCTGGAGGTCTTCAAGCAGGAGTCACGGGATTGCTTTTACAATTTTAAAAAATATCAGAAGGGCAATCGCAGACAAGATGAAGCGCGTTCCGATGGGAGTTATGCTGGAAACCCCGTCCGGGGTGTTTAAGACTTTAATGGTAGACAATGTGGGAAAATTGGAGGATTCGATGGCACATATGATTCCGGAAGCACCTTCTCAGATTGCGGCTCCCCTTGCCTGCATTGTACTGATTTTCATCCTCGACTGGAGGATGGGCCTGATCTCTTTGATTACGGTTCCTTTGTCGATCCCGTTCATTATAGGCATGATGAACGGATATGCTGAAAAGATGGAGGTGTATCTTCGGTCCGGGAAAGAAATGAATGCCTCTCTGGTGGAATATGTGGGCGGCATCCAGGTGATAAAAGCATTTGGAAGAAGCGGCGAATCTTACGGCAAGTTTTCGGATTCCGTTCGTTTCTTTCATGACAGTACACTTGCCTGGTGGAAGCAATGCTGGTTTTGGATGGCAGCCGTAAAAGCAATCGTGCCCTCTACGATGCTTGGTACGTTACCTTTGGGAGCATGGCTTTATATGAAGGGAGAAATTACATTACCGGTTTACATATCCTGTATCATCATACCGCTTGGATTTATTGCTCCGCTCATGAAGCTGGCCTTCGGAAGCGAGCAGATGACGACAATTATGGCTAATATACAACCGATCAGAGAATTTCTTGCAATCAAGGAGCAATACAGACCGAAGGAAGAAGCGGTTTTAAAAGGCCGATCCTATTCCTTTGAAGACGTATCTTTTTCGTATCAGGAGGAAAAGGAAGTGCTGCACAACGTTTCCTTTTCAACCGTACCGGGAACCATGACGGCAATTGTCGGGCCTTCCGGTTCCGGAAAATCAACCATTGCAAAGCTGATGGCGGGATTTTGGGACGCGGATGCGGGAGTCGTGAAATACGGCGGAAAAGACATCAAAGAGATACCGTTTCGGCAGATGATGGGAGAAATCGGATATGTGGCACAGGATAATTTTTTGTTTGACATGTCAATCAGAGAAAATATCCGCCTTGGAAATCCTGCGGCCGGTGTTAAAGAAGTGGAAGAGGCTGCAAAAGCGGCCAACTGCCACGATTTTATCTTAAAACTGGAACATGGCTATGATACCCTGGCCGGAGATGCCGGAGACAGGCTTTCCGGCGGAGAGAGGCAAAGAATTACAATTGCCCGTGCCATGCTCAAAAAAAGCAATGTTATAATTCTGGATGAAGCCACCGCGTATGCCGATCCGGAAAGCGAAGCCCTGATTCAGGAAGCCGTTGGAAAGCTGGTACTTGGGAAAACCCTGGTGGTAGTGGCACACAGACTCTCGACGATCCAAAAAGCCGATCAGATTCTGGTGGTGGATAAGGGCGAAATTGTGGCAAAAGGAACCCATAAAGAGCTTTTAAGCTCTTGCGGCTTATATCAAACCATGTGGGAGCAGCATATCGGCACTGCTGAAAAAAGAGATGAGGGAGGGGATAAAGCATGCTTGCAATGATATTGAGATTATTAAAAATTTCAGGAAGAAATAAACCCCAGATACTGCTGGGCATCTTTTTTAATATTTTGAAAACCTTTTCTATGGCTTTGATAATTTTTGCCATTTACATTATCTTAAACCATCTGGATTCGCTTGACGGCCGAATCATCCGGCATGCGCTCATCATTCTTCTGTGCAGTATCGGCGGCAGATTCTTATTTCAATGGCTGATGGATATTTCCATGAGCGCGAAAGGCTTTGATATGTTCCGTGACTATCGGTTACAGATCGGAGAACGGTTAAAAAAAGCGCCGATGGGTTATTTTTCAGAGCAGAGGCTGGGGACAATCCAGAATGTCTTAACCTCTACGGTGATTGAATTAGAACAGTATTCCATGCTTGCAATTACCGATTTAACCGGCGGAGTATTTATGGCGCTTGCCATGACGATTTTATTTCTATTTTATAATCCCTTATTTTCTCTCCTGACCTTGATTGGGCTTGCCGCCGGTATGTGGGTCCTGCATATCATTCAGAAAAAGGGAATGGAGCATACTCCTTTGGTGCAGGCGGCACAGGAGAACCTTACCACCCAATCCCTGGAATATATCCGCGGAATTTCGGTAATGCGTGCGTTTTCAGTGGAAGAAGAAAAAGAATCGGCGGTCTATAACGCATTCGAACGGAAAAGAAACGCAGATTTTAATCAGGAGCGTTCGGTAGCGGGATTATTAAAATGGTATAGTGCGGTTTATAAAATTACCGGTGCGCTGCTGATGCTTTTATCCGCTTCCTTATACCTCTCGGGGGAAATTACACTTTCTTACAGCCTGATGTTTATAATCTGCGCCTTTTTGGTTTACGCGGAAATGGAACAAATGGGAGACGGTGCATTTCTGGCAAAAAAAATAACGACAGAACTAAACCGTCTGGAACAGGTAACCAATATGCCGGTTATGGACACCAGCGAGAAAGAACTGCATTTGGAACATTTTGATATTGAATTTAATAAGGTATCCTTTGGCTACGATAGCCGGACAATTTTTGACAAGGTATCTTTTCAGGTAAAGGAAGGAACCACCTGTGCGATGGTAGGTCCCTCCGGTTCGGGAAAAACCACGCTCTGCAATCTGATCGCAAGATTTTGGGATGCTAAGGAAGGGGAGGTGCGGATCGGCGGGAAAAATATAAAAAATTATACGGCAGACAGCCTGCTTCGCTACATCAGTATGGTATTTCAGAATGTATATCTCTTTCATGACACCATTGAAAATAATATCCGATTTGGAAATCCGGATGCCACACAGGAAGAGGTAACAGCCGCCGCCCAAAGAGCCAGATGTCATGAGTTTATCATGGGATTGCCGAACGGGTATCAGACTATGGTAGGGGAAGGCGGTTCCACGCTGTCGGGAGGAGAAAAGCAAAGAATCTCCATTGCAAGAGCCATTTTAAAGGATGCACCGATTATTATCCTGGATGAAGCCACTTCAAGTGTGGATCCCGAAAATGAACATGAACTGCTTGGGGCAATCAAGGAGTTAACAAAGGGAAAAACCCTGATTTCTATTGCGCATAGGCTTACCACCGTAAAGGATGCGGAGCAGATACTGGTACTTGCGGACGGGAGAATCAGTCAGCAGGGAACACATGAAGAGCTTATGAAAGAGAAAGGGATTTATAAAAGATTCTGGAAGCAGAGGGAAAGTGCCATCGGCTGGAAGCTGTAATATAAGAAAGGGAGCTGACAAATGAATCGTATCGATAAGGATTTTGGATTACGGGTTATTTCTGAAGATTCCTTTCAGACGATCTATACCATAGATAAGGAGAATTCCGACAGCAGGATGTTTTTGTATCACTTGTATCCGGGAGTGGATATCCTGTTGAGTGACTTTAAGGAAAGATATATCTGGGCCGGTGAATGGAAACTGAAAGACAGGGTCTATCAGATTTCCTATAATTGCAGCGGGGTCTATCAAGCCCAGCTTCGAAGAAATGAATTCTGTTATGCATCCCCGGGAAACGTAGTGATACTAAACAGCTGTAAGAAAAGCCTGGATTCACGGATGACAACGGATGCCCTGCAGGGGTTCAGTATTTTGCTGTTTCCGGAGCTTTTTGACCGGGCTGTGATGGAAGAATGGATGAAGCAATTTGATTTGGATATGAATTATCTCATTGAGATTTTACCTGAAGCAGAACAGGCGAAAGTGTTTCCCTGCGGAGAGTGTATCCTGCGTGTTGCGGGGGAGATTTACAAACTGCTTTATCGTCACGAGATGGGACTTCTTAAGTTAAAGCTTTTGGAATTCTTTCATATGATTATTAAGGAAGATATCAGAATAGAAAACAGGCAAAGGCCATTTTCCAGGAAACAGATTGAAAAAACCCGAATGATAAAAGAACTGATCGAAACAGATCTGTCACAGCATTATACCATTCAGGAGCTTTGCAGAAGATATGATATGTCGGCAACCATTTTTAAAGAGTGTTTTAAACAAATGTTCCAATATCCGCCGTATGAGTTTTTAAGAATTGCCAGAATGAATCAGGCAGGAGATTATCTGAAAAATTCAGACATGAGCATATTGGATATCGGCAGACTGCTGGGTTACGAGAATCCAAGCAATTTTGCAAGAACTTTTAAGGAAATCTACGGTGTTCTTCCAAGCTGGTACAGGCATGACAGTTATGAATAAAAATGTCTGAAGTGAGTATTGACGTCCATATCAGGTAGAAATGAAACGGAATAAATATTAAAATAGAGTCAGTTAGACAAAACTAACTGATTCTGTTTTAATTTTGTTATGGAAAGGAGTAGTTTGAATGCTTGCTAAGCTTTTTTACTATGGAAAAGAAAACAACAGGAAAACCATACTGTCGGTCTTTGTTCTGCTGATAGCAATCTTTATGGGGGTTCTCCCCTTTTTATTTGCGTATCAGATTATTCTTCCTGTGCTTCATGGAGAGCAAATCACAGGAAGCTATTTGCTGCTTCGTACTGCGGGTGTATTCATATGTCTCGTGTTACAGGGAGTTTTTTATGGAAAGGGACTTGCGCTGTCCCATGAAGCCGCCTATGGAACCTTAATGAACCTGAGAATATCCCTTCAGGGAAAGCTGGAAAATCAGCCTCTTGGGGTGATTCAAGGCAAGGGTGCGGGAGTTTTTAAGAAAATGTTTGTAGACGATATGGACAGTCTGGAACTGCTTCTTGCTCATGGGATTCCGGAGGGGCTGTCCAATGTAATGGGGGTATTCGTGATTTATTTTGCAATGTTTCTGATTGATTGGAAGCTGGCACTTATGGCCCTGGCATCCCTTCCCCTTGGTATCCTGTCCATGATGGTTATGTATATCATCGGACAGAAAAGAATGGCGGATTATTATAAGTCGGCTCAGGTCATGAATAATACCATAGTTGAATATATCAATGGAATGGAGGTGGTCAAGGTTTTCAATAAAGGCGGAGAATCCTATGCGAAATATAAATCCGCAGTGGAGAATTATCGTGATTTTACCCTGAGGTGGTTTCGTTCCTGCTGGCCGTGGATGGCAGGTTACGGAGTGCTGATTCCGTGTACGCTTTTTCTTACTCTGCCCATTGGTTCTTATATTGTACTGGAAGGGTATTCCGACTTGCCGGATTTTATTCTTGTGTTATGTCTGGCACTCAGCATAGGAATCCCTCTTTTAAGAACCATGTCCTTTCTTTCCCTGGCTCCGCAGATACGCTACAAAATTGCTTCCCTGGAAAGTGTTTTAGAGGGTGAAGAATTAAAGGCAGGAACGGAGGAATTCCAAGGAAAAGGTTATGGTGTCGAATTTTCTGACGTTAACTTTGGATACGGAGAAACAGAGATTCTCCATAACATAAACCTGCGTATGAAAGAAAATACCATGACTGCTCTTGTGGGAGAGTCCGGCTCAGGGAAAAGTACTCTTGCAAAACTGCTGATCCATTACTATGATGTTGAAGAGGGAACAATTCGCATCGGAGGGCAGGATATATGCCGGATGAGTTTAAGGGCATTGAACGATTTAGTTTCCTATGTATCTCAGGATAATTTTTTATTCAATATCAGCCTGATGGAAAATATCAGAATAGGAAAACCGGCTGCAACGGATGAAGAAGTAATGAAGGCCGCCGAAAAAGCGCAGTGTTTGGAGTTTATAAGCAAACTGCCCGAAGGCTTTAATTCCCTGGCCGGGGATTGTGGCAATCAGTTATCCGGCGGAGAGAAGCAAAGGATTACGTTAGCCAGGGCAATCTTAAAAGACGCTCCGATCGTGGTATTGGATGAAGCAACTGCGTTTTCCGATCCGGAAAATGAAGAAAAGACAGAGGCGGTCATATCGAAGCTCGTTCAAAACAAAACACTTCTGGTGATAGCTCACAGGCTGCAATCGGTCATGCATGCCGGTCAGATCTGTGTGATGGAAGAAGGATGTTTGTACGCATCCGGAACACACCCGGAACTGTTAAAGGACAGTGAAGCCTATAAAAGGCTATGGTATGCCAATCAAAAGAGCGCGGATTGGAAGCTGGGAAAGGAGGACGCCTAAATGCTAAAAGCGATGCTGTCAAGAATCTTAAAATTAGCGGGAAAATATAAAGCACGGATAAAGACCGCTTTTGTATTTTCCGTGCTGGAAGCAATCCTTGCAAAAATGCCGGTTGCTTATGCTTTTGTTATATTGAGTAAGTTTTATGATAAAAGCATAGAAGCGAAAGACTGTATTGCCGTCGGGGCGGCTATGATGGCTACGGTAATACTGCAGATGGTTTTTCATCACATCAGTGACAGATTGCAAAGCGGAGCCGGATATCTGTTATTTGCCGACAAGAGAATGGAGCTGGGAGAACATTTAAGAAAGCTGCCGATGGGATATTTTACGGAAGGCAATATTGGGAAAATCAGCTCCGTACTGGCTACGGATATGCTTTTTATTGAAGAAAATATCATGATGAAACTCGCAAATATCATGACGTACTTTTTTTCATCGGTTATTTTAATTCTGTTTCTGTTCTTTCTTAATACGGAGCTGGGTCTTATTGCACTGTTAACAAGTGGAATCGCCTATTTTACGGCGCGCAGGATGAACCGTGTCGCTGCGGAAGAAGCGAATATCAGGCAGGAACAAAGCGAAGAACTGACCGGAGCTGTTTTGGCTTTTGCAGAGGGAATTGCCGTGATAAAAAGCTATAACCTGTTGGGAGAAAAATCAAAAGAACTAAGCGGAAGCTTTAGAAAATCCAGGGATAAAAGTATTACCTTTGAAGAAAGGATCGCTCCGTGGATGCTTACGCTTAGCAGTATCTATGCGGCCGGAATGGCCGGAATCTTTGGAACTTCAGTTTGGCTGTATACCAATGGGAATTTGTCACTTCCGTATCTTTTAGGCGTTTTACTATTCGTGTTTGAAATATTCAATCCAATCAAAGCATTGTTTCAGGAATCGGCAAGCTTAAGCATTATGAACAGCTGCCTGGACAGAATGGATGAGGTACTTCTGGAAACCGAACTGCCGGATACGGGAAAGCAGGAATTGACATATGATAATAAGACCAAGGAAAAAGTCCGGTTTGATCAGGTAGGCTTTTCCTATGACGATAAAAAGGTGTTAAATCATATTAGCTTTACTTTGAGGGAAAATACCATGACGGCTATCGTTGGAGCAAGCGGCTCGGGTAAAACTACGATAGCGAATCTGCTGGCAAGATTTTGGGATGTAAAGGAAGGAGCAATCTGTCTGCAGGGAACCGATATCAGGAAGCTGTCCATAGAAACGCTGATGGATCAGATCAGCATGGTATTTCAAAGGGTGTATCTTTTCGAAGATACCATTTACAATAATATTTTAATGGGAAGAACGGGAGCAGCGGAAGCGGAAGTATATGAAGCCGCAAAAAAGGCACGCTGCTATGATTTTATCATGAAATTGCCGGAAGGCTTCTCTACGCTGGTAGGAGAAGGCGGCGCAACGCTATCGGGAGGGGAGAAGCAGCGGATATCCATTGCGCGCTCCATTTTAAAGGATGCTCCTATTGTTATTCTGGATGAAGCGACCGCCAGCATTGACAGCGATAATGAAAGCTACATACAGGAAGCAATCAATGAACTGGTAAAGGGGAAAACACTTCTTGTTATTGCACACAGGTTTCATACCATAAAAAATGCGGATCAGATTTTAGTTGTTGAGAACGGCGAGATTGCAGAAAGGGGAACACACAGTGAACTGATGGAGCAAGGCAATACCTATGCTTCTTTTATAAAGAAGCTGAACCGGAAGGAGAATTGGCTCGTTT
>JAEWSD010000150.1 GCA_023398615.1 Bacillota bacterium
GGGAATCTGGTTGGATATTGGAGTCGAAGAATCAATGACAAAGACAGGTTAATATATAAGATTAATGACAGTAATGTTTATATTTTGGCTTGCAGATACCACTATGGGGATAAATAGAATTGTATTTTGAACAATTTAAAACCAGCATTTAATTCAAATTTTAGCTGAGACGCAAATAATAAGTTCCGTATTAACTATGAGAATAGTTAATATGGAACTTTTTGCGTAAAAAGGTGTTAATGCAATACACTTCAAATTATAAATATAAAAATGAAGTAAATCAGCAATAATTTTTTTCAAAATGAAGTGGAAATTTTATTTAGATAGTGAAAATAGATAAATAATTAGTCATATTATACAAATTATAAAATCAAAGATAACAATAATATACAAAGAATAACTTATATATTTACTTCATTACTGTCAGGTGATATATTTAAAACAACAAAAAACTTTACTTTTTGAAATTGAAAGTGGAGTATGAGGAGGGGAATATGAATGATTTGTTTGTACGTATACGATTTTTGTTACCTTCATTACCCAGAGCAGAGAAGGCTATAGCACAGGCACTGTTGGAGAATCCGGAAGCAATAACCCATATGACACTGGCTGAGATAGCACGTGAATCCGGCAGTAGTGAAGCATCGATTATCCGCTTTTGTAAGCGGATGGGTTATGACGGATATTCTTCATTAAAAGAGGATTTTATCCGCTCTATAGCGGAAGGCACGGATATACAGTCTGAAGGAATTAATACTTCGGATGACATGGTTACGATACTTAAGAAAGTGTTTCAAAGTAATGTTCAGACTTTGAGCGATACAATGGTTTTGGCGGATGAAGGTTATGAAAAAGCTTTGAATGCTTTACTCAAAGCGAGATCAATTCACTTTTTTGGAGTCGGTGATGCGTTCGCGGTATGTGAGCTGTCATTTATGAAATTTAGCCGCTTGGGAGTCCAGTGCACGGCTCATAGTGATGCAATGCTGCAATTGGTGGCGGCCGGTAATATGACCAAAGATGATGTAGCAATAGCAATATCATATGAAGGCCGTTCTAAAAACGTCGTTGAAGCAATGCGAATTGCAAAACAGATGGGTGCCACTACCATTAGTATTACTAAAATGAATAAATCGCCGCTGTTAAAATATACAGACATTAGTTTGTTTATAGCAGTGAATGATTTGACTGTTGGAAGAGATAAAGTTACAAGAAGAGTTGCAGATCAATTTATACTTGATGCCTTATATCTTGGATATGCTACAAAAATTGGAAAAAACTATATAAAGCAGCTAAAAAAGATTCAGGATGCGATTGATTGCAACAAATATAGTTAGGAGACGGTAGTATATGTATAAGGTAGCACCATCATTATTAGCAACGGATTTTAAGTGTTTGCAGGAGCAGCTTGAGATCATTGAAAAGGGCGGAGCAGAGTATATACATCTTGATATTATGGATGGCAGGTTTGTTCCAAATCTTTCATTTGGGATGACGATGATTAAAAGCATTCGGAGTGCTTCCAATTTAGTCTTTGACGTACATATGATGGTTGAAGAGCCAATTCGTTTTATAGATGGATTTAAAAACGCCGGAGCTGATATTATAAGCGTTCATTATGAAGCTTGTAATGATATTAAGGCTACGATAGCTTACATTAAAAAAATTGGTATCAAAGCAGGTGTCGTTTTAAATCCGGAAACACCGGTTGAAGTATTAAGCAATGAAATTATTGAATCAGTTGATGTAATTCAATTAATGACAGTTCAGCCTGGTTTAGATGGACAAAAATTTATTCCGGAGTCATTGAACAAGATAAAAAAAGTAAAACAGCGTATTGATGATTTGAAGTTAGAAAAGGATATTGAAGCTGACGGTGATATTACTTTGGATAATATTCAAGCGGTATTGCGTGCCGGAGCTAATATAATTGTATCCGGAAAAGGATTATTTAACGGAGATATCAAGGAGAATATTAGCCGTTTTAAAAAAGAAATCGATATTATACAAAGTGAGGGATAAGAATGGAATATCTAATTGGTGTTGATATAGGTACAAGCACAACAAAAACGATAATGATAGATGCCAATGGAGGGATTATTTCTTCAGCTTCTTACAAATATCCGATGTATCAGCCGCGAAACGGATGGGCGGAACAAGATCCTGAGGATTGGAAAAAAGCTGTAATAAGTACTGTTAGAGAAGTCGTAAAAAAATCCGGAGCAGCGAAGGAAGAGGTTAAAGGAATTGGATTATCCGGACAAATGCATGGCTTGGTAATGCTGGATGATTCGGGAAATCTGCTGGGGCGTTCTATTATATGGTGCGATCAGAGAACAGGAAAACAGGTAGAAGAGATGTTTAAACTACTTCCGGTTTCGAAGTGGATGGAAATAACGGCAAATCCTCCGCTTGCAGCATGGACGGCAGCTAAAATATTGTGGACACGTGAAAATGAACCTGACAAGTATGAAAAATGTAAGCATATCCTTTTGCCGAAAGATTATATAAGATATGTACTTACAGGCGAGTTTGCTACGGATGTGTCAGACGCTTCAGGAATGCAGCTCTTAGATGTGAAGAATAGATGCTGGTCGGACGAAATCCTTGATAAATTAAATATAGATAAGTCTTTACTTGGAAAAGTATATGAATCTCAGGATATTACGGGAAATATACTTCCGGAAATTGCAGATGCCTGTGGAATCAGCACTAAAACTATAGTGGCAGCGGGAGCAAGTGATAATGCTTCTGCGGCTTTAGGGACAGGTGTTGTAAGAGAGGGTGAAGCCTTCACATCAATGGGGACATCAGCAATTGTTTATACACATCTTGATAAATTCACACAGATTCCGGAAGGAAGTCTGCATGTGTGCTGCTGTGCCGTTCCCGGATGCTGGCATACCATGGGAGGACCTCAGGCGGCAGGTTTGTCTTTGGAATGGTTTAAAGATAATTTTTGTCATAACTACATAGAAGAAGCAAAAAAGTCCGGAACAGATGTCTATAAACTGATTGATGATCGTACTGCGGATATACCGATAGGAAGTGATAAGTTGATTTATCTTCCATATTTGATGGGAGAAAGGACTCCTCATATGAATCCTTATTGCAGGGGTAGCTTTATTGGCTTAAATGCGGTTCACACACAGGCTAATATGCTAAGGGCGATTATGGAAGGCGTTACATATTCTTTAGCAGATTGCAATGATATATTAAAAAAACTTGGTGTTAATGTACATTCTATGAGGGTTTGCGGAGGCGGAAGCAAAAGCCCGGTATGGAAAAATATTATGGCAGCTTTATACAGATGTAATATCAAAACACTGAAGCAGGAAGAAGGCCCCGCATATGGTGCAGCAATTTTGGCAGGAGTTGCGACGGGGGCATTTTCAAGTATACAGGAGGCTTGCGATAATTTTATTAAGGAAGATAAGGTCATTTACTGTAATGAGGAAGAAGCTGCATTATATGAAAAGTATCATCAGCTTTATGATAAGCTTTACCAGGATTTAAAGGAAGATTTCGGCTTACTTGCCGATATCCGTTAATTATTATGAAATTAATTATTTAATTATAATTAATATATAAAAAATTTTAGGAGGAGAACATTATGGTAAAAAAAGTTCTAGTAGGTGTATTAGCAGTTGTTATGGCAGCAGGTATGTTGTCCGGATGCTCATCACAGGAAAAGAAAGCTGATGAAGTGGGAACAACGAATACAGGAACAACAGACGCAGAGCCAACGGTTGCAGCAGCAACGGAGGCACCGGCTGCGGATACAGGAGATGCTTCTGCGGAAGGCGGTAAGACATTTGGTGTAACTTATTGGATAGAATCCGATTTCTTTAAGACAGTTGCGGACTCAATTACAGACCAGGCGGAAGCAGATGGTAACAAAACAGTAGTTGTTGATGCTCAGCAGGATAGCACGAAACAAATTCAAATTATTGAAGATTTTATCGCTCAGGATGTTGATGCTGTATTCTTAAATCCTGTAGATCGTGATGCTATTGAACCGGCTTTACAGAAGCTTGATGAAGCAGGAATACCGGTTATAAACTTTGATTCAGCTGTTTCAAATCTGGATTTGGTGGATGCTTATGTTGCAACTGATAATAAGCAGGCCGGTGTGCTTTGCGGCGAAGAAATGATAAAAGATTTACCTGACGGCGGTGATATTGCCGTATTGAATTACCCGGCTAACAGTGCTTGTAATGACAGAGAATCGGGATTTATGGAAACAATTGAAGGAAAAGGATTTAACATTGTTGCTACATTTGATGCGGAGGGGACTGTAGAAAAAGGACAAAGCATTACAAGCGATATTTTACAGGCTCATCCTGATATTGCTGCAATTTTCTGTATCAATGATCAATGCGGAATGGGTGCCTATGCGGCATTGACAGCTGCAGGCGGAGATGCTCTTATATACGGAGTTGACGGAGCGCCGGAAGCAAAACAGGTAATTGCTAAAAATGGTATTTATAAAATGACGGCAGCTCAATCTCCGATAAAGATTGGATCAGAGTGTTATAACGTTGTAAAAACAATTCTCGCAGGTAATAAACCGGAAGAGTTTCAAATCAATGTTCCTGCATTCACAATTAATCAATCTAATATTAAAGATTATTTGAACGAAGGTTGGCAGTAACTAGTTAATAATGTTGCGGGGGTGCGCTGGTTTTGTAATACACCCCCTATTTTTATAAGGAGATAGATTATGGGACATTTGCTTGAGATGAAGGGCATATCTAAATCTTTTCTGGGCATTAATGTACTGAATAATGTCAACTTAGAGGTGAACGCAGGAGAGGTCCATGCTCTTTTGGGAGAAAATGGGGCGGGGAAATCAACTTTAATTAAAATTCTCGGAGGGGTTTATACAAAAGACAGCGGTGATATTTATGTAGACGGTCAGCCGGTTACGATAACCAATGTAGAAAGTGCGAAAAAATACGGCATTCGAGTTATTCACCAGGAATTAATGCTGATACCTTTCATGACAATTGCGGAAAATATATTTCTAGGACAGGAACCTAAGACAAAAGCAGGACTTGTTGATAAGGCCCAAATGAATAAACTGGCAGATGAGTTTATAAAATTGATTGGATTGGAATTGTCTCCTTGGCAATTAGTTGGAAAATTAAACATTGCGCAGCAACAGATGATTGAAATTATCAGAGCCATTTCATTTGGAGCTAAGATAATAGTTATGGATGAACCGACATCCTCTCTTACTGACAATGAAGTTGATGCCTTGTTTGATGCTATAAAACGCCTTAAGGCGAAAAACGTTGGAATAATTTATATTAGTCATAGAATGGAAGAACTTGATGTTATTGCGGACAGAATTACGGTTTTACGGGATGGTGAATATATAAGCACAGTAAATACGAAAGATATCACCCATGATCAGCTTGTTGGATTGATGGTAGGCAGACAGTTAGGCGAACTTTATAAAAAACATGATCATTCTACGGATGAGGTTATTCTGAAAATTGAAGGCCTGGCCTCCGGTAAAGAAGTCAAAAATGTCAGCTTTGACTTGAAAAAAGGTGAAGTTCTAGGTTTTTCAGGGCTTGTCGGCTCTGGAAGAAGTGAAACTATGAGCTGTATATTTGGGTTAAGGAATAGAGACAAAGGACGTATTTATATTAATAATAAAGAAACAAAAATTAAGAGCGCTAAGGATGCAATGAAAGCAGGTATTGGATTTATCCCTGAAGACAGAAAAAAAGCCGGTATCTATCCGATACAAAGCATTAGATTTAATTCAACAATAGAAGTGTTACATAAATTTATGAATAAAGGTCATTACAACCGAAATATAGAAGAAGAGCTTACCAAGCAATATGTTGA
>JAEWSD010000230.1 GCA_023398615.1 Bacillota bacterium
GCACTCAATTTTATTTTTGATTCAGATTAAACCGTATAAGTTCAGTCCAATATTCATATCAAAGATTCCTTTCGTTTTTTTGTCTTTCCTTCTCGTTAACTAACTGACATTGGGTGTGAACAGTAACGTATTCCGGTGACGGTCGGTAGAAGGAATAGCGGCCGGCCTGTTTTCTTTTGTAGAAAAAGAAAGAGCTGTTACTACAGCTCCTTCCGGATACTTCCTATTCTTAACTGTTAATATAATTGATCAGCCCTTCGGCCTTTATGATTTTCTGCATAAACTCAGGGAACGGCTGTCCCTGGTATTGCGTACCCTTCGTAATATCACGGATGATACCGTTATCAAAATCAATCTCTACTTCATCTGCCGCTTCTATAGCCTTTGCCGCTTCCGGACATTCGATTATGGGAAGGCCTATATTGATAGCGTTGCGATAGAAGATTCTTGCAAAGGTCTCTGCAATCACACAGCTTATTCCCGCCGCTTTTATGGCAATCGGGGCATGCTCCCTTGAGGAACCGCAGCCAAAGTTCTTATTCGCCACCATAATATCGCCCGGTTTCACTCTGTTAACAAATTCAGGATCGATATCCTCCATGCATTTCTTTGCCAGCTCGGCAGGATCGGAGGAATTCAGATACCTTGCCGGAATGATTACATCTGTATCGACATTATCACCATATCTGTGTACTTTACCATGTGCTTTCATATATTCTCCCTTCTATAAGCCTAACTCGCCCGGGCCGGATATCTTCCCGGTAACCGCGCTTGCCGCCGCTACTGCAGGACTTGCCAGATAGATTTCGGAATCCACATGTCCCATACGTCCGACAAAATTCCTGTTTGTTGTGGCCACCGCTTTTTCTCCTGCTGCCAGAATTCCCATATGCCCTCCGAGACATGGCCCGCAGGTCGGAGTACTTACGACTGCTCCTGCCTTGATAAAGGAAGCTAACAGCCCTTCCTCCATTGCCTGAAGGTAGATTGCCTGGGTAGCGGGAAAAATTATGACACGCAGACCTTTTGCCACTTTTCTTCCTTCCATAATTCGGGCAGCGATTCTTAAATCATCAATACGCCCGTTTGTACAGGAGCCGATGACCACCTGATCAATCTTAATCTCGCCGACCTCATCTATCGTCCTTGTATTTTCCGGAAGATGCGGGAAGGCAACGGTAGGCTTTAACGCGGATAAATCGATTACAAATGTATTCTCATACTCCGCATCCGCATCTGCTTCATAAACCTTATATTCCTTGACAGAATGCTCCTTCATGTAGCGGATTGCAAGGTCATCCACAGGGAAAATCCCGTTCTTTGCCCCGGCTTCTATCGCCATATTTGCCATAGTAAAACGGTCGTCCATCGACAGGTTTGCAATTCCGTCTCCCATGAATTCCATAGACTTATACAGCGCACCATCTACACCGACCATGCCGATTATGTGCAGGATAACGTCCTTACCGCTTACCCACTGTGAAGGCTTTCCAACCAGTTCGAAACGCAGGGCGGCCGGCACCTTAAACCACGCTTTTCCCGTTGCCATGCCTGCCGCCATATCCGTACTTCCGACACCGGTTGAGAAGGCACCTAACGCACCATAGGTACAGGTGTGGGAATCGGCGCCGATTACCGCATCACCTGCAACAACCAAACCTTTTTCCGGCAGCAGGGCGTGTTCAATCCCCATCTCACCGATCTCAAAATAATTTGTTATATTATTCTCGGCGGCAAAATTACGGACACACTTACAATGCTCCGCCGATTTGATATCCTTGTTCGGTGTAAAATGATCCGGCACCAGCGCAATTTTATCCTTATCAAACACACCTTTGCCGTTTATTTTCTCCATCTCGTGAATCGCAACAGGTGCAGTCACATCATTGCCCAACACCAGGTCCAAATCCGCTTCGATTAACTGTCCTGCCGTCACTTTATCCAATCCGGCATGCGCCGCCAGGATTTTCTGTGTCATTGTCATTCCCATCTCATTTGCCTCCTTTATCAAATCTCGTTGACGATACGGTCGCCCATTTCCTTTGTTCCGACAAGCGTTTTGCCTTCGGACATGATATCAACCGTACGGTAGCCTTTTCTTAAAACCTTTTTTACCGCCGCTTCGATACGGTCGGCTTCTTCGTTAAGGTCGAAGGAATAACGCAGCATCATAGCCGCGGAAAGAATCGTGGCAATCGGGTTCGCTTTATTCTGGCCGGCAATATCCGGCGCAGAACCGTGACTCGGCTCATAAAGCCCAAGTCTGGTATCGCCGAGGCTTGCCGAGGCAAGCATTCCAATCGACCCGGTAACCATGCTTGCTTCATCCGAAAGGATATCACCGAACATGTTCTCGGTCAGGACAACATCAAATTGCCGCGGATCCTTTACAAGCTGCATTGCACAGTTATCTACCAGCATATCGGTCAGTTCCACCTCGGGATAATCGGCCGACACTTCCTTCACCACCTGCCTCCAAAGCCTTGAGGAATCCAGTACATTTGCCTTATCCACACTGCAAACCTTCCTGTTCCGCTTCATTGCTATCTCAAATGCCCATTTGGCAATTCGCCTGATCTCATTTTCATCATAAGTAAGAGAATCGTATGCTTTGCGAAGGCCGTTTTCCACCACGGTTTTCCGTTCTCCAAAGTACAGTCCTCCGGTTAATTCCCGCATCACTACGAAATCAAAGCCCTCTCCGATAATCTCCTCTCTTAAAGGACATGCACCCTTCAATTCTTCAAACAGGACCGCAGGTCTGATATTGGCAAACAGGTTCAGGCCTTTGCGAATAGCAAGAAGGCCGGCTTCCGGCCTGAGGTTCGGAGGAAGGCTGTACCAGTTGGACTGCCCCACCTGACCGCCTACGGCTCCCAGCAGCACGGAATCACTGGCCTTTGCCGTCTCCAATGCTTCATCCGTTAACGGAACACCGGTTGCGTCAATCGACACACCGCCCATCAGGACCTCCGTATATTGAAAATGATGCCCGTACTTATCACCGATCTTATCCAACACCTTCCCAGCTTCCGCTACAATCTCCGGCCCGATACCGTCTCCCGGAATTACGGCAATATGATAGTCCATAATTACTTCATCCTTTCTTTACTGGTTACTGTTCGCACCCCTGCCAAAAGCGGCAGTGATGTGAACAATAACACGCTTCGCGATGCACACAAAACGCAAAGACGGCGTTTTGGCGCGACAATTCTCCGGTTTTCCGTGACTTTCGCTTCGCTGCACTCACAAAAAACACGTCGCGTATACAGACTGTGAACAGTAACCTTTATTACTACGGCAGTATAAATCCTATTGCTATTCTAGCATAGAATCTGATATAATTGAAATACATATTATGAATATTTAATATAAGTTTCGGTTATAGAAGGAGCATCCTATGGAACAGAATTTGTCCCTGTATAAAATATTTAATGCGGTGGCTGCCGCCGGCAATATATCCTATGCCGCAAAGGAGCTTTACATAAGCCAGCCTGCCATCAGCAAATCAATTACCCGCCTGGAAGAAAATCTGGGTATTACCCTGTTTACCCGCACCTCAAGGGGGGTTCGCCTGACAGAGGAAGGGGAACACCTGTATGAATTTACAAAAAGCGCTTTTGATACCCTGGCACAGGGGGAAGAAAGTATCCGGAAGATTAACGAGTTAGGGATCGGACATCTTCGTATCGGTGTCAGCACTACCTTATGTAAATATATTCTGCTGCCCTATCTGAAAACCTTTGTTCAGGCATATCCCCATATAAAAATAACGATTGAATGCCAATCCACCTTCGAGACATTAAAGCTTCTTGAGAACAGGAAGATTGACGTAGGATTGATCGGCAGGCCGGATTCCTTAAAGAATCTGGATTTCTACGGAATTAAAAGGATTGAAGACATCTTCGTTACCACCAAGGCCTACCTTGAGAATCTGAAATTGAGAGAATCTGCTTCCAACACTCCTCCTGATCCATTATCTCCCTTAGACATTACAAGGGACATGGGTACTTCTGAAATATTCAAGACCGCAAATGTTATGCTGCTGGACGAAAATAATATGACGCGCCTTTATATAGACGAATACTTTAATGCGAATCATCTTGAAACAAACCGGGTCCTTGAAGTGAGCGACATGGACCTGCTGATAGAATTTGCCAGGATAGGGCTGGGAGTCTCCTGCGTTATCAAGGAATTTGTCCGGACAGAATTAGATAACGGTTCTCTGATTGAAATACCTCTGGTAAAACCGCTTGGCAAACGGGAGGTAGGTTTCGCATATATGAATAATACTTCCCTCAGTGATTCCGTTATGAAATTCACTCAGTTTTATAAGAAAGTCTGACAGCGGCGTGCGCACCCATAGCGGAGCGCTATTTATCGTATAGGACGAACTATCCTATACAATAAATAGAATCCGCCTTAACTATCTCTATTCGACAGCCAGGCGGATTCGGAGAAAATTGTGTCAGTGCGCAATCACCATGATTTTTCGAATACGGTATTCACCGCACAGTAGGCCAGACATAAGATTCCAAGTACCATGAACCCGTTAAATATGGAGGAATTGGCAAATATGCTGAATAGAAATCCTACGGCGGTTACCATAACCCGTATACCAAGCGACAGGAACGATTCCACGGTTGCGCGTATCCTGCTTTCCGTATTATGATGTATGCAGCCGGCCAGCAGCGGATCCATAATTCCCTGCAGCATGGACAGAATAAACATTGGAATCAGACACCAGTAATTGCGGGTCAGTGCAATTGCAAAGAAACCAATGATATAAAAGCCCGTCATACATTTAAAGATACCGCCGTATTCAAGCCTGGTTTTTAACCTGTGTGCGAGCAGACTGCCGGGTATCTTGACCAGGCAGTAGGCGGTAAGCACAAAGCCGTACAGCATAACCGGAACACCGATACCTTCGGTCAGAAGCTGCCAGAATTCATCCAGATAATGGATACAGCCGGCCAGGAATGCACCCGTAAGGCAATATCCGAATACCAGCCTGCGGTTTTTAAAAAACCGGAAGCCGTCCTTTAAATAGGTATTTGCACCTTCGGATTTACTCTCATCCTCTGTCCTTTGAATCGGCGGCTCAACCAGAAGGAAGGTCAAAAGAAAGGACGTCAGGCAGCTTACCACCGAAACGGCATAGTTCAACTCCAGTCCGCCAAAATCCGCAAGGAAGCCTCCGATAATCGCGGCAATGCTGATGGAGACATTAGTAATTACGTTAAGCCTTCCCAGTACCTTTTCAAAGGAAGCCTGTCTGTCTGCCGCCAGCAAAGAATCGTAAATCAAAGCATTTAAGCTTCCGCTTCGGCAGCCATACCCGATCGCAGTCAGAAAAACAGCCAGGGCAAACATAAAAAAACGATCGGCAAATAAAAGGATAAGTAATTCCAGTGTGGAAAGAAATCCATTGATCACAATCAATTTTTTTCTTCCAAAGCGGTCTGCCAATATACCGGTCGGAATTTCAATGATAACAATTACCACCGCAAATATCATCTCACAAGCGACTACCATTGTAACATTCATTCCACGCATTTCCCAAAATAACCTTTCGATTACATAGGCGGGAATGAAAGCTTCCAGGGCCGCAATGGCATAACAAAGCATTATATTTCTTAAGTATTTCACTATGGATACCTCCGCTGATTTAATCCTGTAATTAACGAATCATATTATCCGGCGGCGCTCGCGGCTCCGGTATCCAAAAAGCCCGGCATTAGCTGGGTGATCTTTGAAAATGCATGGTCTCACCTCTCTTTCGTTCCGTCCGTTTCATTAACGGTCTCTTTTAACATATCATAGCATTTATTACAGTCGAATTTATTTGACAGGCAAAAGCTCATGTTACAGTTCTCTGTCTCCCTGATATAATCCACTCCCCACTCCATAATATGTATCAACACCGGAATAAAGCTTTTCCCGGTTTCGGTCAGGGTATATTCTACCTTGGGCGGAACTTCTTTATAGACTTCCCTGTGAATCAGCCTGTCACGTTCAAGCTCCCTCAGCTGCTGGGTAAGCACCCCATGAGAAATCTGCGGGATCATCCTCTGAAGCTCATTAAAGCGCCTGACCTGGTTATTAATAAGCCAGATTATTTCAAGTTTCCACTTTCTCATCAGAACCTTTTGTGTTACCGTAACCGGACAATACTTGTCTACCTCTTCTTCAAGCACTTTTTTTCTCCCTTTCTTTCTCCTCAGTCAATGCACTTGGTCATAATAATGTGCGTACTTGTCAAACAAAACATTATCAAATATTATTATATTTGTAATTAACTAGAAAATCAAGGCAATATTTCATGTAGTTTAAGCCGGTAATAACAGGCGATTGCTAAGATAAGAGGAGGATATAAAATATGATATGTAAATTAACCGGCATCGATGTGAACTATGAAGTTATCGGCAGCGGCAAGCCGATATTACTGCTGCATGGATATCATGTGGACCACAGATTAATGTCCGGCTGTATGGAGCCTGTCTTTCAAAAGCTTGAAGGATACAAAAGGATCTATATTGACTTACCGGGAATGGGCAAAACCAAAGGTGAACAATGGATCGTGAATTCGGACTGTATGCTGAATGTCGTTCTGGACTTTATTAATGAGATCATCCCGACCGAACGTTTTTTACTTGCAGGAGAATCCTACGGGGGATATTTGGCAAGAGGCATTCTGCATAAAATGGCCGACAGAATAGACGGACTTTTCCTGCTTTGCCCTGCGATAACAATGGACGAGAAGGAACGTGATACCCCTCCTCATACCGTACTTATGAGGAATGAAACCCTGTTATCACGACTTGAGCAGTCCGAAGCGGAAGGCTTTGATCTATTTCAGGTAATACAAAGCGAAAAGATATGGCACAGGTATCGTGACGAAGTTCTATCCGGAGTTAAACTGGCAGACAATGATTTTCTGCAGCGCATCCTGGATGAAAATAACGGAAGTTTCTCGTTTAATCCGGATGATTTTAAGGAAATATACGGCAGGCCGGTTCTCATACTTCTTGGTCGCCAGGATTGGTGTGTAGGCTATAAGAATGCCTGGAACATTCTGGATAACTATCCGAGAGCAGCTTTTGCGGTATTGGACAGCGCCGGTCACAATCTACAGCTTGAACAGGAAGAGCTTTTCCATTCATTTGTTACGGAATGGCTGACCAGAGTAAGAGAGTTCTGACATTCAATCGCTTTCAAGGATATGCTTCCGATAAATGTGAAATGCTGTCGGAAGCGTATATTCCGCTTTAATTTGATTTCTATCTGCCCAGACATACGGACCGGATATATAGCCTGCGCCGGTTTCACATACCGCAGATTCCTTTAGCGCGGATTCTTCATGAAGCTTTATGTGATAACCTGTCATATGCCACTCTATATGGGAAAAGATGTGTTTCCCTTCATTCAGCTTAGTGATTGTGCACTGCTCTATCCCCATCTCTGTCAGAATGCCTGTTAATTTCTTTTTTGTCAATTTTCCTTCCGTATTCGGGAATTCCCATAAGCCTGCCAGCAAGCCTTTTCCTTCCCGTTTGTGCAGCATATACCGGCCGTCCTGCTCGATCAGAAGTACGGTCCGATTCTCGATTTTCCTGGCCTTTTTTTCCGCCTTTACCGGTATCTTCATCCAAGTATCGTTTCGAAACGCTTTGCACAAATGCATGATGGGGCACTGTTCACATAAAGGCTTACCGTTTGGGATACATACGGCAGCACCCAGATCCATCAGCGCCTGATTAAACGCGCCCGGCCGGTCTCTGGGAATTATCTCCTCCAGTTCCTTCCGAAGCTCCTTTATAACCTTATTCTGCGAAATATTATCAAAGCTTCCTGCTACCCGCTTCATCACACGGAGTACATTGCCGTCTACGGCAGGCACGGGTATCCGGAATGCCATAGAGGCTATGGCTCCGGCCGTGTAGGAGCCTATTCCCGGAAGCTTAAGAAGCTTATCGTAATCCGGCGGAATCTCTCCGTTATAATCCGTCATGATGATTCCGGCCGCCTTTTGCAGATTGCGGGCACGATTATAATATCCCAAGCCTTCCCAAAGCTTAAGCAGCTTCTCTTCCTCCACAAGAGCAAGAGATTTTATATCGGGCAGGGTATTGATGAAGCGCTCAAAATAAAGCTTTACCGCTTCTACTCTTGTCTGCTGAAGCATGATTTCCGAAATCCAGACATAGTATGGTGTCGGGTTCTCTCTCCAGGGCAATATCCTGCTGTTCAGATCATACCAGTCCAACAGATAATTAACAGTCTCTGAGTAATCGTATTCCATAGTAATCCTCTTTTCTTATATTATAGCATCAGATTCTCCCTTATAGTATTATTGCAATCAAGTATTTTTTCAAGCGGAAAGAAAATCCATAGTTGCTGTTCACAGTAACAATCCATATCCTGCCTGCTTGTAAAACATTCTGGTAAATTAAGTAAATTAAGCCCGCTTCCGTCTTTTGCCTTGCTTATAAATGCCTGAAATAGTATAATAAAATTAAGGTTATAACTGTATTTTATACTGACAGGTTCCTGATGGAGGTATTACATGGTTAAAATATTAAAAGGTAATATCATTTTTACAAAAGAAAAAGATAAATTCGAGGAGTATGAGCAGGGTTACATTGTGATTGAAGACGGCAGGGTTGCTGTGGTTGCATCAGCGCTTCCTGATATTTACGGCGGTATCCCGGTCGAAGATATGGGAGACCGGCTGATTATTCCCGGTTTCGTAGATCTGCATGTTCATGCGCCTCAATGGCTGAATACCGGAATAGGTTACAGCAAGGAGTTAATCCCGTGGCTGAATGAATATACCTTTCCATTGGAAAGTGCTTTTGATGATGTTGATTTTGCCAGGGAGCATTATAAGCACTTTATCCATGATCTTTGGAAAGCGGGCACAACAAGAGCCTGCATCTTTGCCACCAGACATAAAGAGGCGACAAAAATACTGATAGAGCTATTAAAGCGGTCCGGTTTAGGAGCTTATGTCGGCAAGGTAAATATGGACCGGAATTCCCTGCCTGAGCTTCAGGAGACTACGGAACAGTCAATTTCCGAAACTCTTGAAATTCTGGAAGCAGATCCTTCTTTGTACCGAAAATACCCCGATAAAGAAGACCAAAGCCTGTCTCCTTTAGTTCAATATATGATAACCCCCCGCTTTGTACCGAGTACCACTCCCCGCCTGATGCAGGCATTAGGTGAAATTGCCGGTAAATACCGGCTGCCCGTACAATCCCATCTCTGTGAAAACCGCGGTGAGGTTGCATGGGTAAGGGAACTTCATCCGGACATCGATACCTTTGCCGAGGTTTATCATGATTACGGCCTGCTAAAACAGGGCAGGACAATTATGGCACATTGTATCTATACGACGGAATCCGAAATCGCGCTGCTTAAGGAGAAGAATGTATACGCCGCACATTGCGCACAATCCAATTTCAATCTGGCAAGCGGGATTATGCCGGTAAGAAGGTACCTGAATGAACAGATTCCGGTCGGCCTCGGGTCGGATGTCGGGGGCGGCAATGTCTTAAACATGACCCGGCATATCGTTGCCAGCATACAGGCATCCAAAATGTATTTTGTAGAGCATTCCGATTGTTCTCCTCTCAGTATCAGTGAAGCCTTTTACCTCGCTACCAAAGGCGGCGGAAGCTTCTTCGGAAAGGCAGGCAGCTTCGAGGAAGGATATGAATTTGACGCACTGGTTATCGACGACAATCCTTTGCTTAAAAACGGCCGTTCGACCCTGGGAGAACGTCTGGAGAAGTTCATTTATACGGGCTCTGCCGAAAATATTACAATGCGCTTTGTAAGAGGGGAAGAGGTACGGTGTCCTTTCGGCAGCGACTAGTACATCGTTTTGCAAATAACTGGACTGAGTACGCAGGATAAACTTTCAGAGGGAACATTCAAAAAACGTAGGCGTAGCGGTGCTACGCCGAGGCTTTTTGGATGTTGCATCTGGAAATTTAGACAAGTAATCGGTCTAGTTAATTTGAAAACAATGTACTAGGCATTGACGTTTATGAATAGTAACAAAACCTCCGGGAAGGAGCAAAACCGGCTGCTTCTTTCCGGAGGTTTTAATTATTTATACTGGTTCCGCTTATTCATGCGGTTTAGTTATTAATAAACTTGTCTTCTTCGTTATTCCAGCTGTAAAGCTTACGAACCTCTTCACCGATTAACTCGGAAGGATGCTCGGAAGCCCTTTTCCTCATAGCCTTGAAGTGAGCCTGGCCGCCGGCTTCGGACATATCCAGAAGGAAGTCTTTTGCAAAGGCACCGCTTTGGATGTCCGCAAGAATTTTCTTCATTGTCTTCTTTGTCTCTTCCGTAATAATCTTCGGCCCTGTGACATAGTCACCATATTCTGCCGTGTTTGAGATGGAATATCTCATGCCGGCAAAGCCTGACTGATAGATTAAGTCAACGATCAGTTTCATTTCATGGATACATTCAAAATAAGCGTTTCTCGCGTCATATCCTGCTTCCACAAGGGTTTCAAATCCTGCCTGCATCAGTGCGCATACGCCGCCGCAAAGAACTGCCTGCTCACCAAAGAGGTCTGTTTCCGTCTCCGTTCTGAAGGTTGTCTCCAGCACGCCCGCTCTTGCTCCGCCGATTGCCAGAGCATAAGCTAAAGCCATATCCAATGCTTTTCCGGTAGCATCCTGCTCAACCGCCACCAAACAAGGAACACCTTTGCCTGCCTGATACTCGCTTCTAACGGTATGACCCGGTCCTTTCGGAGCGATCATCGTTACATCCACACCCTTCGGCGGTACGATCTGTCCGAAATGGATGGAGAAGCCGTGAGCAAACATTAACATATTACCCGATTCAAGGTTTGGAGCAATATCCTTTTTATACATGGAAGCCTGCTTCTCATCGTTAATGAGAATCATAATAATATCAGCTTTCTTTGCAGCCTCTGCGGCTGTGTATACTTTAAATCCCTGAGCTTCCGCTTTAGCCCAGGATTTGCTTCCTTCATAAAGGCCAATAATGACATTGCAGCCTGATTCCTTTGCATTCAATGCATGTGCATGTCCCTGGCTGCCATAGCCGATAACAGCAATCGTTTTGCCTTCCAATAACGATAGATTGCAGTCTTGTTGGTAATAAATCTTTGCCATTTTAATATCCTCCTATTTTTTAATAATTTTATTATTGTAAAAAGCGTCTCCGCTTTTTGGAATAACTGGATTTCCTTTAACCGTTTAACTTATTAAAGTTGCCCTTTAAATAATAGACGCAACAGATTAAGTCGCGTCTTTTCCACAAATATTACAAAACGTAACCTTAACGTTTCATCAATTCTAAAAATTAATCATCCAGATAATCTGCGATATCACCGGAACCTCTTGTCAGGCCGGCAATGCCTGTCCTGACGATTTCTTTAATTGTAAAGCCTTCCAGCAGCTTTATAAATGCATCCACCTTATTTTGATTGCCTGTCAGTTCAATCATGAGTGATTCAATGGCAACATCCACTATTTTTGCCCTGAATATGTCGGCAATTGCAATAATAGAAGGCCTTTCTTTCTCATTGGCCATAACCTTTACCAGGATAAGCTCCCTGCATACGGATTCATTCGGAAGCAGTTCCCGTACTTCACGAACGTCTTCCAGCTTAAGCAGCTGATTCCTTATCTGTTCTAAAATCTGATCGTCTCCGTTTACCACGACCGTCATTCTGGAATATGCGGGATCCTTGGTCTCGCCGACCGTTAAACTATCTATGTTATAACCTCTTCTGCTGAATAACCCCGAGACACGGCTTAGAACACCTGCGGTATTATCTACCAGTATCGACAGCACCATTTTCTTCATAGCAACCTCTTTCCTGCATATTAAACCTGCACCGCGCTGATTGTAAACATTGTATCAATATGCTAATAAAATGTCAATAAAGAATAATTATTTGTCCCTAAATGCATGTGTTTATATCAGGCATAGCAGCCCGATATTTCTTAACAGCCCGGTTTTCAGATACCCGTACTTAACAATCAGCAGCCTTCTCTCAAACCAGTTTTTCTTTTCCAGCTGCGCAAGAATATATACCTGTTTTTTCTGCGGAGCGGGTAATTCCGTATGAAATATCCGATAGAATTCCCCTGCCTGTGATACTATGGCATGCAATGCTTCCTTCTGCTTTTTAATGGAGGATATCCGGTTCCGGACATAGGACGAAAAGCTCTGATTCCCGACCATATTACCGCCATGCTGCCTGTAATAAAGCGTCGCCTCAGGCAGATAACCGATATGTCCGAAGGCAGCTGCTATCATGGCAACCCACCAGTCATGGAAACGAGCTTTTTCCGGAAGCTGCTTTAGTCTTCCGGCCAGTTCTCTGTTAACCATTACGGTGCAGCCGATTAATTTGTTCTCCATCATGATATGCGGCAGGTCTATTTTCCCGGTATCCAGCCTGCCTGATTCATAGAAGGAAGGATAAATCGTCTTAAGATTCTCGTCTACGACCCTCGCGTCCGTGAATACCGCCGCCGCAGAATTACTTCCGTACCTGCTCTCCAGCTTCTTCATATAACGCAGTGTTTTCTCAATTTTGTCCGGCATCCACACATCATCCTGATCGCTGAACATGAAATACTCCCGTATTTTCTGACTCTCGTTCTCCGCCGTATCCGTCCTGCCGCCCTCTGCTGCTTCCCCGAAGCCAGCCGCATAGCGCATGCCGTCCAGGAAATTGAGAGTAACGCCTTTATTAACCGGATTACGACGGAATATGATTTTATCCGGATATTTCATCCGGTATACATCTATTACCGTTTCCGTCTTATCCGACGATCCGTCGTCGAATATCCATAATCGCAGATTCTGAAAGGTATTGCCCAGGATAGAACCTATCTGTTCGCCTATATACTTTTCACCGTTGTAAGCCGCTAATATAACATTTACCCGATCCATTCAACCCTGTCCTTTCATGGCTGAGCCATACGGCCTTTAAAGTTTCCGCTCCTTTATTCCCAGTAGGAAGGGTTCATACTCAGCTTTCTTACCCATTCCTTTGAAAACGATTTATAATGACTGCCTGCCTTGTAGCCCAGATATTTAAACGCACTTTGCAGGAACAGGTCGGGAATCATCAAATACTGCTTGTTCCGCACCAGATAATCCAGGGTATCCGTAACCAGCCTGATACCTTCCGTCTCGGATTTCATATTTTCAAAAATATCCCTGTGCTGCCGCTGTGATACCGCCAGGTCGAAATTCCTCTTAAACTGCTCCCGGTAACTGTATTCATGGGAATGGACTACCCTGGCATCCGCCGCATACATGATGGAATGTCCCGCTTGAATGATACCGGCAGCCATAATCATATCTTCATTAAATATCGTTTTTGTTACAAAGCCGCCCAGTTCCTGATAGACCGACCTGCGGTAAGCCGCGCAGACATTGGAACAAAAATATGTTTTTATGCCTAATTCGGAAAGGTCTTTTAAAGATTTCTCCCGGCTTTCTTCCGGATAATTGAACTTACGCGTGTACTGCTCAATGATCCCTGCCTTCTGATTCGGAAGCTGCCTTGCGTAGGCTGCCGCAATCTGAGGACTGTCAAACGGTTCCGTCATATTCTTTATCAGGTACCTGTCGGCCGGTACCGCATCCTGGGTCATAAACATAATGATGTCCGCCTGTGACAGGGAAGCTCCGTAATTCCTGGTGCCGCCATGATCGAATTCCTTTTTTTGAATATCGATACATGCAATCGGACAGGCGGAAGATGTAAAGTTAAGCGCATCCTTTATCCTTCCGTCTTCCGGCGCATCCGGCTCTATCGTATGGAGCAGCAGAATATGCCGCGGCTTCACAGTTTGCTTCGTCAGTCTTTCTATCAACAGCAGGAATTTATTATCCGGTTTATAGACAGGTATTATAATATCAATAGATCCCATAAGTTTTAGTTCGCTCCGTATATTCATATTTTAAGTACAAACCTATCATACTCATGTATTACCGGCCTGTCAAGCCGGATAATGCAAATCTGCCCGGAAGCATATTACAGTTCAGCCTTACGGCTGAACTGTAATAAATGATGTGCAGTAATTATGCAAAATGCAAAATTTCGCACAGACATATCTCGGGTTTTCTATGACTTTCGCTGCGCTACACTCACAAAAAACACCTCGCGGCACCATAGACTGAACTGTTACGGAAGCACATCAATAGCTGTTAAGCCATTTGAACCTGCCGCCGGGCATATTGCCTGTCACTTGCCTTTCATAAACTGCCTTTATTTATCCTTTGGCTTTGTATCAAAGGTAACATTTAAGGTTTTATCCGTATAAGTGCCGTTATCCAGAACCTTTACCGTAATCGTCCCGGCTGATCCGCCCTTGATATAGCTTAAAGAGTCCTGCAATTCCGCCATCGTCTTAACCGGTGTTTTGTTAATGGAAACGATGATATTCCCTACCTGGATTCCCGCCTTTTCCGCAGCGGAACCCTTCGTTACCTCCGCAACATAGATGCCGACCGGCATTCCGAAGCCCTGTGAGTATACATCCGTCACATCATTGCCGCTAATCCCCAGGTAAGCCGTATCCTCTTCCGCTATCACGGTCCTGTTCATCAGCTCATTAATGATCGGGATTGCGTCTGAGACCGGAATCGCATAGCCGATGCTGTCAACACTTGAATCGACATATTTTACGGAATTAATACCGATCACTTCTCCTTTTGAGTTCAGCAGCGCACCGCCGCTGTTTCCCGGATTAATTGCGGCATCCGTCTGCAGCAGGGTCATGGTTTTGCCGTCAATCGTTACCTCCCTGTTTAAAGCGCTGACATATCCCACCGTTACGGACTGGCCGTAGCCTAACGCATTTCCGATAGCAATAGCCATTTCTCCAAGCTTGGTGGTATTGGAGTCACCCAGGGTTGCTATCTTTATCTTGCCGATGGTTTCCGGCTTTAAATCATCAATACTTACGGATACTACCGCGAGGTCGGCACCTGCCGCCGTTCCTTTTATGGAAGCGGTTGCCTTGCTGTCATCCGCAAATACGATATCTACGGTTTTAGCGCCTTCAACCACATGGTTATTCGTGGCAATCAAAACTTCTTTGTCATTTTGGCCTATGATGATTCCGGAACCGCTTCCCTGCACATCCTGTTTGAATTCTCTTCCGAAGAAATCGGAAGATACATTTGTCATTACAGAATTGATTGCAACAATGGACGGCATAACATTCTCAACAACGGCAGAAACATCACTGGTAACCTTCGCATCCGAAGTTCCTGTAGCCAGGGGCACCGCCTCGGAGGAAGCGTCAGAATCAACGGAAGGATTGTCCTGATCCGTCCGAACGCTTAAATCTGTTTCGTCAATCTTCTCTCCGATTGAGTTGCCGCCGGTCAGGTTTCTGTTTGCAAGGTAATTATATCCCTGGAAGGATGCCCCTGCAACGAGGCCAATAATGGTTCCCATTGCGACAAGCTTGGCAAAACCCCTGAAAGCCTTATGTTTTTTCTTCGGACTCGGACCCGGTGCCGTCTGTTTATCAGCCTCACTTTCCAGCAAAGGCTGTAATGTATATTGGTAATTACCCTCGTAGTTATATTCATCATTATGATCATTTCGATATTCGTTGTCCATAACATATTCTCCTTTCAACTTTGTAACTAAAGTTTATCAACAAATTATGTCCACTTTGTGATTACAATTTGAAAAAAGTATGAAACAGATTATACCATTCCGTAATTGCCCAATATCCTGAAGGCTCTGGCTTCTTCCCTTATTCCGACTAATGCATTCTTAACTCCCGCATCCTTCAGGTTGCCTTCGAAGTCAAGGAAGAACCGGTACTCAAAGCTGCGCCCTTCAAGCGGTCTGGATTCAATCTTTGTCATATTTAAACCGTTATAAATGATATGTGACAGCATATTATACAGGGAACCGGTCTCATGAGGCAGTTCGAAGCATATGCTTATCTTATTGGAGCCTTTGATAAATTCCTTCCTGCCGCTGATAATAATGAAGCGCGTGGAATTATTCTCTTCATGATTGATCGCCTCCGCCAGCACTTTCAGACCATAATAACCGGCGGCCCGCTTGCTTGCAATGGCTCCCTGTGTGATATCATTATCATCCAGTACCTTCTTTGCACTGTCCGCCGTACTGATATATTTTACCGTCTTCAGCTCCGGATGGCTTTCCAGATATTTTGAACACTGCATCAGGGGCTGAGGATGGGAATACACGGTCTTGATATCCTTAAGCGCAGACCGGGACAGTCCCAGCAGGGCATGCTCGATTTTCACCACATGCTCCCCGATAATACAGTTGTCAAATTCAATCAGCAGATCATAGATATCGGAAATCCCTCCCGTTGAAGTATTCTCGATCGGAAGGACCCCGTATTCGGCTTTTCCGTCCTTAATCGCCTGCATCACCTTTTTAAAGGAGGGTTCGTGGAAACTGACGATATCTGTTCCGAAGTATTCCTCCATTGCCTGGTCGGTATAGGAACCCTTTTCGCCAAAACATACCACCTTTGTGCCGATATTCACGTTAAGACGTTCAATCTCCTGAAACGGAAGCTCATTTCCCTGCGCACTGATCAACCCATACTGAAGCTTGCGGCTCATAGACATAATCTGTGTAAACAGCTCCTGAACTCCATGACGGTTGAAATCATTGCCGGCCATTTCCTTTAATGTGCGAAGCTTTTCCGCCTCTCTTTCCTTATCGAAAACCTTCCTGCCGGTCTGCAGCTTATATTGCGCCACTTCATTCGTAAGCTGCATTCTATGTTCAAATAACTCAACGATTTTCCGATCGACCTTATCAATTTCCTGCCTGCTTTTTTGTAAATCCTGCATAGTAACCTCTTTCCGCATTAAACGTATGTGCCGCTTTTTTAATCCGCCTTATTCGGACAAATGATGTCCTGATACATCCGGTATACCGTCTTATCATAAATGGGATGTTTGAAGTCGGGCGCCAGTTCACACAGGGGCTTTAATACGAATTCCCTGTTCTGCATCTCCGGATGGGGAATTACCAGTTTTTCCGTGCGAATGACTTCCCTGTCATAAAATAATATGTCCAGATCGATGGTTCGCGGTCCCCAGTGGACCGTACGTACCCTTTTCAGCCTGTTCTCTATACTGCCGATTAACTCCAGCAATTCTTCCGGACTTCTAAGCGTCTTCAGTTCCAGGACTCCGTTTAAGAAATCATCCTGCGCTACGCCCCCTACCGGTGCCGTGGTTATGAACCGGGAAACTCCCGTGACCCTGCACGATTCGTCTTCCTTAAGCATCTCAATTGCAGAATTCAGATTTTCTTCCTTATCTCCCAGGTTCGAGCCGATTCCCAGGTAAACCGTATGCCATCCTCTTTCCATTACAACGGATACCGTCTCTATCGGCAGAAGAATCGGCGCCCAGGGCTTCTTAATCTCAACTCTCACCTTTTCGATCACCGGGAATTTCAGCAATACCTTTTCGGCAATTTTCCCGGTTAAGGTTTCGATCAATTTGTAGGTGGTTTCCTCCATCTCTTCCTTCACAAAATGGCAGAGCTTGCCATAATTCACGGATTTAGTCAGGTCATCCGCGCGTGCCGCCGCCGCCAGATCGGCGTACAGCTTCATGGATACCAGAAACTTCTGGCCTAATACATTCTCTTCCTTATATACTCCATGATGGCAGAATACTTCCAAGTTCGTTATTTTTATCAGATCCATTTACAATCTCCTTATTTGTGTTCGCGAAGGATCGCTTCCGTCATCCGGACGGCTCTTGCATTCGCAAGCACATCATGTACCCTTATGAAACCGCAGCCTTTCATTACCCCGATCACACTGGTTGCTATGGTGCCTTCCAGCCGGTTTTCAGCCGTTTCGTCCAGAGTCAGCCCTATCATCGACTTTCTGGAGGTGCCCAGCAGAACCGGTAAACCGAACTGCCGTAATTCCTCCAGGTGATTCATCATAATCAGATTCATCTCATAGGTCTTTGCAAAACCGATTCCCGGATCCAGAATGAGCCTGTCTCGCCTTATTCCGGCAGCCAGCGCAAGCTCTATGCTCTCCTTAAGATCCGATATGACCTCACCGATAAAGTTATCATAGACCGCTTCCTTCCTGTTATGCATGATGCATACCGCAACTTCATGCTCGGACACGATCCGTGCCATAGCGTTATCATACTTTAATCCCCAGATATCATTAACCATATCCGCTCCTGCTGCCAGCGCAGCGTCCGCTACTTTGCTTTTATATGTGTCGATGGATACCGGTATGTCAAAATGCCGCTTGATTTCCTTAATGACCGGCACCACCCTGTCAATTTCCTCTGCCTCCGATACGCGGATATAGTTCGGTCTTGTCGATTCACCGCCGATATCGACGATATCCGCACCCTCAGAAACCATCTGTTCCGTGTGTTTCAGCGCATCCCGCAGATTGTCGTACCTTCCGCCGTCCGAAAAGGAATCCGGAGTAACATTCAGGATTCCCATAATATAGGTCCTGTCATTCGGTTTAAATTCTTTCTTTCCTATTTTCATGCTCTGATACCTGCTAACTGAAAAAATGTATCCCGCAGCCCCTGGTTTTTTTCGAATTCCCCTCTGGCCACGAAGGTTACCGTCACCGTACCGGGTTTGCGGACGCCTCTCATAGTCATGCACATATGCTCCGCTTCAAGCAATACGATTACTCCCTTTGGTTTCAGGTATTCCATAATGTCATCGGCAATCTGCGCCGACATCTGTTCCTGAATCTGCGGTCTTTTTGCATAGACCTCCACCGTCCTTGCCAGTTTGCTGAGACCTACCACTTTTCCGTCCGGTATATAAGCGATATGCGCTTTCCCGAAAAAGGGCAGCAGATGGTGCTCACAAACCGAATAGAAAGGGATATCCTTTTCTATTACCATCTCATTATTATTGGCGGTGAAGGTTTTCGCCAAATGCTCCGACGCATCCATACCCATACCGCCGAATATCTCCTCACACATTGCGGCAATCCTTTTTGGTGTTTCCTTTAACCCTTCCCGGCCGGGATCTTCACCGATTGCTTCTAAAAAAAGTTTTACTGCTTCCTCTATTTTCCTATGATCCATTGTTACCTCCCGTGTATAAGCAAACACATTTTCCCGGCTTCGCATGCCTTTCAGGTAGTATCCAGTGACTTAAGAACTTCATTTAAATAGGATAAGGAACCGAAGGCTATGATGACATCCTCCTTGCCTGAAGCTTCCAATGCAAGTGTTACCGCTTCCGAAACCCTGCCCGTATCAAAGACCCTGCCGCAATATTTTCTTGCCGTATCTGCCAATATATCAGAGCGCAGCCCCCGCAGATTATCCGGCGTTATCGTATAGATCCTCTCGGCATACGGTCCGGTATGGGATAACACCGCATCGTAATCTTTATCTGCCAGCATACCTATTATATATAGGATTCTCCTGTTTGGAAAATATATTTTAATATTTCTTACCAATGTGGCCGCCGCCTCTTCATTGTGCGCACCGTCAATCAGAAAAAGCGGTGAGGTTTTTACCACTTCAAAACGCCCTCTCCACACTGTCCGGTACAGGCCGTTACGTATCGCTTCCTCCGGTATCTCATAACCCACACGCCGCAGGCATTCCACAGCCGTCAGGGCGGTGACCGCATTCTTTACCTGATAATCCCCCAACAGCCTGATTTCAAGATTTTTCAGACCACCATAGGAGAAAACCGTTCCCCTGATTCCCTGTTCTTCTATCCGGATATCGTCAAAGTCTGCCGTAAATAATTCCGCATTTTCCCGCAGACATGCCGCTTCCAGCACTTTTTGCGCCGCCTCGGCCTGCCGATAGGATGCTACCGGAATACCGGCCTTTATGATGCCCGCCTTTTCTTCTGCAATCTGTTCCAGCGTATCCCCCAGAATATGCATATGGTCCATGCTGATAGAGGTTATTACCGCACATTCCGCGGTATCAATCACATTCGTTGCGTCCAGCCTGCCTCCCAGACCCACTTCCAGGACAATGATATTACATTTTTTTCCATCAAAATGCAACATTGCCATTGCGGTTTCCATTTCAAATACGGTAGGGTGCGGGCTCCCTTCGAAAACCATCTGCACTGCGACAGCCTTTATCCTTGCCATGCAATCCGCAATCTCGCTTTCACTGATTGCTTCATCCGTAATGCCGTAACTGTTCCCTTCCATCCGGGTCCTTCCAGATATCCGTATCTTTTCTCTGTAGCCGAATACCGACGGGGAGATATACCGGCCCACCCGGTAACCGGCCGCCGTCAGTATCGCGGAAATAAAGGCAGCCGTAGAGCCCTTCCCGTTTGTGCCTGCAACATGGACGAATTTTAGCCGTTTCTGAGGATTCCCAAGCCCGTTAAGCAATCTTCTCATGCTGTCCAGTCCCAATATGCTGCCGTATTGATTTGCTTTCTCAAGAAAATCCATAGCTTCCCCAAAAGTCATGTAGGATAAGCTCCTTTCGTTTATCTTTCCTCACAAAGCTGAAAAATAAAGAATTTTAAATAATAGGATTCTTCCGCCGCCCAAAGGATCGGATGATCCGGTGCCTGGGTACGGTATTCCACCTGTCTTAACCTCTTTCTTACGTTTCTGGCTGCCTGTCCTATGGTATCAGCAAACAGCTCCGGAGTCATGAAGTGTGAGCAGGAACAGGTTGCCAGATAGCCGCCGTTTTTCAGCAGCTTCATGGCCCGTATGTTTATCTCGCGATAACCCTTAATAGCATTTTTTATTGAATTTCTGGATTTTGTAAAGGCCGGAGGGTCCAGGATAATCACATCAAACTTTCTGTTCTGACGCTCCAGCTCCGGCAATAGTTCAAACACATCGGCGCACTGGAAATGTACGATGTCCTGAAGGCCGTTTAACACAGCATTTTCCTCGGCCTGTCTTATGCCGGGCTGGGAAGCATCGACTCCCAGAACACTTTTAGCCCCTGCGATCCCCGCATTTAAAGCAAAGGAACCGGTATGTGTAAAGCAGTCAAGTACCTCGGCACCCCTGCATAGCTTTTTTATTGCCTCCCTGTTATATTTCTGGTCAAGGAAGAAACCTGTTTTCTGGCCTTCCTCCACATCCACAATATAGTTTATACCGTTTTCCGTAATCCTTACCTTTGTGTCAAAGGTATCTCCGATAAAGCCTTTCATACGTTCCATGCCTTCATTGCTTCTGACCTTGGCATCGCTTCTTTCGTAAATACCCCTGATTGCAATGCCGTCCTTTAACAGGATATCCTTTAACAATTCCAGTATAACAGGCTTCAGCCGGTCGATTCCCAGAGCCAGGGACTGCACGACGAGGACATCGGAAAATTTGTCGATCACAAGACCCGGCAGGAAGTCCGCCTCTCCGAATATAATCCTGCAACAACCCGTATCCACATTTCTTTTCCGGTATTCCCAGGCCGCTTCTATCCGCTCTCTTAAAAAATCCCTGTTGATCTCCTGATGCTTTACTCTCGACATAATCCTGACTCTAATCTTAGAATTCATATTAATAAATCCGCTTCCCATAAAATAATCGTCGAAATCGACAATTTCTACGATATCGCCGTTTTCAAATTCTCCGGTTATGGAATCTATCTCATTATCGAACACCCACATTCCGCCTGATTTGAGTGTTCTGCCTTGTCCTTTTTTAAGTTTTACAATTGCTTTATCCATATGATAATTTTCTCCAATTTATGCAATATGTTCACTGTTTGAGACTCATTATACCATAGAAAGTTAGATTGTCAACGCCGCCGTTTTGCAGGACGGAATTCACAAATGTATACATTTCATTCTTTCGGCAACACTAACTCCATGAAAAACTGCTTCTATAAAAATTTTATATTATGCGGCCTCAGCGGCTGGTGTATGGAATGTTTTTGGACCGGCCTGCATTCGATGATAGGCCATAAGGACAAGTCCTTACTTTGCCGTACTTCCGTATGGATGTTCCCAATCTATGGCATGGCAGCTTGTTTAAACCCCATTTGCAATAAACTGAAAGACAAGAGTGCTCTTCTGAGAGGAGGTGTGTATACGCTCTGTATCTACTTCGCAGAGCTGAGTTCAGGCAAGATACTGAAAAAATTCGGAGCATGTCCTTGGGATTACAGCAAAGCAAAGCTTAACTATCAGGGATTAATACGTTTTGATTACGCACCGGCATGGTTCCTTGTCGGGTTATTCTATGAAAAATTATTAACACGCCAGTAATCATAAGGGGATGCCAAATCTGCGGCAGCCCCTTCACTCTTTCCCATTATTCTGCTATAATGGAACAATCACAGACACAATTAAGAATTTGCAAATGTCTGGTAAAAACATTATAAGGAGGACAATATGTTAAAGGCTGTTATATTTGATATGGATGGTGTTCTAATAGATAGCGAGCCGATGCATGCAAAAGCTACCGTTCTGGCTTTAAAAAAACTTGATGCCAAGGTACCGTTAGAATATTGTTATAGATTTATCGGTTCTACAACGATACATATGCTGGAAAGCATAATCGAAGATTTTCACCTGCAAAATACCCCGGCTCAACTGGAAGCCTGCTATAACCAGGCCAAATATGAGCTGATCGAGAAGGAGGGCTACGATGCCGTTCCCTATACGAAGGAACTGATACAGGATCTGTATGCCAACGGCATGAAGCTGGCGATCGCTTCTTCCTCCACGGAGAAGGAAATTGCCGAGGTTACCAAAGCTCTCGATATCACGCGGTATTTTCACAAATTGGTCAGCGGTACCACGGTATCACGTCCGAAACCGGCGCCGGATGTCTTCTTAAAAGCTGTTAAAGAGCTGGAGGTAACGCCTGAAGAGTGTATTATTATTGAAGATTCCTGTAACGGAGTACGTGCCGCAACTGCTGCCGGTATCCCGGCGATTGGTTTTATAAACGAACATTCCGGCAACCAGGACCTGTCAAATGCCTGTGTCCTGATAGAAGGCTTTGAGGAGGTCGATTACAAGTTCATAAATAACGCATACCTGCGGGCCCTTAACCTTCCCGTCACCGTTGCGCAAACAGAACGGTTGGTTATCAGAGAGTTGTCGGCGGACGATATTCCTGCCCTGCACCGGATATGCCGGCATCTAAAGACGGCCGACTATACGGATGACATCGTCGAAAGCCTTGAAACTGAGATAGAAAAGCATAAGGCTTATATCGAAAATGTATACCGGTTTTACGGTTACGGACTGTGGGGAGTTTTTCTTAAAGATACCGGTGCATTAATCGGCCGCTGCGGTATCCAGAATACCCTGGTTAACGGTAACGATGAGATAGAATTGGGTTACCTGATCGATGAGGACTATCAGGAAAAAGGCTACGCAAAAGAAGCTGTCGATGCGATCCTTAGAGTTGCCTTTCATGAACTTTCCATAAAAAAAATTGTCGCCGTCATCCATCCGTCAAACATGAAATCCCTTCTTTTTGCAGAGAAAATATCCATGAATAAGACAGGAAAAATTATAAGGAACGGGCAGGATTATTATCTGTATCACATTGAAAATCCTAAAATGTATTGACAAGCTGTTATAATAAGGGATAGACTTTGTTTAGGGAAGTATAAAGGAGTATCCTATGGAGCATTCGCGTCAAACCAAACAAAAACAATTAATCCTTGAGATTCTTAAGAATTCCAGACAACCGTTGTCAATTAATGATATCTATACTAATATAGTGAAGGAATTGCCCTCCATAGCCAAATCAACGATATACCGTAATATCGACGCATTGCTGAAGCAGGACCTGATCGATAAGTATTATCTGAATGACAACGAGCTTTTTTACCATATTAAGGATAACGCACATGAACATAAGCATTATGTCATATGTGATAATTGCAAGCGCATGTTTGACCTTCCGTTATGTCCTATTCACGAGATTGAGGATGCAATGGAAAAGGAAGGCTTTAAGATATCGGAGCATTATATCCAAATTACAGGTACCTGTAAGGATTGCATGGAAAGCAGGAAGAACGGCCTTAAAAAGAAATCGAGTAAATGATAGACGGTATAGGTATCATTTACTCGATTCTTAATTTGCTCTTAATTGCTCTTTTACCGAGGTTAAGGCGTAGGGCTGACAGTAGTGCCTGTTGTTCCGGTTCCTGTTGTATCGTTTCCGGTTCCATTACCGGTTGTATTTCCTGTTGTATTATTACCATTTCCGGTTGTATCAGTTCCGGTTCCATTCGTTCCGGTTCCGTTCGTTCCCGTTGTTCCGGTTCCATCCGTTCCCGTGCCGGTCGTTCCGGTTCCATTTGTTCCGGTTCCGTTTGTTCCAGGTGCTGTCGTTACTGTCGGTGTTTTTGTAGTACCATTCGTTGTACCATTTCCGCCGTTATCAGTTGTGCATGCTGTAAAAGTCAGAAATGTAAGGCAACATATTGCCATTAACAAATATAATCGCTTTTTCATGGATACTCCTCCTATAAAATAATTGATTTTACTTGTTTAGTATTCCACCGTTTAAAGCAATTATTCATTTCCCGGACTTTCACATTTTATGCTCCAAAATACAATATTAAAAATAAAACTCCGTCATATTGCTCCGGAAGCGTAAAGGCAAATTATTGCGCTGTAAGTTCGGATTCGTACGTTCCCTGATCGCTATGCTGTCGAAAAAAGTCTTCCAGAGTAATTGAAACATTTCTTCCTCTTCCGATTCCTCTCCAAATTTTTCTATATTTAAATTCTCCTCATCGGAATAAACCCAAGGATAGCCGGAACGATGCAAAACCGCCGCCTTCCTTTTCTCGTCGTAAATAATAAAATTTTCGGAACCGAAACGGTCGGAAAAGTGAGGTGCTATTAAAAACAATATATTATTTTTTGGATTCAGCCTGGCAATCAGTATATTGTCTTTACTCAGCTTAAATCGAAGAAAGCCAAGAATATGATGAGCTTCATACCCCACGCTGCGATTCATCGTAAAAATACTCATTACGGCTTCATTGCTTAAGCAGTTCACCACCTGGGAACCCATAGAGAAACCCAGTATCAGAAACCGGTAAACAGCATCAGCCTTTCCGGCCGC
>JAEWSD010000155.1 GCA_023398615.1 Bacillota bacterium
CCCATTTAATCGTAACGGAAGCATTATGCGCCACTGCCCCGTGTTTTAAGGATTCCACCACACTGATATAGGCATCGTGGAGCTGTGTATATTTGCCAACGAGGGCAATCGTTACATCCTTAACCGGGTGCTTAAGTGATTCCACTATACTTTCCCATTCCGCGAGATCGGGAGTGGGAGATTCCAGCTCAAGACATTCACAGGCAATATCGGCCAAATGCTCTTTCTCCAAAGCAAGCGGTGCTTCATATAGGGTCTCGACATCCAGGTTCTGGATAACATGCTTGCTCGGAACATTGCAAAATAGCGCAATCTTGTCCTTGATACCCGGTTCTAAAGGATGTTCGGTCCTGCACACAATGATATCCGGACGAATTCCCATGCCCTGCAGCTCCTTCACACTGGCCTGAGTCGGTTTCGTCTTCATTTCTCCGGAAGCCTTTAAGTATGGAATTAAGGTTACATGGATGAGGATGGCATTTTCGTGGCCGACCTCATGCTGGAATTGCCGGATTGCTTCAAGAAACGGCTGGCTTTCAATATCACCCACCGTGCCGCCGACCTCTATGATAGCGACCTGTGTCTCATCACAGCCGTCATTATGGTAGAAACGGCTTTTAATTTCATTTGTTACATGAGGAATAACCTGGACGGTTCCGCCGCCGAAATCTCCGCGCCTTTCCTTTGATAAAATCGACCAATAGATTTTACCGGTGGTCACATTGGATCGTTTGGTGAGGCTTTCGTCAATGAATCTTTCATAATGACCTAAGTCGAGGTCGGTTTCCGCACCGTCGTCTGTTACGAAAACTTCACCATGCTGAATCGGATTCATAGTACCCGGGTCAATATTAATGTATGGATCGAATTTCTGCATAGTAATATGATAACCACGTTCCTTAAGCAGTCTTCCCAGGGATGCAGCCGTGATTCCTTTACCCAAACCTGAAACAACACCTCCGGTTACAAATACATACTTCACACCCATTTACATGCTTCCTCCTTTTTATAATGAATAGATTTGCCGGTTCTAGTTCGGACATATACTTGACAAATAATAAGAAAATATAAAAAACCTTAAACCAATTGACGGTAATCCCATTTCCTACGGTTTAAGGTACATCTGGACAAGGATATAGAATATAAGACTTATAGATTCCGGTCTATAAATCTAATCTTTACTTACCCCTTTGTAAGCATCTCTTTATACAATTACCAAAGCATTATACTCCTATCTGACAAATAAATCTATAGTAAATTTAAAAAAATTAAAAATTGTACGCCATAAATATACTTTTTTATTTATATTTTTATAAGGAAAGTCACAAAAAATTCATGACATATGTATTGATTTATAGTTTGAGTAACATTATAATGAAGGGAAGTCAGATAATTCTATCCCGCCGTACGGCGGATAAATACTGGGATATCTCTTTTAATATAGAGGAAAATATGTTACGGTTCAGCCGTAAGGATGAACTTGTTAGATCGTTTCACATAAAATACTGAACAAAGTTAAGGAGTTGAATATGGATAATAAAAACCTTAATAACAATAAACGCGGTATGAATAACAGAAAACCTTTGATATACTGCTTAATCGCGGCAATTATAACGTTGTTATTATTTTACTACATGAGCAATCAGCTGAGAGAGAGCAGTAAGAAAGAGATTACTTATGATGCTTTTGTAAGAATGCTGGAAAATGGTGAAGTGAAATCTGTCCAGCTGGCGCAGGATAAAATAGAAATTGAACCTGTTACACAGGAAAATCAACTTTATCCGATTACCTATTATACCGGTTATGTTGGTGACGAAAAACTCGAGGAACGCTTGCTGGCTGCAAATGTTCCCCATAAGGCGGACGTAGTGAATACGCGGACTACTCTGGTGGATATCATTGTAGCCTGGGTCCTTCCTTTCGTTGCCATATATGTGGTAATGTGGTTCCTGTTCCGGATGATTTCAAAAAGCGGCGGAGGAATGATGGGCGGCGTCGGCAAGAGTAATGCCAAGGTGTATGTGGAGAAACAGACCGGGGTAACATTCAAGGACGTTGCCGGGCAGGAGGAAGCCAAGGAATCCTTAACCGAGCTGGTGGATTTCCTGCATAATCCCGGCAAGTACACCCGCATCGGCGCAAAGCTGCCGAAGGGAGCCTTGCTTGTAGGCCCCCCGGGAACCGGTAAAACACTTCTTGCCAAAGCGGTTGCCGGTGAAGCAAAGGTACCATTCTTCTCGCTGTCCGGCTCCGATTTCGTTGAAATGTTCGTAGGGGTGGGCGCTTCCCGCGTCAGAGACCTCTTTAAACAGGCACAGCAGATGGCACCCTGTATTATTTTCATCGATGAAGTGGATGCGATCGGTAAGAGCAGGGATACGCATTACGGCGGCGGTAACGACGAAAGGGAACAGACCCTGAACCAGCTCCTTTCGGAAATGGATGGATTTGATTCCTCCAAGGGGCTGGTGATCCTGGCGGCAACTAACCGTCCGGAAGTATTGGATAAAGCCCTTTTGCGCCCGGGCCGTTTTGACAGGCGTATTATTGTGGATAAGCCTGACCTGAAAGGCCGTATCGATATACTGAAAGTACATTCCAAGGACGTGCTGATGCACGATTCGGTTGATTTGGAGGCAATTGCACTTGCCACTTCCGGAGCGGTAGGTTCGGATCTGGCAAATATGATAAATGAAGCCGCTATCCTTGCCGTTAAGCAGGGAAGAACGGTGGTTACCCAGGAGGACCTGTTTGAATCTGTCGAGGTGGTAATTGCAGGCAAGGAGAAAAAAGACCGCATACTCAGTAAAGAGGAGAAGAAGATCGTTGCTTACCATGAGGTAGGACATGCCTTGATCACCGCCTTGGAAAAGAAGTCGGAACCGGTTCAGAAGATTACGATAGTTCCCAGAACGATGGGTTCTCTAGGCTATGTAATGCAGGTTCCTGAGGAGGAGAAATTCTTAATGAGCAAGGAAGAACTGCTTGCAAGAATCGTGACATTATACGGCGGCCGGGTTGCGGAGCAGCTTGTATTCAACTCCATAACGACAGGTGCTTCCAACGATATTGAAAAGGCAACGCAGCTTGCAAGGGCGATGGTCACACAATACGGCATGTCGGACAAATTCGGACTGATGGGCCTGGAATCCATAGAAGGCAAATACCTGGACGGACGGCCCGTATTAAACTGCGGTGATGCAACGGCAGGTGAGATCGACCATGAGGTTATGTCAATCCTGAAAGAATGCTATCAGAAGGCGGAAGGCCTTTTGGCAGGCAACCGTGACGTGCTGGATAAAATCGCCGCATACCTGGTGGAGAAAGAAACGATAACCGGTAAAGAATTCATGGACATCTTCTATGAAGTGAAAGGAATGCT
>JAEWSD010000246.1 GCA_023398615.1 Bacillota bacterium
TATAAACAGGAAGAGAGATAGATTATGTGGATTGCCGACGGTTGGGAAGAATATGAGGTCTTGGATGCTTCAAAAGGTGAGAAATTGGAACGATGGGGCGACTATATTTTGGTGCGTCCGGATCCGCAGGTAATCTGGGATACGCCGAAAATAAACAGCGGCTGGAAAAACAGGGATGCCCATTATCATAGAAGCAGCAAAGGCGGAGGGGAGTGGGAATTCTTTCATCTGCCCAAGCAATGGAAGATAAACTATAAAGAATTAACCTTCAACCTGCAGCCCTTCAGTTTTAAACATACCGGACTATTCCCGGAGCAGGCTGCAAACTGGGAGTGGTTTACGGGGATCATCCGTTCCGGTAAAAAGAAGAATCCCGGCCGTGAGATAAAGGTATTAAATCTTTTCGCTTACACAGGAGGAGCCACGGTTGCGGCTGCTAAGGCAGGAGCAAGTGTAACGCATGTGGATGCATCGAAAGGCATGGTTTCCTGGGCGAAAGAGAATGCCGTATTATCCGGATTGGAGGATGCACCGATCCGGTATATTGTCGATGATTGCGTAAAATTCGTTGAAAGGGAGATCCGAAGGGGGAACCATTATGATGCGGTAATCATGGATCCTCCGTCTTACGGAAGAGGCCCGAAGGGGGAAATCTGGAAGATAGAAGACAGTATTCATCCCTTTATTAAGCTTTGTGCCCAGGTGCTCACGGATGAGCCGTTATTTTTCCTGATTAATTCTTACACGACAGGGCTGCAGCCTGCCGTACTGGCATATATGCTGGGTGTTGAAATAGCGGTCGGATTCGGCGGACAGGTGCAGGCCGGTGAAATTGGGCTGCCGGTATCCTCTAACGGCCTGATTTTACCGTGCGGGGCTTCCGGAAGGTGGGCGGGTCTATGAAAATACGAGCAATCGCACTTGCTATTATATCCTTTATTATTTGTGGATTTCTTGTTTCTTGCAAGCAGACGCCGGATGTAAGGGGAACGGAAACACCGTTGCCATCCGGCATAACAACGCAGGATTACAGACCTGCGATGGATGGTTACGCAACATCTTATCTGGGTGGCGCGAATACCAGCGGCACTACCGATGAAATGAAAATCCTTAATATGCTGTATCTGCCGGACGGCGAAGATGTCGATCTTGAATTTGGTGTTGCCGGGAGCAGTCCAACCGTTATTATGAAGCTTTATTATGATTATCAGCCTATAGCGTTCAAACCGACAGAAGAAGAAATCTATGCAGATGAGTATGTTTTCAAGATGGAGGACGGTACAAAAACCCAAATCTCCATTTCACTTGATAAGGATAAAACTATCTCCGACAATAAAATCCACAAGCTGCTTATTACATTTACTACGGGTTATCACCAAAAGGCTATGGATTTTGACAGAGTTACGGACGAGTATGGAATTTCCCTGATATATGATGTGGTTTCCACACCTGATTATAGTGGCGAAGTTTATATTCCATTTGAATACGAAGCAACGCCACCGGAAGACAATTTTGACAAGAACATATCAAATTTGATATTTAATTTTGACTACGAGAACTCTGAACAGCTTTCGAGTGGTGGTATCCGCAATCCGTTACCGAAATTTGAATCAGAGGGTGGTATTTCGTTACCCATGATGTACAATGTTATGAAGAACGGTGCAGATAGTGCATTGTTGTTGCTGACGCTCAATTTCAATCAAATTGATATAAATGGAGAAGCGTATAAACTCATTCGTCTGGATGGCAAAGAAGGAATGGCGAATGGTAAACTAAATTTTAATGTCCCGAACGAAACCGGAGATTACGACATTATTGGATATGTCATCCTGCGCCCTTTTGAGAAAATAGGGGAAGGGTCAAACATGGTATATACAAGCCCGCGGTTTACATTGTCAACACACTAAGTTTTATGCTATTAATATTTAAAGCAGGGCTGCGATTTCTTTTAACTGTTCACAGGCTTTTGCCTCAAATTCTTTTGCTTTATAAATTAAAGGAACAATCTGCTTCCTGATCTCCGGTTCGGCAAACCGTCTGATTGCCGCTTCATCCTGTATTAATCCGCCCTTTATTTCATCCATTTTAAAGGTACATTCGGCAGTCTTACGGAAATAGTCCGAAGCTTTTCTGCAAGGCTCGGCTGCAACAGGAAATTCCTTTCCGACCTGTTCCATATAACATGCCGCATAATACCTTCCTTCTCCGACCATCGTCTGGGCATCGTTCTGACACATGATCCGTTCAAACAGGTATGGCAGGACCGCATTGGCAGGAAAGTTTTTATCGTCTGCAATAGCTTCTGCCCAGAGCTCATAGGCGCGCTGGCCGCCTGCATATTCCGTAATCCGGTCTTTTTCCTTATAGATAATTTGCTGTTTTGTCAGGATATCAATTGCATTTAAGATGCTCTCTTTGCTGCTTCCCAGGGCCTCTTGCTTTTCACCGACGGAAATGAGTGCAATGGTACATTCATTTTCCCACCATGTATCGGTTATAAAATATCCTGTTTTATCAATACTCACATCCTTTGCAAATTCATGGTTTTCCTGGAAGCAGTTCCAGCCGAGCAGCGTCCCTGCGTTCTCCCGATACCCGGTGATCAGGCAGGCTTCCGGCGGGCCGATTATGCCGAATGCAATGACCGGTCTTCCTTCGTCGATTTCGGCTTTGATAAACATTTTAAATTCTTCTTTATTGGAGTTTTCCCTTTTGAGCAGCAGGTAGCTGCGCCCTGCACCATCAAACGCACGGCGGAATACTTCATAGCGGTCTTCATATATGTTCATGATATCCACATTGCCGCCGTCAAAATATGCGGTATTCCATCTTAAGCGGAAGGCTGCTCCGGTAATTGCCATGATATGGGGATAGTCGATCTGCTGGCCCATATAATTCAGACAGGATTTCATTGCTACGCATAAGGGGGTGCATCCCTCACAGCTATACGATACCTTTGGTACTCCGAAAAGGATACAGCTGTCCTCTGTTTTTTCTATATTTCTCATATTATAATCCACCTCCGGTAGTTGCGGCGGTATAAAGAATGAATCGGGAAAACTGCGATCCGGTTGCAGCCCGGAACTGCTTTCGTTCGTTATTATCATAGGTGCAAACATTCCCACCAGTATTCGCTGCCGTCCGACCTTACAACCGCCGGTTCCGTTCCGGAAATCGGACGGAAGCTTATTGATATGCCTTTTGTATGCCCTGGTAAAGGTATCATAACTGTTAAACATATAATCGGAAGCGATCTCCGTCAGGCTTTTCCCGGTATTCACGATGTCAAAGGCGGAATTAGCCAGCCTTCGCAGCAGGATATAGCGTGACAGCGTAATACCGGTACATTCCTTAAAGGTTTCACGTATATGCCGGTATGAGAACCCAATAGTTTTCTCAAGTTCAGAATAATCAATTGGTTCCTGCAGCCTGGTTTCTATAAAGGACGCGGTTGCCCATATAAATAGAGAGTAATCCATACTTTCACCACCATAATTTTATTATCTTCCGGAAGATGATTCCATTATAACAGATTTGACGATCATTACTCGACATTTTTGACCTTGCTGAGTAAACGGATAAAGATGGCAGTTACAATTCAGCCTTACGGCTGACCGTAACAAATGATGAATACATTGACAAGCGGTAATTGATAAGAGTATAATTCTTTACAGGGTATATTTGGAAAACCACTTTATATTCATTATAATATCGGAGCTGGTAGCACTATGACGATAAAAAGAAATTTAAAAATAATTACGGCTGTTTTCATCTTAACCTTGATCGATCAGGCTATGAAAATTCTTATCCATCATTGTTTTATGGGGGAAGAATTTTATTTTATAGACAGCATACTGGGATTCAAACCGCATATAAACAGCGATTACTCCTGGGTTAATTCCCTGACCAATCTTGGGATCGGTTTATATATGCATATTTTTTTAAACACGTTCCTATTACTGTTAACGGTTGCGATATTTCACTTCATATCTGTAAGATACGAAGAAAATATAATTATAAACATATCTTTTACCTTTCTGCTCTCCGGCGAGATCTGCTCCTTAATAGATAAGCTGTTCTGGGGAGGCAGCCTTGACTACATACTCCTGAACGGATTTTTTATATTTGATTTGAAGGATGTTTACCTTACCGTTTTTGAACTTACGGTTTTGCTTTGTCTCATATTCAATTATAACAGATTCAAAAAATTTAATGTAAATAAATTTATAAAGGGATTTATACAATACTTTAAGGATAAGCTTTTGCGGAAGTAACAGCTGCTTATATTTATAGGGAGGTCATATGTTTTATAACACGGACGGCTTAAAGGACGCCGAGATTATTTTAAAATTAGAAAAAACTGCCGATGAGGACAAAGAAAAGAACTGGGTTCCGGCTTATTACTTTACTAT
>JAEWSD010000136.1 GCA_023398615.1 Bacillota bacterium
GCCGGAATGGTTGCCGTATTTATGATCGCAAAAGAATTGAAGGATAAACAGTACAGAGTAAAATAACAGGGACCAAAAAAGATTAAATTCCTTACTATCCTACTCGGATGGCAGGGAATTTTTTTTATGTATTGACAGATTATGGGGAGCATGCTATATTTTATATAGACCGTCGGTCGGTCGATAAACGGAAAGGAATGCAGATATCTATTTCCGGAACTTGGAGGCAAGCTATGAGAGTTGTTAAAGATCATGAGGAGAGAAGAAATGAAATCCTTGATACCGCCGAGAGGCTGTTTTACAGGAAGGGTTATGAGAAATGTACGGTTAACGACATACTGAAGGAGGTTGCTATAGCAAAGGGTACCTTCTATTATTATTTCAAGTCGAAGGAAGAAGTTTTGGATGCAATTGTATCGCGATATATGGAGATGATTCTAAACAATGTCGAACAGGTATTAAAGAGGGAGGATATCGCCCCGGAAGAAAAGCTGCTGCATGCCATTATGGCAATGAGCATTAAAGATAAGTTTGACAGTGGTATGCTGGATGAATTGCATAAGACCGAAAATGTATTGCTGCATCAGAAAAGTCTGAATCAGATGGTCACCGCAATGGCACCTGTCCTGGTAAAGGTTATTGAAGAAGGAATTGTAAAGAAGGTATGGAGCTGCCGCTATCCGCTGCAGTATATGCAGATATTTCTGGCGGCATCCTTAACGTTGACGGATGAGGGCATTTTTAAACTGGATGCCGATTCGCAAATGGGACTTCTGGCAGCATTGGTTTCGGTGCTCGAAAAGATGCTGGATGTTCCGGAAGGGTTCTTATTGCAGCTGTTTGCACAGCATTGGGGGGAGTAAGATATGAAGAAATTCATGATTATTTGGAGCGGCGAATTGATTTCAAGCATTGGCAGCGGGATGACCGCATTTGCCGTTTCCATTTATATTTACCGGCTTACCGGCAGTGCCACGTGGGTATCGGTTGCGGCGCTTCTGGCGTATCTTCCGGCTATTCTTTTGAATCCGGCCGGAGGTATTCTTGCCGACCGCTATGACAGGAGACTGTTAATGATATGCGGAGATTCCCTTTCGGCTATCGGCCTTTTATTTATATTCTTTTGTATACAGACGGGTCATGCGGGAGTTCTGCCCGTATGTGCCGGCATTACAATAAGCTCTGTCTTTACGGCCCTTCTTGAACCTGCTTATAAGGCTACCATTACCGACCTTCTTACCGGGGAGGAATATGCGAAAGCAAGCGGACTGGTTCAGATCGCAGGTTCTTCCAAGTATCTGATATCACCTTTTCTTGCGGGGCTGATGCTTTCGGACAGAGCAGGCATGCTTGATATCCGGCCAATTCTGATTTTTGATATGGCGACCTTTTTTGTAACTGTTTCTGCCGTAGCATTCGTACGAAAGAGCATTCGGTCCGTGAAACCGGATAAGGATATGTTTAATCTGTTCAGGGAATTCAAGGAAGGGATAGCCTGCATTTTAGGGGATAGAGGGGTAAGCCGCCTGGTAGTGCTGATGGCATTCATGTGTTTTTTCATTGCCTTTATACAGACGCTGATGGCACCCATGATTTTGTCTTTTGCCGATTCTAAGACGCTTGGAATTATGGAATCCGTAAGTGCGGTCGGCATGTTAATCGGCAGTGTTGTCATCGGAATCTTAAATATCAGGAAAAAATATTCCGTGATTCTTATGGTTTCTTTAATGGCGGCCGCTATCTTTATGGCACTCGCCGGTACCACTACGAATATCCGGGTGATTCTGATTTCCTGTATTTTATTTTTTACGGCGCTGCCATTTGTTAATACCTGTGCGGACGTACTGATCCGGGTTCGCATACCGAATGAGGTACAGGGCAGGGCATGGGGAATGATCAGTGTTCTTACACAGGTGGGTTATGTTGCGGCATATGCGGTCTGCGGTGTGCTGGCTGACTATGTATTCGGGCCGATGCTTATGGAAGGCGGTATTCTTGCGGGAAGCATCGGAAGGATTATCGGTACCGGAGAAGGACGAGGAATTGGTTTCATGCTTATGCTTGCAGGAATCGCAATGTTTGCTTTTGCATTCATTTTCGGTTCCGGAAAGAGCATAAAAGAGATGGAAAGGAGTGCAGATGAACTGGTTAATAGTTAAGAATGATTTTGTGAGAAACAAAGTGATTAATCTGGCATTATTTTTATTTATGATGTTTTCGGCAGGTCTTGCGGTGTTATCTGTGGTATTGGGGGTACAAACCTTTACCGCGATTTCAGAACTGTATCAGAAGGCACAGCCGCCGCATTTCCTGCAGATGCATAAGGGGGAGATCGATCGGGAAGAAATCGATGCATTCATGGGGAATTACGAAGGTGTTACCGATTGGCAGACCTGTACGATGATTGACGTTTATGGGGAGGATCTGACGGTTACCGGTAAGGGCGATACATACAATCTTTCCGACTGCCGTCTTGACATTGCGCTGGTGAAGCAGAACGAAAGCAAGGATTTATTATTAAATTCCGAACATGAAAAAGTAGTGGTACAAAAAGGAGAAATCGGCATTCCGGTATTATTAAGGGAAATGTATGGAATGAATATCGGGGAACATATCATTTTGAATTGCAGCGGTGTCAGGAAAGAGTTTATAATTACGGAGTTTATATTAGATTCCCAGATGAATTCCTCGATGTGTTCCTCTACAAGAATACTGATAAGCGATGAAGATTATAATGAGCTTTCCGGGCAGGTTGGAGGAAATGATAATCTGGAATATGAATATCTGATTGAAGCATACTTTACCGATTCCAAGGAAGCTACGGCTTTTCAGACAGCCTACGAGAATGCGGGACTGCCGCAGAACGGACCGGCGGTAACCTATGCTATGGTCTTTTTACTGAGTGCATTCACGGATTTGGTTATGGTATTCGTATTGCTCCTGGTCAGTCTGCTTTTAATCCTGGTTTCCTTTATCTGTATCCGTTTTACGATCCTTGCCGCGTTGGAGGAGGAAATCGGTGAAATCGGTACAATGAAGGCCATTGGCCTGCCCTTTGCCGATATCAGGGAACTGTATCTTAAGAAGTACAGGATCTTGGCGGCGGCAGGTGTAATCGCCGGGTATCTTGCGGCGTTACTATTCAGCAGGGTATTTACGAAGCATATCGGTACCATGTTCGGAACTGTGCGGCTATCTCCGCTTGCAATAATATTTGCACTTGCTGCCGGCAGCCTTGTATTTCTTTTCATTAACCATTATTGCAAAAAGGTATTAAAGAAAATAAAAAAGGTCACGGTTATTGACGCACTGGTCAGCGGAAAGGGATTTGAAAAAAGTAAAGGCGGAATAAAGGACGGATTATATAGGTCAAGAAAACTTTCCGTTAACTGGCTGTTGGGATTGCGAGAGATCTTCTATAAGTTCGGAAACTGGATCATCGTCTTTGCCGCCTCTATCATTGCCGTATTGATGATACTGATTCCGGTTAACCTGCTAAGCACTTTTGAGGCTCCCGAATTTGTTACCTATATGGGTAGTTCTCTGGAGGATGTCATGATTGAGGTGGAGAACGGGGAAAAAATCGAAACCAGCTATGCAAAGGTAAAACGGGTCCTGGAAAATGATGATGCTATCGGGAATTATTATGAATATAAAACGGTACGTGTCTCGACAAAGAATGCGGAAGGCGAACTTATGAATCTGCATATTGACTGTGGAGCTTACGCAGGAAATAAGCTGAAGTATCTTAGCGGGAAGGCACCTGAAGCGGGAAATGAGCTTGCAGTTTCTTATCTTAACGCTGAGGAAATCGGAAAAGAGCCTGGTGATACGGTAGTATTAACCTTTGGCGATAAAGAGCAGGAATTTGTGATTTCAGGAATTTATCAGGATATTACCAGCACCGGCCGTACCGCTAAGTCAAAATATGATTTCACCGGGCTTCCTGCCGTACGGTATTCCTTTTCGGTTAATCTGAAAAACAAAGCCGAAGTAAAGGAAAAGGCAGCCGAATGGGCGGAAGCCATTGGAGTTGGAGCAACCGTAGATCCGATGGAGGAATTCAGCAGCCAGACATTGGGAGGAGTGGTCAGGCAGCTTAAGAATATTGTCTTAATAATTGTCATGATCGGGGCATTCCTGGCCGTACTCATCACGGTTCTCTTCTTAAAGCTGCGGCTGGCAAAGGATTTATCGGAAATAGCAATTTTAAAAGCGGTAGGTTTTTCGGAACAGGATATCAATAAGCAGTACAGGATAAAAACAGGATGTGTTTCCCTTGCCGGTATTCTGGCCGGAATCATCTTGACGGATGTTTTAGGGGAGAAGGTTCTTAATACGGCAATCGGTATTGCAGGGCTTGGGATTAAGAGAGTTGATTTTATCGGCAATTCGTTTATTGAGTATATCCTATGTCCATTGTTAATGCTGGTGCTGATTCTGCTTGTAACTTGTATCGTTGTCAGGACAATTAAAAGATATAACATCATTTCGATCATTAACGAGTAGTGTGCAAAAACTTGGGCCGCGCATAAGGATGCGCGGGAACGGAGGAATATATGAAGACAATATTAGAGGTGCAGAACCTGTCTAAAAGATTCGAAGATACACAGGTTTTAAATACTATTAATCTCAAGGTTGAAGAAGGCGAATTTCTGGCAGTCATGGGACCGTCCGGCTCCGGTAAGTCCACCTTGCTTTATAATATAAGCGGAATGGATAAGCCAACTTCCGGTGCCGTATTGCTTAACGGCAAGGACATTTCCAAGCTGAAGGATGATAAGATGAGTGAGGTAAGGCTAAAGCAGATGGGATTTATTTTTCAGCACTCTTTTCTCTTGAAAAATCTATCTATCCGGGATAATATCGTACTCCCGGGATTTAAGTCTGCCAAGCTGTCCAGGGAAGAGGTAAATAAAAATGCCGATGCATTAATGAAAAAAACCGGGATTGAGGGTGTGGCAGGACATGATATCAAAAAGGTTTCGGGCGGCCAGCTGCAGCGTGCGGCAATCTGCCGGGCATTAATTAATCAGCCGGATATTTTGTTTGGGGACGAACCTACCGGAGCGCTGAACAGCAGTGTTTCAAAAGAAGTAATGGACATTATCAATGCGGTCAATGCGGAAGGCACAACGGTTATTATTGTAACCCATGATGCGAAAGTGGCGGCCCGGGCAGCCAGAGTGATATTTCTGATCGATGGGAATATCCATGACGAGCTGGAGTTAGGCAGGTATGACGGGGGCGAGAAAGGAAAATCGCAGCGGGAGAAAAGGCTGTCGGAGTGGTTGGAAAAGCTGGGATTTTAGAAAAAACGGGCATTGGGACAAAAAGTTACATTTTCTTGTCACAACAGACAGGAAAATGTAACTTTACCGGCAAAGCCGGCCGCGCTCGGCGCAGAGTTTGCCTTTGGCAAACTCATTTTTATATTGCATATTCAATTAATATCCGCAGGCTAAATCAGGCTGTCTAATATAAGCTGCAGGCTTTTACGGTGTTTTTTTGACAGAGACCTGTATTTTCTGATAATCTCCGCTTCCTCCGTATTCAATTCATACTTATCTGCTTTCTCTATCTTGCGTCTGATTTCGGTATTACCTATTATATAGTCAACCGAAGTGTCAAAATAGGCTGCAAGTTGTTTTAGTGTGGCAATATCGGGTTCATAGGCGCCGCTCTCATAGCTGTGGATACTTTGCTGTGTTAAACCGAGTTGATTTGCCAATTTTTGTTGGCTAAGGCCAGTTTTTGTCCGTAGTTTTTTTAAGTTTTCCATAATACCACCTCCAATCTAATTTTAACAAGCTGAAATTGTTTTTCATAAAAAGCATTTGTTGTTATTTACAACACGTAAAACATGTTATATAATACAAGAAAATAAAGTTGATATAATTATTTGTATTATGATAAATATTTAATCAAATTTTTTTATATTGCTGTCAGGTTTAAGGGGAAGAATACTTTGGATGAACATATGATAGGGACAAATGCCGATTGTGAATCTGCTAAAGAGAGTCTGTTTTTTTATGACATCTTTCAGAATTCCATGATCAGTCAGGCAGTTGTCGGTAAGAATTTAAACATTATATTTGCTAACCACCAGATATTTCAATGCTTTCAGTCAAAGCGTAAGGATACCGGTATGTTGTCTTTTGGTGATGCCTTCAACTGTTTGGAATTAAGGCACAAGGGATATAAATGCGGAGAAGGCGAAAACTGTAAGAATTGCGGAATATTAAATAGTGTGCGGCAGATCTTGTTCGAGCATGCCGATGTTCAGAGCGTCATTCCTTATTCCTTTCAAGCCGGGCACCGTAATATCGAAAAATGGTTTCAGCTGTATGGTTCGCAAATAATTTGGCAGGGTGAAAATTGTGCCGCACTTGCTTTTCTTGACATTTCGGAGATGAAGCAGAAGGAAAGACATTTAAAGAAAAAACTTACTCTCGACCTTGCGACCGGAACAATGAATAAAGCCAGTCTGTTGGCTGCTTTGCACAAACTTATGGAATCCGAAGAGAAGAACTGCCGTTTTACTATTTGTATGATTGATTTCGATAATTTTAAACTTTTAAATGACCGCTACGGTCACTTGATGGGAGACGAGGTACTGGAAGTATTTTCAGATATCTCGCATTGTCATTTGAGAAAAAATGATATGCTGGGCAGATACGGCGGAGAAGAGTTTATCTTTGTGTTCCATAATACCGCCCCGAAACAGTCATTACAGATACTGAAACGGATACACAGCGAACTCGGGGAATATTTCTTGAATAAAATAGAAATTCCGGTAACTTTCAGTGCGGGTGCTGTTTATGTGGAGCCGGTAAACGGCCTGGTTCAATATGCCGATCTGATTCGTGATGTCGATAAAATGTTATACCGTGCTAAAAAGCACGGCCGTGGCAGAGCTATGAGCAGCCTGGGAGAAACCCTGTTTACAGCTTCTGAAAATATGGTATAATATGCTAAAAGAATGTTTACGAAACTTCTAATTGTGTCTGTGATCGTTCCAATGTGTACTTTGTCTGTCGTTACTGTTTGCTGAAATGGTTTGAACGTCACATACAAACGTTTCTATTGTATGTGTAAGTCAAACCATTTCAGCAAATTGTAGAGACAGCCAAATGTACACAGGAACATCAGCAGACACGTAAAAGGAGTTTCGTAAATGTCTAAATGTGCTAAAACAATAAGAGGAGGAAAATCATTGAAGCGATTGACAGCCTTTATTATGACATCGGTAATCGTCTTTTTAATTGGCGGATGTTCCGGCAAAACGGAACAGCTTTCAGATAACAGTCCGGTGCCGTACGGAGGCACTGCCGTGAGCGCCGTACCGGATAACAGGCCGTGGCCTGTCGAATCATGGAGCGAAAGCACACCTGAAGCACAGGGTATCAGTTCTTCTGAGCTTGAAAAGTCCGACGGGTATATCAGGGAGAATTATAAAAGTGTCAGCAGTCTCCTGGTAATAAGGCATGGATATCTGGTGTATGAAAAATATTATAACGGTACGGAAGAAAACACTTCCGAACAGGTTTATTCAGTGACAAAAAGCGTTATGTCGGCGCTGACAGGCATTGCATTGCAGCAAAAGCTGATTGAAAGTGTCGATCAGTCTGTGGCTGAATTAGTGCCTGATTATTTTACAGAGATTGACGATACACGTAAGAAAAATATCACCGTAAAAGAAGTTCTTACGATGACAGGCGGTCTTCAGAGTATCGATAATGATTATAATGGTTATTTTTCCTCCCCCGACTGGCTTAGCCAAACCTTAAAAATGCCGCTTAGCGACGATCCCGGAACAAAATTCGTATATAACACGGGGCTTACTCAGTTTTTATCGAATATAATCACCAGTCAATCCGGTATGAATACGGAGAATTTTGCTCAAAAATATCTTTTTTCAGAAATCGGAATTCAAATAGGTGGCTGGCAGCAAGATCAGAAGGGGTTCTACGGCGGTGGATACGGAATATCCATGACACCCGGAGATATGGCCAGGTTCGGTTATCTATACTTAAATAACGGGCAGTGGAACGGAAAGCAAATTTTACCCGAAAGTTGGATAGAAGAATCTTCAAAAAAACAGATCCAGGCTGATAACGATACGGATTATGGATATCTTTTCTGGCTGCAGACGGTACATGACTCCATTAAGAATGTGGATTATTTCACTTATCGGGCAGACGGTGCCGGAGGTCAAAAAATTATTATTATTCCGAAATTGGATATGGTTGCTGTTATTACCGCTGACTGGGACAGCAATAGCAAAGACGATGACACGCAGAACATTATCTTTAATTATGTTATTCCTGCTGTAAATTAGAGATACGGTTTTTTCCGTGTACATCGGCACGGCTGGTAAGTCTTCTTATGCTTGTGATATGCTTTATTGACAAGTTGATTAGATGCTAGTAAACTTAGTGTAAGAACTACTAGCTATTGGAGAAGTAATATGGGATTTTGGATTTTTATGCTGGCTATGGATCTGCTGATACCTTTAACGATGATAGTCTGCGGTTGGGTGTTCGTGAATAAAAATCCGCAGAATATCAACTGGATCTACGGATACCGGACAGCTATGTCAATGAAAAATAAAGAAACCTGGAATTTTGCGCATAAGCATTGCGGGAGAATATGGTATCGTGTGGGCTTGTTTATGCTTCCCGTATCATTTCTTGTTATACTTATTTTCATACGCAGTGACGTGGATATGGTAGGAACGGCCGGCGGTATACTTTGTGGCGCCCAGGCATTTTTTTTATTGCTTTCAATCATACCGACTGAAATGGCATTAAAGAAAACATTTAATAAAGACGGAAGCTACAGGATATGATTATCTGCTTGACTAAAGCTGTGAAAACATTAGAGGTTCAAAGAATGGTAAACTGGATTGCCGGAAAATTAGGACTTAAATCTGAAACGCAAATGGATACGGAGTATTTGGAATGTATCCGTGAGCTTGCAGAGCATAAAAAGGTACTCTCCATGAGAAATTATATGCAGCATAAAAAGATTGACTGCCTGGAACACAGCCTGCATGTGTCGTATTATAGTTATTTTCTTTGCCGGAAGTTAGGGCTTGATTGGAGGGCTGCTTCCAGGGGCGGATTATTGCATGATTTTTTTCTCTACGACTGGCATAATAAAGACAGGAAGGACAGAAAGGGATTGCATGGGTTTACTCATCCTAAGATTGCCCTGCGTAATGCCAAACTGTATTTTAATATAAGTGATATGGAAGAAGATATCATTTGCAAGCATATGTGGCCTCTGACTATTAAGCTGCCGAGGTATAAAGAATCCTATATTGTTGTTTTCGTAGATAAGTACTGTGCCTTCACGGAGACATGCGACTGGGGGAGGCGAGATAGCATGAAAAAGCGGTTATTTGAGCAAAGTGACATTAATTTGAATATTTTCATATGATTTAAATCATCAGGTAAGTAATGATAATATAGAAAAGTATCATATAATTAAATAAAATAATAAATCGAGGAATCCATGATTATACATGTTGTGCAGCCTGGCGAAACGATTTATACAATAGCGGCGGATTATAATGTAGAGGTTACGAGGTTAGTAGAGGAAAACGGGATAATGAATCCTGAGCAGCTGGTTGACGGGCAGGCCATTGCGATCGCGTATCCTGAGCAGGTTTATATAGCACGGGAAGGAGATACCCTGGAAAGCATAGCCGGAGCATTTGGGATTACCAGAATGCAGCTGCTCAGGAATAATCCGTTTCTTTCGGACAGGGAAGTTATCTATCAGGGAGAGACCATTGTCATCAGTTATAAAACACAGGGTAATGTCTCTGTTAATGCTTATGCTTATCCGTTTATAGACAGCAATATACTTAGGAAAACACTTCCTTTTTTAACGTATTTGACGATATTTAATTACAGAACCCTTGGAGATGGAGAGATTGTCGGGAGCGACGAAACGGATATTATTCAAATCGCCAAGGCTTATGGTGTTGCTCCCCTTATGTCTTTATCCACCTTAAATTATCAGGGAGTAAGCGATATTGAAGTGGTTAACAGTGTTCTGTACAATGAAGAAAATTTGGAGAGGCACGTTAATGCTATTTTAAGAACCCTGAGAGAAAGAGATTATTACGGATTAAATATTTCGTTAGTCAATTTAAATCAACAGAACAGGCCGGCCTATGAAAATTTTATGTCTAGGCTATCCTCGCGCTTAAAAGCGAACGGATATGTGCTGTTCATTACGATAACTCCAAGAATCGTCGTGAGTACGAATGAAGTCTCCTTTGAACAGGTCGATTATACGGCTTTTGGAAAACTGGCGGATTATCTGCAGATTCTGGCCTACGGCTGGGGCTCGTTTGCAGGTCCGCCTTCCGCAACGACACCTGCCTTTTTAACAAGGACTCTGCTTGAGAATGCGGTAACTATGATACCTGCCGAGAAAATATACAGCGGCATCTCCATAATAGGGTATGACTGGCAAGCCCCTTATATAATAGGCATTTCAAGAGCGAATTCCCTGACTAATTATGCAGCGATTGAATTAGCCGTACAAACAGGATCAACTATCAGGTTCGAAGAAATCTCACAGGCACCGTATTTTGAGTATCATGCATCAACCTCGGGGATACAGGTCAGACATGTGGTGTGGTTCAGTGATGCAAGAAGCGTTGATGCATTAGTCCGGTTTGTACCGGAGTTCGGAATTCAGGGCGTCGGGATCTGGAATATTATGAGTTACTTCGCTCAAATGTGGCTGGTAATAAATTCCCAGTATAATATAGATAAAATTTTGCCTCAAATCTAAATTCCGGCCGGGAATCAGAACTATTCTTACCCTGATCCGCTGCTGTATTCCCGGCTGAATTGTGACGGACTTTCATAGCCGGCTTCGAAAGCAGCAGTTGCATAGCAGCACCAGGCAATAATTTCGCAGAAATGGTATTGCTTGCACCTGATTTTAGATGTAATATGATTATGAGGATATTATAAGGTTTAAATTCAATGGCATAAGAATAAAAGAAAGCGGTGAAACGGAATGGAATATGTACCATACGGGAAAACGGGAATGATGGTGTCAAGATTTGGCCTTGGCTGTATGCGCCTGCCTTCCGAAGAAAAAGAAGCGATTGAGATGATACGCTATGCGGTTGATCACGGTGTAAACTATCTGGATACGGCCTATGTCTATAAAAACAGCGAATTTATTACGGGAAAGGCTTTAAGGGATGGTTATAGGGACAAAATCTATTTGGCGACAAAAAGCCCTATATGGAACATAACGAAGCACGAAGACTTCGAGAAGTATCTTGATGAAGAACTGGAGAGACTTGGGACAGACCATATTGACGTATATCTTCTGCATAATATGAACTACGGCAATTGGGAAAAGGTTAAAAGGTTTGACGGTTTTACCTTCCTGGACAAAATGATAGAAAAAGGGAAGATCGTACATAAGGCTTTTTCAATCCACAATACTCTAAATGCCTTTAAGGAAATAGCGGACGCTTATGAATGGGAGATGTTTCAAATACAGTTAAATATACTGGATGAGAAACAGCAGGTGGGTGTCGAGGGCTTGAAGTACGGTGCGGATAAAGGCATGGCGGCAGTTGTTATGGAGCCGTTAAGGGGAGGTTATATACTCAACAGTGTCCCGCAGGAAGTACAGGAATTAATAAGCCAGTATCCGGAGAAACGTTCGCTGGTGGAATGGTGCTTCAGATGGCTTTATAATATGCCGGAGGTATCTGTAATTTTAAGCGGGACAAGCTCATTGGAGCAGCTTAAAGACAATTTAAAAATCTTTGAGCATTCGGCTTCCAATGTCATGTCGGAAGCAGACCTGGATTTTATAAGAGAGGTTCGCGAGGCATATGAAGCAAAAAACGGCATTGGTTGCACAGGCTGCAGATACTGTATGCCATGTCCGCAAGGCGTGGCAATTCCCGAAATATTCAGACTTTATAACAGCCAGCAGTTAATGAAAGCACATGTCATAGATAAGGCGGTTTATCAAAGCAGTCTGGTGCCTGCGGGTTCCGGTGCCGATCAATGTGTGTCCTGTGGAATCTGCCTAAAGCATTGCCCTCAGGATTTAAAAATTCCGGAGTTGCTTCAAGATGTCCATGCTGAATTCATGAGCTGAAACAGTATAAATAGTGATATTGTAAGCGGATTATTGAGCCTATTCACATATTTTTTGTGGGTAGGCTTTTTTAT
>JAEWSD010000154.1 GCA_023398615.1 Bacillota bacterium
AAGGTAATGTATCGCATAATTTGTGAGATCATATCATTATTATTAGAACTCATAATATCTTTTATATTTTCATATTCTTCTACAGCCATAAAATCTGATATTTCTCCATTTATTTTATACAGTGGCAAGGACTTAACGGTAAAACTGTTTACATTACTTTCAAGATTTCTGCTGAATTCTTGTGTTTCCTCAATTCTTTTCAACATACACTGTATATCATATATCATTTTTACAAGCTCATTTTTTTTGCTTTCCAAAAGGATTTGAATATCCTGTACATCACTTTTCTTTAATAAATCCTGAATCTGATTAATTGTCATCCCACGCTTCTTATGAAAGTCAATGATCATTAAGTTATATATATCAAACATGTCATAATTTCTATAATTATTTTCACTATTCTTTTTGGGATTTAATAATCCTTTCTCTTCATAAAAACGTAAGGTATCTCTTGGTACTCCAAAAAATTTTATTAGATCACTTGTATGATACCTTTTAAACATTATTTATCACCTTCTTTTATCAGAACAACAATTTGCTCTAATGATGTCGTTTACATCACATAGGGATTACAAATCTGATTCTATCTTACATAATGTCCATTTTATGGTACTTCTAAATATACATTTTTTATTTAATGCAATCAATGGTACTCCTCAGATACATCTTTCATTATATACCTCTCTATATTACTAATCAAACATTTATACAAATTTCTACAGTAAAATACACCCATCAATTTTAAGTAGATCATCACGCAGCTGTTTCATTGAAAAGTTACTTGTATTAGGAATAGATTTCCCATGTGAACGTGCATCCCACATGAGTAAATTATACTCTTTTGGCACTGCTTTAATTTGATCGTCAAACATTCTGTGGTCAACTCCAGCTCCGTGCAAGAAAATGACCCAGTTATTTGCTTTTTCTTTTATTTCTATACAATAGAAAATTGAACACCCCATATATTCCAGTGTCTTATTCTCAAACATTATACTTATCTCCATTTTTTCAATTCATCACGCGCTTTTTCATGCGCAGAATACATTAATTGGCACCACTTCCTCATTTCATTCACGGAAGCATTATCAGCATTTATTGAGTTGGTGTCCAGAATATCCATTAACGTACGAAATCCGTTCATTCTTGTTACCAACGCGTTTTCCCAAGCAGTTTTCGCCATTACATAGAAATCAGTTTTTCCCCGCCGTACCATTGTTTTTTCCATAAACCCATAGTTTATCAAAAGTCGTAAATTTGTAGAAACACTGGCTCTGCTTATCTCTAACACAGATGAAATACTTTCATAGTAAAAGCCCAAAAATACCGAATGTCATCTATAAATGGCAAAAAAATCAGGCCAACAAACGCACTTTTTCGGCCTGATTTTTGCTCAATTTTTACTTTAAATCCAGAGGGGGTAAAATTGAGATTGTTTTATCCCCTTTACCCCCATTTTCTCTTGTCCGGCATAATTTGCATAATTGTTTCTCAAGTTCATTACACAAGATATTTCAATTCGTTGTGCAGTAATCCGTCGAGCATCTTTTGAGCATTGTCTTAAATAATACCATCTGTAAAATCGATAGGAATAGTAACTTGTGCCACTGTATTTACTTCAATACCGCTGCCCATGGAATGCTGTTCTGATGCACTGTTTTTACGGAAATGTAACCTCTATGTTGTTGTCCGTTGTTTCATGATAGAACGTCAGAACAAAACCAGTGAGCTGATCCATATCTTGAACCTGCCCAAAGCGGGTTACTTGCGTATAGGTGTTGTCAGAACAAGATTCGTTTCCGGAACCTTCTTCAACGGTCGTCCTGTTCTTCTTCATTAGTGATACAGAGCACAGGCCGCCAGCTTTATTCAGATCCGAGTTGGCGACAAGCTGCTCCATCCCGCTTCCACTGAGTTTAAATATCATCGACAGTGGAGAGATTTCAACAGACTTTACAACGACTTCGTAGCCGTTTACCATGTAAGTCTTATTCATGTCATAGGTTTGCATCTGGTTCATATAGGAGAGCTTCCATGACAAATTCCATGTACCTGCCACGGCAATGTTATCATTCGCCCCTTTGTTTAAATCACGGAGATCGGAGAATTCGACCGTAATCGTTTTGCCGTTCCAGTCTTCTCCTTCCGTATTGTCCATCCATAATTCATAATAACGCTCGTTTGATGCCCCAGACGGAGAGATGGTCTTTTCATTGTCTAATACGAATTGGGCATTCCAGCTTACATGCTTGACTCCCTCAATTTTGACATCTGCACTAATACCGCTTCCGTCTTTGGTCAACTCAATACCCTCCGGTGCTTTGACAGCAAACAGCACATAGACACCATTTTTGTCTCCAAGCGTCTGAATGGCAGTGATTGTCACGCCATTTTCCGTGACAGTCTGATCAGCGGAAGCCAAAGCGCCATTCTCTACCAACTTACTCTGTTGCTGCTCGCTGACGCCAAATTGCTCGGCAAGTTTGCCGTTCCATTGTAAAACGTACGCAGCTGCGGCAGTAGTCACACCAAGTACTGTGATAACGGCTGCAAGCACGATGGTAAATCTTATTTTCATAGCTCTTTTCCTTTCAGTTTTATTAAATATCAAGGTGTCCGATGAACGCTGTACTGCCCGGCTTATCGGATGGTGAACAGCTTGAGATTCTTTCTCTAAAGAACTTTTTAACTGTGTAATCATCAGGTCTTTCTGCTCAGATGTAAAGTGCAGTGCATCCAAATCACGGCGATATTCAAACGAATTCTCCATATTCTGCTCCTCCTAATAATTTTTTTAGTTTTGCCCGACCGCGGGCCAGGCGGGTATGTACAGTGCCGATTGGTACCCCAAGAATTACACCGATTTCATTAGCCTGATAACCTTCATAGTAATAAAGGTAGATGACAATACGGTAATGAGAGGGCAGTGTGTTGACTGCTGCCAACACAGACCCATCCTTTATATCCGGTGCCGGCTGCTCTGCACATGCTTCCAAATTACAGATTCGCCTATGCCAGGGACTTTTCAGAAGATTCTTACAGACATTGGCTGTCGTTCGCAATATCCATGCCTTTTCGTGTTCAGAGCTTTCAAAATTTACAGATACAGTCAACAGCTTAACAAATACTGTCTGGCACACGTCCTGGGCATCAGCTGTGTTTTTTAAATAAGAATAACTCAGACGTAGAATAGTGTCTGCATAGGTTTCCACCAAATATTCCGCCCGGTCATTTTGACTCATATATTAATCCCTCCTTCGGGAGCTGTGGCCATTCAGCTCTTACTTATAACACAATCTACAATGCTAAAAACTTTCACTGTCATAAAAAATTCTTATTATGGTAACCCTATCCGCTCTATTTTTACTGACCTAAAGAAAAAATGTTCAAATCCCTGTTATATCATTCAGTTCATTCCATAACAATCAAGTTCTTCATTTCGTTCAATGTTTTCCTCCGTCGATACATTTATCGTTTCCAAGGTTCACAAGACCTTGCAGTTTTTCCAAGATAGCATGATCATTGCCAAATATCTGCACAAACAACTCCTTGAGTTTTCCTTAAAGGCGCGAGCAAATGCTTCCAGTGAGTCGTAACCGTATTTCAGAGACGTATCGATGACCTTGGCATTGTTATTCTGCAGATCAAGGGCAATTCAAACCCATTTTTTGAATTCTCCAAAATAGTATGGGGAGATGAAAACACAGGTATATTGCATCAGTGTGTATCTGAATGTGAATTTCCGTATATTGCCTCATTAGTATCATCGTTTGGGCCGGAAGCAGAAATCATTGAACCGCCGGAACTTAAAGATATATCTATCAGCAGATTGCAGGACACCTTTACAATATACGCGAACTGAAAGAGGGACTGAAAAAACAAATATTTTGTTAAACATGCATATCCATCGACCAAAGGATTCAAGTTTAGCACGTTCATGACTCATAGTTATGTGTATTCACCATGATTCATATATCTTAACACATTTATTAATACCGAATCTCTGCTTCTCCTTTCGAAATAAATTGCATCAAATTCATAATCAATATCAGTACAAGTGTAATAACATGAATGTTACCTGTAACAAATCGTCTTTATGTAAAAAAGAAAAGACATTAACGTATATTTACCCTATGGTATCAATCACGCTAATGCCTATCTCTATTTTCTGTATTATTTACTTATCCGTTTTAATATGTCAAATTAGCATAACTTTTCTGCACTTCTGCCTCAGGCTTTCTGCAACAAAGTTATTACCTCCACATGCCATGAAGAGATAAAAAAGATGACCGTTACATCTGGTGGGTCCTTGGCGGAAGTTATTTTTTAAGAATTTCAATTACACTATGATTCGAAATAAGGCTGGATTTTTCCTTTATGAAGATTTTTACTGATATTACATCAAGTCTATGTACAAATTCGTGAGTATAATATTCACTCCCTAATATCTTTTTATTTTATCCTTCATAACAACTTGTTAGCCATCAGTGCTCGGCTCTAACTTTAATATTTCTCCAATTACTCCCAGTTCCTTAATGTGTGCTATTGCTTTCGCATAAGAAACATTTCTCATTATAACAACTGGAGGTTGCTTTGAACCTTTAAGAAGCTCTCCAATTGATATATCAGTTTGAAGAATCTTTTTAATCGTTAATAAATCTTTTGTTCCTCCAAGAGGTGCCCGTACTAAAATAATATTATGTAGTTCAATATATGATTTTACTCCTTCTGTTATTAATTCAGTTATGATACAGCCTTCCGAGATCCATTCCTCAAAGTTAGAAGTAATTACTTCAGGTTCATCCTCAGGATTCATATACCCACTATCAACAGCAATTACTTCCTTTGCAGCTATGTCACTTTTCATTAGAAATACTTCTCCCCCGCTGTTGTCCCCTATAGCAACATAGCCCTTAGCATACTCGTCTACTTCCCATGTTTGGTTTCTCTCAACTAATGCATCTATACCATAAAGTCCAATTCCTTTACTATTTATAAATCCATTTGTAATACTTAACAAATCTCGGTATACTTTTGGTAAAACAAGTCCTAATTCACTTTCAACCGATTTAATTTCATCCATCTTGGCAGGATTATTTTTTTTGAGGCCAATTATTTTCGATAAATCCATGTATTCCTCTCCTTTACATAAATAAAATAATCCCCTTAGGTTTTCTAGTCAGCACATCAAAACACTTATCATACTCATGAGCGCTTGTCATTACTATTTCTGTAATGTGTCCGGATTCCGCTTACGATTATTCTTAAAAACGTACATTTGCTCATCCGCTTTTTTTAATGCCAAGTCGTATTCTCCTCCTGATCCATGAAACATGGCATACCCTGTAGAAACCATTGGCAATTCACCCTGCAAATTTTTGTTTTTCCCGGTCTCGTCTATTTTTCGATGAAACTGTCTGAGGGCATCCCTTGCTTGCTGTTCATCCGCGGTTTCACAAATCACACAAAATTCGTCTCCACCGATACGGTAACATAAACCTATTTTATAAAAACAATCTTTAATCAGCCTTCCTGTCATTCTCAGGCAGAAATCCCCCCATTGATGGCCGTATAGATCGTTGATCTGTTTAAAATTATCGAGATCAAAAACGATAACCATACCGATGACGCCATCAAGGCGCTTGGTATACTGGTCATACACGTTGCGGTTTAACAATCCTGTTAAAGTATCCTGGGTTTCCGTAAGCGTGCAAAAATAAGCATAAAACAGGATCAGACTCAAGGTAATACACAGCCAGGAAACATGCACATGCGGCAATATCAGCTGCACAGTTGTTCCTATTATAGTAAAAACAAGTAACATGATAAATACACTTTTTTGATTGAACTGATAATGCTTCATAGACTTAACTGACCCCATGACCAGTATGGCATATGAACACAAATATGCACCCACATACACGCCAAACAGCGGGCCGCGCAAGTAACTGTTATCGGCGTTTACTATAAAAACCAAGCCGGTCCAAGGCGAACTTATAGCAAAGACAAAGTTAATCCACACCGGGATTGTCAGGAGCGATCTGCTTTTCCCCTCCTCCATAGAAAAGGCTTCTGACAAAACAACCGCAATAACGGGTGAAAGAGAAAAACCAATGGAATTAGCGATAAGAGCAGGGACTCTGTCCACAAGTCTAATATTTTCAGAAACAACACAGCCCAGTTCCGCCGCGATCACCGTCATTGCGATCAGAGCAGCAAGGGAAAATTGTTTTTTCATTTTTGCAACTAATAAAGCATTATTCCAGGACAAATATGCCAAAGCTATCAGGGCGACAGCGCATATCGTATTCACAGCTATGTAATTTTTAATTAAATCAGTCATT
>JAEWSD010000168.1 GCA_023398615.1 Bacillota bacterium
TCAAAAGACATTATGATATACACCAACAGGATGATAAAAAGTCTTACTTTTGTCGTACCTGTCAATTTGTGCAGTAAGGTATCTCCGGGAACAAGATTAATCAACATCCGGCTGCTCATGCTTTTTCATCATCCTTTCATATGCAATAAAATGTTCAATATACGTCTCCGGTTCCAAATCCAGGCGTTTTGCAAGCTCATAAAGCGAGGTCTGTTTCAGGTTCGCTTTCTCTATCACATCATTATTGGAAAGCACCTTAAATACCGCATCATCCGCAACCAGCTCTCCTTCCGCGAATACAATTGCCCGGTCGGTATACTCGATTGCCAGATGCATATCATGGGTAATAAACATGATCGTAATCCCGTACTGTTTATTCAAATTCTCCAGAAAGTTCATGATCTCGGTATAATGGTAGTAATCCTGCCCGGCCGTCGGCTCGTCCAATATAATAATCTCCGGCTGCAAGACAAGCATTGCGGCTATCGTGATTCTCTTCTTCTGCCCATAGCTGACTGCGGATACCGGCCAATTCCTCATTCCGTACAAGCCGCACATTTTTAAAGTGCTCTTTACGACTTCCTTGATTTCCTCCTGGGTCTTACCACGTAAAATCAAAGCCAGTTCAACCTCATTCCTTATGATATCCTTTACCAGCATCTGATTGGGATTCTGCATAACATAGCCTATTTTTTCCCCGATTTCCTTAATGGAGTACCTCATATAATCCTGTCCGTTAATATAGATATTGCCTCCGGCAGGCCTGATGATCCCGCAGATCAGCTTTGCAACCGTACTTTTACCGGCACCGTTCTTTCCGACTACCGCAACCTTCTCACCTTTTCTGACTGAGAAGGAAATATTGCTTAATACTTTCTCGGTATCATAGGCAAAGGACACATTATCCACCCTCAGTATCTCTTCTCCCATTTCCGGAACATACTTGTCCAGGGTAAGCTGCTGCTGTTTCAGAAGTTTATCCTTAAAGGGTTCCAGATCCAGATGAAAGATATCCGACAGGTTCTCTTCCTCCTTAAACTCACACCCCGCATACTTTAGCGCCATGATATAGAGCGGTTCACGAATGCCGTATTTCATCAGAAGATCGGAAGCGATCAATTTATCCGGTGTGTTATTAAACACTATCCTGCCCTCATTCATCAGTACGATACGGTCTATCTTACGGTACAGTACATCCTCCAAACGATGCTCTATGATAAGAACGGTTTTCCCCTGCTCCTCGTGGATCCGGTCAATCAGTTCAACGGCATACATACCTGTTTTAGGATCAAGCGCAGCTAACGGTTCATCAAATATCAGAATATCCACTTTGTCATGAATAACTCCGGCCAGGGCAACCTTCTGTTTCTGTCCGCCGGATAATTCATAAGGGACATGCAGCAGGAAATTCTCCATGCCCACTATTTCACTTGCTTTTAAAACCTTTGGGAGCATTTCTCTCCTGGGCATGCTTTCATTCTCCAGTGCAAATGCAATATCCTCACCGACAGACAAGCCGACAAACTGCGCATCCGAATCCTGCAATACGGTTCCCACCGCCTTGCTTATCGCAAAAATGCTGGCATTCTTTGTTTCCATGCCAGCAACTTTGCAGGAACCGGTAATGGTCCCCTCATAGGAAAACGGATTTAATCCGTTAATACAGTTTGCCAAGGTTGATTTGCCGCTTCCGCTCGGACCTAATATCAATACCTTTTCCCCCTCATAGATAGTGAGATTGATATCCTGCAGAGTAGGCTTCGTTTGGGTTTTATATCGAAATCCAAAATCTTTCAATTCAACGATTGGTTTTTCCATGTTTTATTGCTACTCTTCCTTCTCGTCCATACTTAGGTTTGTGTTACGTGCGTTCCGTCTTGACAAGGCAATCAGAATCGGAATACCGATTACGGTTAGTACGGCTACATTGGCAATTCCGCCGATAAGAGCCTGCACAAAGGTTACCTCTAACTCACCGCCGTAAAATAATGTGGTCAGAATAGGTGTTACGATACCGAAGGCTAACGCATTGCCGATCAGACAGGTAAATACATAAATGATTGCATGCTGCAGTTTAAAGATACCATCATTAATCCTTGCACCGTAAAGCGGCAGCAGTCCGACGATAAAGCCTAATACACCGTTGCCGATCGACCAGTCAAACCAGAAGCCCCAGCCGCCGATCAGGTCGGCAATCGTGTTACCAACCAGACAGGTTACAAAAGCAGGCACCGGTCCGAACATGGCACCTACAATGACAGGAATGATCATGGCTGTCGTTAATTTGGTGTTTGATGTAACCGGTATCCCGCCGAAATTCATCAGCACACCAAACAAAGCCGCACCAATTGCAATGACAACGACTGTCCTGGTGTTCCACACACCAAGAATGGTTTTTAAAGCACTTTCTTTCTTCATCTTCTTCTCCCATCTGCCCGTTTACGGGCGTAAAACTTAGTGATATATAAATAAGCCGACAATGCCCCCTTTCTATGCATAGAAACTTAGTCAGCCTTATTTCATAGAAAACAGCCCTGCCGGCTTAAAAATTACGATTCTCCCTCAGGTTTGTTTTCTCTCGCAACAAACATAAAGAATCTCCTTATTTTTAGATAGTTTTAATTACCCATATTATAAAATTATTACCACCCCTTGTCAACATTTTTAGACATTTATTTCTAAATTCATATTATTATTATATGAATATAAGGATTGCTCATTCCGTACCGGTGCAAAATTGATAGAAATCTCCTCCTGCAGCATACATATCGGTGTATCTTCCCAAGTCCGCTATCCTCCCTCTATCCATGTAAATAATCTGATCATACATTTTCAAAAGCTCTTCATTCAATTTGTGGGTGATTGTAATTAAGGTCAGCCCTTTATTCCGTACCAGTCCCTGCTCAATCTCATTCGAGGTCTGCAGATCAATTGCCGAGGTTCCCTCATCCAGAATCAGCAACGGGGTTTCTCTTATCAGAGCCCTAGCTATCGCGATTCTTTGACGCTGGCCTCCGGACAGACCGGCTCCGTTTTCTCCTACGGGGGTATCGATCTGCTGTGCCGTTTCCGGAAGGAACTTTGCGACACCGCTTGAAATCAGGGCTTTCTCAAGCTTTTCCTCCGGATAGTCGTCATACAGGCAGACGTTTTCCCTGATCGATTTATCAAACAGATAGACATTCTGATGGATCATCGAAGCAAATGTACTGATCTCACGGCTTGGTATATTCCTGATATCCTTACCGTCGTATGTAATCCTGCCCTCATAATTGTTATAGCAGCCTAACAGCAGCTTTGCCAGGGTTGACTTTCCGGAACCGCTTCCTCCGACGATTGCGTACTTTTTCCCTTTTTCTATAGCAAAAGTCAGATCTTTTAAAACAGGCTTATCCTCATCGTAGGAAAAGGAGAGGTCCGAGACCGTTATCCTGTCGTCGAATTCCGGCTTATCCGATCTGCTATCCGAATTGTTCCGATATCCCTCCATCTCCTCCATACGCTTCATGATGGGTACGACACTTTGTACTTTAGGGAAATTCTGCATGAGCATCAGTAATGGCATTACAAAACTGCCCGACAGCTGGATGATTGCCAGAAGTGTTCCCATTGTAATATGCCCGGTCAGCAGCAGATAAGCGGTCACAAATATGGTAATGATCTGTGAGAAAAGCGCGAGGAACTCAGAGGCGGAATTGTTCAGGACAAAGAGCAGGTCGGCCTTATATTTTATTTCCGAAAGCTCTTTATTCTGCCGGTCAAAATCCCTTCTGATATGACTGATCAGATTAAAGGAATGGATGACCTCAAATCCTGAAAAGAAATCCTTTATCCTCGCCGTAAATTTCGAATACTGGTCGGAAAGCCGTTCCTGCTTTATTTGAAGGAATTTTCCAATGGTGCCCGGTACAAGAAACATAATGAGCATACTGACAAACAGTATCAAGGTTATCATCGGGCTTAGTTTCAGCAGGAGTAACAAGGTTGCGGTAAAGGATACCGTATACTCCACAATGGAGAATAAAGGAAGCAGGTAATTATCCTCTACCATTTTCAAATCATTTGTTAATACGGAAATATAATCCGCACTGTTAACCTCATAGAAATCCCGGTAACATCTCCGGAATATTCCGTCAAAGACGCCCTCTCTTAATCTCCTTGTAACGTTTAGCAACAGCTTTTTACTAAGGAAAGCGTAAATATAATAGAAACATGCATATGCTAATATGTACAGGAATGCCGCTATTATCGTGTCGGTAAACCCTCTTTTGTCGCCCGCAACGGCAAAGTCAACCAGCTTCTGCAGAAAAACGGCTATAAAAACACCGGCGGCGGCTGATATAATGTTAAATAGCAGACTGACTGCCAGGAGTGCACGGTCCTTTTGCAATACCTTCCAATAGAAGCTGCCCTTCCTGTTCCCCTTTTCCTTATTCATAAATTACCCTCCAATCCCGGCGGAATCCATCCGCCGTATATTAATTGTTACGATTAATCATTGATGGTTAATTTATAACATATTATTAGATATGCGTCAACTATTTTAGATAATTATCTAACATAATTTCAAAAACATTGACTGCAGCAAAACTTGTATAATAAATTTTGCAGCAGTCTCAAGCCGCCAATCATAACAATATACTGCGGAGCTGCTCCAAAATGTTCCGGATTGCTTCGTCATTAACGTGATAATATATTTTACCATTTTCTTTTTCCAGATAAATCATTTCACAAGTTAAGAGCGTGCTCATATGATGGGAAACGGTAGCTGTGGTAATGCCCAGCTGTTCGGCCAGTTCTGTCGCATATTTCGGGCAGGACTTCAAAGTAATAAGAATCTCCAGCTTGCTTTTATCACTGAGCGCTTTCAGGCATCCTATAAGATATTCTTTGCCGTTGCCTTTTTTATTGATCTCAGCATATATCTTATCAAGCAGCAGGCCGTAATAGTAACCTTTGAAGCTGATAAGCCCTCCCGCCGCCAATGCCATAGACGGAATTACCGTACTGATAATATTGCCTTTCAATTCTTTATCCAGCCCGATAAGTCCTCCCTGTGCATCCTTTGACCGTGCTTTTATAAACCCGCCGATGTACTTATCGATCGATATTTCGATTGCCTTATATGCCTTCTCGTAAGCCGGTATATTGCTCTTTATAATCCCGGCAAAGCGGCTGTAATATTCATGCGGATTCCGGAGGATTAAGAATGTTTTCCATTTTTCGCTTTCACTTAGCTGCATTCCGTCTACCAATGCAATCAGGCTGCCGGATTTTATGAAGTCTTCATAGTGCTCCTGTGAATAATCCGGAATTGTTTTATCAAATAATTCCTCACTATTTTCAATTATTATCCCGGTAAGCTGTTCATTATCCATCTGGCCTATTTCATCAATAAAACCTTCCCGGATAAAAAATAAAGAGGTGAAGGTTATATAGAAATCCAGGGAAACCTCCTTAAAATAAAAATCCTCTCCCTCCGTAATTACCCTGTTTTTTTGAAAAACACTTGCATATTTCTCAAACTCTTTTAAATGCTTCCTGAATATGGCTTCCCCATCACCGCCTAATTCATTCAGCTTTGATACCGTCTCTTCTTTTGCACGATCCATCTCATAATCTATGCCAAGCAGCATTATCGTTTCAAATATAGGATTAAGCTTATTTTGTATCGTAACTGACATAATATTCCTCTTTTCAATCTGCCGGTACCCTTCTTTAATGATATCAGGATAACCTTATCCATTTTTGCAAAGCATCTTTTTTTACACCTTTAGGGCCTCTGAAGTACGCTAATTTGCGTTCGAAAGATAAGCCTGTCCTCTGCTCAATCTCACTTATCAGTTCTTTTAATGCACGGATGCTGTTTGCATTCTTAAGTGGGATCGTTTGATTTTTAAAGTAAAGATTCCGGCAATCACTCAGATTATCATACCTTACCCTGATATCATTTAAATAATTTTTCATTTTGATCTCATAGCACTGACCATTACCTCTGGGGGTATGGCATTTAACGCTTATTTCCAAACGGTTTTCTTTTTCATCGTCGGATAACTGAAAGGCATATTTTATATCACCGTCCGTACTCAGTACAAATTCCATAACCCAGAATTCATCCGGAATCTGTAATCCGATCTCCCCTGCCCATTTATACGCTTCCGAATGGAGATCCATATTATGAAAATATTCGTCTATCGTAACTTCCATGCTATGTAAATAGGTAAGTTCGCTTAACATATTCATATTCCTTTTCAGAAGTCCCAGGTCACGATGGTGACTCTCCATCAATTCCTTAGTAAGTGATTCCAGAAATGTTTTAATTTCTTCTCCGCCGGCAAAAGAAAGCAGCGCGATACAATACCAATATGAGACAGTATCAAAGATAGCAAACTCTTCCTCGGGAATTTTATACTTCTTCATTATGTCTATGATGCAACGTACCAGTTCGGAATCGGAAGCAAACGGCTCCATTCGTTTATATTCTTTCAGATCGACCGGGCAATGCGTAAAGGATTCCAGCTTATTAACCAATTTATCAAGTGATTTCTGTAAGTTCTTCGGAGCTTCCATCGATTTTGCTTTAATTAATTCATTTAATTCCCTCATTTTACCCCTTTCCTGCGCTTCGATTAATCTGCTATCGAATACAAAACAGTATTTTTCTTATTATAGCATGCTGGGTGATAAATGTATATGCCTGTTACTGTTCACAGCCAATGTCAGTTAGTTAACCTACATGGTTAGATTCTTAAAAAGGGGTCTAACCATTTTTTTATGAAATTACTTGACACAAACTCAAAAATATGCGGCCGCTCTCGCTACTGATTGTTTTTCAGAGGTAGCGAGAGCGGCCCTTGTAATTAGAAATAAATCGTTTTTATTTACAAGGAGGTTTCCTATGAATTATGCCAATCAAGTAAAAAATAATCTTATTCAGGCGATTGCAGACATGGCACAGACTCCGTGGCTCTTCTCCAAAAATCCTGAGACTGATTTT